>NZ_JBIDAL010000010.1:0-97184 GCF_043202415.1 Streptomyces sp. NPDC048192
CGCATCGACGTCCTCTTCGCCATGCTCCGAGACGGCACCTTCTACCAGTCGCCCGCCCCGGCTACAGCTTGACGAAGCCCATAGAGGCACCTTTTCCGAGACACCGGCGCGTGGCCGCCCCGTCATACCGTCACCGCCTGCCGTCACCGCGCCACCTCCGCCGGCGCCACGGTGCCGTCGTGCAGCCTGATCTCGCGGTCCGCGTAGGCCGCGACCTGGGCGTCGTGCGTGATCAGGAGCACCGCCGTACCCGACGCGCGGACGCTGTGGACCAGGGCCGTCATCACCTGCTCGGTGGCGAGGGAGTCCAGCGCGCCCGTCGGCTCGTCGGCGAAGACCACCCTGGGCCCGGTCACCAGCGCGCGGGCCAGGGCGACCCGCTGCTCCTGGCCGCCGCTCATCTCGCCGGGCCGCAGCGCCTGCTGTGCGCGCACCCCGAACCGCTCCAGCCACTCACCGGCCCGCTCCCGGGACTCGGCGCGGCCGGCTCCCGCCAGCATCAGCGGCAGCGCCACGTTGTCCACGGCCGTCAGCTCCGGGATCAGCTGCCCGAACTGGAAGACCACGCCGAAGTCGGTACGGCGCAGCTCGCTCAGCCGCTTCTCCGGGAGCCGGTCCAGCCGCTGCCCCGCGTACTCGACGGAGCCCGCGTCCGGCCGGACGATGCCCGCCAGACAGTGCAGCAGCGTGGACTTGCCGCTGCCGCTGGCCCCCGTCACGGCGAGGATCTCGCCCGCGTGCAGGTCGACGCCGGCGCCGCGCAGCGCCTGCCTCCTGCCGTGGGCCTTGACGAGGTCCCGGCCCGTGAGAACCGGGACCGAAGTGCCCAGTGCGCTCATGCTGCGATGCCCCCCTGCTCGGTCATGCTCCGTCGACCTCCGCGGTCAGAGTGGTGAGCCGGGCCGCCGTGGTGTTCATCCAGCGGAGGTCGGCGTCGAGGTGGTTGATGGCGTAGTCGGCCGACAGCACGGTCGCCAGATCGGTGCCGGGGTCGGTCTTGACGGCCGTGAGCTGCCGCATCCGCTCCATGTGCGCGGCCCGTTGGGCCCGCAGGTAGGCGGCCGGATCCCCGCCCGCCAGGATCGACACGACGACCTTGGCGAAGATCTCGTTCGTCACGAAGGGCGCGGGCGGTGCGATCTCGGCCGCCCAGCGGGCCAGTTCGCCCGCGCCGGCGTCCGTCGAGCGGTAGAGCGTCCGCTCCGGGCCGCCGTCCGCGTCGGTGCCCGCGACCTCCGCGAGCCCGTCCCGGACCAGGCGCTGCAGGGTCGTGTAGACCTGCCCGTACGCCAGCGGACGGGCCTGCGGGAAGCGTTCGTCGTGGCGTCGCTTCAGGTCGTAGCCGTGGCTCTGCCCTGCCGCGAGCAGCCCCAGGAGGATGTGACGGGTGCTCATGCCGATCATTATGCACTCACTACATGTACTGAGTGAATAGTGATCGCGCGAATGCCCGCGCACACCCCGCCGTCCCCTGTTCGACCGGTTGGCGAGAGTGGTCGCGTCGTCTTGGGGTAGGCCTGCCGTAATCCGTTCAAAGCGACAGCATCCGACCCGTCACCGACTAGGAGACCACCGTGGCCGCACTGGCTCACCTCTCGTTCCCGGCCCAGGCGAAACCCGGGGCGGAGCCCTCCGCCGACCACTACGACGCTCCGGCCTGCGGTTTCAGCGCGGAGAGCGCCTGCGCGCAGGCCCCGCTCACCAGTGAGCCGCCGCTGCCCGACGCCGAGCCCCTGACCAGTGAGCCGCCGCTCGCCGACGCCACCCCGTCGAGCAGCGAGTCGGACGCCTACGCCACGCCCTCGTACGAGGCCGACGACTTCCCCGCGCCGTCGTACGCACCCGGCGTCCACGGCACGGGAGCGTAGATGACCGCGGCGTCCGAGGACGTGGAGGACATCGGGGACTTCGAGGACGAGGACCTCGCCCGGCTCGCCGAGCTGCACGGCGTCGCCACCTCCTACAGCCCCGCCCCGGACCGTACGGTCGCCGTCCCCGCCTCCGCCGTGGCCGCCGCCCTGGCCGCCCTCGGCGTCGACGCGGCTGGACCCGCCGCCGTACGCGCATCGCTCGCCGCGCGGGAACGCGAACTGCGCGAGCGGCTGCTGCCGCCGACGCTCGTGCACTGGGCCGGCGACCCGCAGGGCCCCGCCGCCCTCGCCGCGCTGCCGCCCGGCACCTGCCTGAGCGTCGAGACCGAGGAGGGCGAGGAGCGGGACACCGCCGCGGATCTGCCGCTCGGCGTCCACCGGGTCACCGCCGTCGCACCCGACGGGCGCACCGGCCGCGCCCACCTCGTCGTCGCCCCCGACCGGCTGCCCGCCCCGCCCGGCCGCTCCCACGGCCTCCTCGTCCAGCTGTACTCCCTGCTCTCCCGCCGCTCCTGGGGCATGGGCGACCTCGGCGACCTCGCCGAGCTGGCCGGCTGGGCGGGCCGTACCGCCGGCGCGGGATTCGTCCAGGTCAACCCGCTGCACGCGGCCGTGCCCGGCGAACCCACCGACCCCTCGCCGTACCGGCCGTCCTCCCGCCGCTTCCCCGACCCCGTCCACCTGCGGATCGAGGACATCCCCGAGTACGCGTACGTCACCGACCGGGAACGGCTCGCCCCCCTGCTGGAGCGGGCCGAACGGCTGCGCACCGACGTCCTCGACAAGGGCGCCCTCATCGACCGCGACGCCGTGTGGGAGCTGAAGCGACAGGCCCTTCAGGCCGTCCTGGAGGTGCCGCTCGGGCCCGGCCGGCAGGCCGCCTACGACGACTTCCGCGCCGCCCACGGCCAGGCCCTCGACGACCACGCCACCTGGTGCGCCCTCGCCGAGATCCACGGCTCCGACTGGCGCCGCTGGCCCGGGGACCTGCGCGATCCCCGCTCGGCCGGCACCGCGCGCGCCCGCACCGAACTCGCCGGCCGCGTCGCCTTCCACGCCCGTCTCGCCTGGCTCACCGACGGCCAGCTCCGCACCGCCCAGCGCGTCGCGCTGGAGGCCGGCATGCCGGTCGGGATCGTGCACGACCTCGCCGTCGGCGTGCACCCCGACGGCGCCGACGCCTGGGCCCAGCAGGACGTGTTCGCCGCCGGCATGTCCGTCGGCGCCCCGCCCGACGCCTTCAACGCCCGCGGCCAGGACTGGGGCCTGCCGCCCTGGCGCCCCGACCGCCTCGCCGCCACCGGCTACGCCCCCTACCGCGACCTGCTGCGCGCCCTGTTCCGCTACGCCGGAGCCCTGCGCATCGACCACGTCATGGGCCTGTTCCGGCTCTGGTGGGTCCCGCAGGGCAGCGCGCCCACCGAAGGCACCTACGTCCGCTACGACGCCGACGCCATGCTCGCCGTCCTCGCCCTGGAGGCCACCCGCGCCGGGGCCGTCGTCATCGGCGAGGACCTCGGCACCGTCGAGCCCGGCGTCCGCGAGACCCTCCAGCGGCGCGGCGTGCTCGGCACCTCGGTGCTGTGGTTCGAACGCGACTGGGAGGGCGACGGCCGGCCGCTGCCGCCCGACCGCTGGCGCGCCGACTGCCTGGCCACCGTCACCACCCACGACCTGCCGCCCAGCGCCGCCCGGCTCACCGGCGACCACGTCGAGCTGCGCGACCGCCTCGGCCTGCTCACCCGCCCCGCGGCCGAGGAACGCGCCGAGGCGGACGCCGACACCGCCGAGTGGCTCGCCCTGCTCGGCAGCCTCGGCCTGCTGAACCTGACCGCGGCCGGGCCGCCCGGCACCGACGAGCAGGAGGAGATCCGCGCCCTGCACCGCTTCCTGCTGCGCACCCCGGCCCGGCTGATCGGCGTCTGGCTCCCGGACGGCGTCGGCGACCGCCGCCCGCAGAACCTGCCGGGAACCTGGGACCAGTACCCGAACTGGCGGCTGCCGATCGCCGACCGCGAGGGCCGGCCCGTCCCGCTGGAGGAGCTGACGGCGTCACCCGGACTGAGGGCGCTGCTCGCCGTGTTCACGCAGGTCGACGACGGGTCGGGCGCCGGTACGGGACCCCGGGCGCGCGGCGTTCGGGGTGGTTCGCTAATTTGAGACCGTGGACAAGAAGAACGCCCTGCGCGCCGGCGCCCTGGCCGCCGGTACGACGCTGATGATGCTGCTCATGTCGTCCCCCGCGCTCGCGCTGACCCGCGACGACGGCGACGACCCCGGCCCCGGCCTGAGCGTCATCCAGACGCTGGGCCTCTACGTGCTGATCCCGCTCGCGCTGTTCGCCGTCATCGCCGGCCTGGTCATGGCGCTGGACAAGTCGCACAAGAAGAAGGACGTCACCTCGTCCAACATCAGCGTGAAGTCCGGCTCGGACGCCGCCAAGGCCTGACCGGACGCCCGTTCTCCCGCCGGGGGCGCCGTCCTCCCGCGGTACGCGCCCGACGCCGTACCCGGGACAGGCCGGCGCCCGCGGCGTGTCCGCGCGCCGTCCGGCCGTCGCCCGCGTGCCCGGTGGTCAGCCGCGCGGCAGGAGGCGGCACAGGGCGGCGGTGGCGAGCAGGAGCGCCGCGACGGCGAGCAGGCCGACCCGCATGCCCGGCAGGGAGAATCCGCCGCCGGGCCCGGCGAGCAGACCGCCGAAGAGGGCGACGGCGAGCGCACCGCCGGTCTGCCGGAGCGCGTTCAGCAGCCCCGACGCGGTCCCTGCGCGCTCCCGCGGTACGGCGTCCATCAGCAGCGCGGTCAGCGCGGGCACCGCGAGCGCCCCGCCGACGCTCAGCGGCAGCAGCAGGACAAGCACCAGCCACACCGGTGTGCGCGCGGTCAGCGGCAGCAGCGCCAGCATCGCCAGGGCGAAGACCAGCTGCCCGGTGACGATCACCGGGCGCCGCCCGATCCGCTCCGCCAGCCGCGGCGAGACCAGGTTGGTCGCCGTCACCACCGCCGAGAGCGGCACGAACATCAGCCCGGCCGCGATCCCCGACATCCCGCGCACCTGCTGGTAGTACAGCCCGAGGACGAAGATCCCGCCGTAGAAGGCGGCGTTGACGGCGAAGCCCACCGCGAGCGGGACGGCCACCTCCCGCTTGGCGAGCATCTCCAGCGGGACCATGGGCCGGCGGTGCCGGGACTCCACCACGCGGAAGGCGTACCCCGAGGCGACGGCGAGCACGGCGGACCCCAGCACGGGCGGGCTGGTCCAGCCCAGGTGGCCGCCCTCGATCACTGCGAAAGCCAGCCCCGCGAGGGCCAGTACGGCGGTGATCTGGCCGCCGCCGTCCAGCGCGGCCGGCCGCCGCGGGGAGCGCGGCACGCGCACCAGCAGGCCGAGGATCACCGCGCCCACCGGCAGGTTGAGCAGGAACACGGCACGCCAGCCCGCCGTGTCCGTGAGCAGCCCGCCCAGCACGGGACCCGCGGCCATCGCCACCGAGCCGCCCACCGTCCACAGCGCGATCGCCCGGGCACGCGCCCGCGCGTCCTCGTACGCCTGCCGGATCAGCGCCAGCGAGGCCGGCATCACGATCGCGGCCGCGCCGCCCTGCGCCACCCGGGCGGCGACCAGTACGCCGATGCCGGGCGCGAGCGCGCAGCCGAGGGAGGCCAGGCTGAACAGGGCGACGCCCCAGGCGTAGGCGCGCCGGGCGCCGGCGCGGTCGGCGAGGGCGCCGGCGGAGAGCATCAGCGCGGCGAACATCAGCGTGTAGGCGTCCACCACCCACTGCAGCCCGGCCATCCCGCCGCTGAAGGAGCTCCGGATCGCGGGCAGGGCGATGTTCACGGCCGAGACGTCGACGGTGATCACGGTGAACCCGAGCAGGGACGCGACCAGCGAGACGCCGCTCCCGCGCGGCCCGGCGGCACCGGCGGGCGGCGCGGCCGGCCGCACCCGGTCCGGCCGTCGTCGCCGGACCGGGCGCCCCGTCGGCACGGGGGCGGGCCCGTGAGCGGAGGCGGTGGACGTGGACCGGGGCGGGGTGATCGGCATGGGGAATCCCTCGGGAGACGCTGTGACGGACGAGCGCGGTCGGTGGTGAGCGCGGCGGCAGCCGGCCGGGGCCGCGGTCCGGTGTCGTGCACCCCCTGGGCCCCGGCGGCCGGGCCGCCCGCTCCGCGTCCAACTCTGGGCCGCGCCACGGCCGTCGGGCAGACCGCGCTGTGCCGGGGGTGCCGCGTTCCAGGCCCTGACGCGGCCCCCCACGCCCCCGCCCCGCCTGTCACAATGACGGGATGGGGACTGCAGTGGACGCACGGGGCACCGAACTGGGCCGCTACCTGAAGGCCCGCAGGGCCCAGGTCCGCCCGGAGGACGTCGGTCTGCCGGCCGGCGCGGGCGTGCGCCGCACTCCGGGACTGCGCCGGGAGGAGCTGGCCGCGCTGGCCGGGGTGAGCGTCGACTACTACATCCGCCTGGAGCGAGGCCGGGAGACCAACCCGTCCCCCGCCGTCGTGGACGCCCTCGGCCGCGCCCTGCGGCTGCGCGGCGACGCCTACGAACGCCTGCACGAACTCGCCGAGCTGGCCTCCGGCCGGGTCTCGGAGCTGCCCGCCTGCTCCGACCACACCGTCCGCGACTCCGTGCTGCGCATGCTGGAGTCCGTGCGCCCGCTGCCCGCCTACGTGGTCAGCCGCCACAACCGCGTCCTGGCCGCGAACCCGCCCGGCCGGCGGCTGCTGCCCGGGCTCTGGGACTGGCCCGAGGAGCAGCGCAACCTGACCCGCTACCTCTTCCTCCACCCGGTCGGCCGGACGCTCTACGAGCCGTGGGAGGAGACCGTCGCCCACTCGGTCGCGCATCTGCGGGCGGTCGCCGGCGCCGACCCGGACGATCCCGAACTCACCGTGCTCGTCGGCGAACTCATCCTCAAATCACCGGAGTTCGCGAGGCTGTGGGAACGGTACGACGTCTGCGAGCGCGGCGGCGGCCAGAAGTGCTTCCGGCATCCGGCGGCCGGGCTCATGACCCTGACGTACGAGGTCATGCGACTCGCCCGGACGGGCGGCCAGCGGATGGTGGTCTACCAGGCGGCGCCCGGCACCCCCGACGAGCAGGCCATGCTCCGCCTGGAGAGCGCGGACGCGCGCCCGGAGCCGGCGGAGCCTGTGCGCGTCTGACCGGTCCGGCGGGCAGGTCCGCGGGCAGGAGTGGCCCCCTCGGCCGATGGGCGGCTCCGCCCTGTGCGGCGGCTCCGCCCTGTGCCGCCGCGCCGCTCAGGGGTGCGGCGCGGTGAGGTACCGCTGCACGGTCGGCCCGAGCCACGCCAGCAGCTCCGGACGGGTCAGCTCCCGCACCGGCGGCAGCCGCAGCACATAGCGGGTCAGGGCCAGCCCGAGCAGCTGCGCGGCGCACAGGGCGGCACGGGTGGGGACCTGCTCGGGGTCCGGGCACACCTGGGCGGCCACCGGCAGCAGCTGGTCCCGGAAGATGCCCTGCATCCGCTCGGCCCCGGCCTGGTTGGTGGCGCCGACCCGGAGCATGGCCGTCAGCTCCTCGTTCTCCTCCCACAGGCCGAGGAAGTGGGCGACCAGCGCGCGCCCGACCTCCTCCCTGGGCATCTCCGTCAGGTCGGGCAGCCGCAGGTCCAGCGCGACGGCCGCCGCGAACAGGCCCTCCTTGCTGCCGTAGTAGCGCATCACCATCGACGGGTCGATCCGCGCGTCCCGGGCGATCGCCCGGATGGTGGCCCGCTCATAGCCGTCGGCGGCGAACCGCTCGCGGGCTGCGTCGAGGATGGCGCTGCGGGTGGCATCGGAGCGGCGCGGCTGGTCGGAGGGGCGCGGCTGGGTCGTCTTCGAGCTGCCGGTCATGTCCACGAGCGTAGGCCAACATGCGTTGGCCAACAAGTGTTGACTCGCGTCTGCCGCCGGGCCTACCGTTGTCAACAAGCGTTGGCCAACAAGCGTTGACCCCCAGCGGGCGGCGTGCCCCCGGGTGCCGACCGACCCGCGGGCGTTGGCCAACAAGCGTTGGCATCCAGGAGGCCCTCATGTCCGGCACCACTGGCAACAACGGCACCACCACCGCGAAGGTCACCGGACCCGGCACCGACCCGCGCACCCCCTCCGTCATCGTGGTCGGCTCCGGCCCCACCGGCCTCCTGCTGGCCGGCGACCTCGCCGAAGCCGGCGTCCCGGTCACCGTCCTCGAGAAGCGCCCCCACAAGATCAGCAACCTCTCCCGTGCGTTCGTGCTGCACGCCCGCACCCTGGAGCAGCTCGACGCGCGCGCCGTCGCCGACGATCTCGAGAAGGCCGGGCAGCCCCTCGACCGCCTCCGTCTGTTCGGCCGGCTCGGCATCGACCTGGCCGCCCTCCCCTCCCGGTTCAACCACCTCCTGGTCCTCCCGCAGTACGAGGTCGAGAAGGTCCTGGAACGGCGGGCGGCCGAGGCGGGAGCCGACTTCCGGTACGAGACCGAGCTGACCGGGCTCGCCCAGGACGCGGACGGGGTGCGGGTCGAGGCGCGCGGCCCCGAGGGCGGTACGGAGACCTTCCGGGCGGCGTACGTCGTCGGCGCCGACGGCATGCGCAGCGCCGTCCGGGAGGCGATCGGACTGCCGTTCCCCGGCAAGTCGGTGATCCGGTCGGTCGTCCTGGCCGACGTCCGGCTCGCCGAGGAGCCGCCGGGCCTGCTCACCGTCAACGCCGTCGGCGACGCCTTCGCGTTCCTCGCGCCGTTCGGCGACGGCTACCACCGGGTGATCGGCTGGCACCGCGGCCGCAACGTCCCCGACGACGCGCCGCTGGACCTGGCCGAGGTCAAGGAGATCACCCGCCTCGCGCTCGGCCGGGACTTCGGGATGCACGACGCCCGCTGGATGTCCCGCTTCCACAGCGACGAACGGCAGGCCCCCGCCTACCGGGCCGACCGGGTCTTCCTCGCCGGTGACGCCGCCCATGTGCACACCCCGGCGGGCGGCCAGGGCATGAACACCGGGCTGCAGGACGCCGCCAACCTGAGCTGGAAGCTCGCCGCGGTCCTCACCGGGCACGCGGACCCCGCGCTGCTCGACACCTACCAGGCCGAGCGGCACCCCGTGGGCAGGGCGGTGCTGCGCAGCAGCGGCGGGATCGTCCGCCTCGCCATGGCCAAGCGCCCCTGGACCCTCGCCGCCCGCGCCGCGCTCACCACCTTCCTGAACACCGTCGGCCCCGCCCGGCGCCGGATCGCCGGCCAGGTCACCGGCATCGGCTACCGCTACCCCGCGCCCCGCGGCGCCCACCGGCTCACCGGCGCCCGTGTCCCGGACGTGGCCCTGTCCGGCGGCGGCCGCCTCTACGAGGCGCTGCGCGGCGGCCGGTTCGTGCTGATCACCCCGGAGCCGTACGAGGCGGGCCCCGGCCGCGCCGGCCGGCTGGCCGTGGCGCACTGGGCGAGCGGCCGCCGGACGAGCGTGCTGGTCCGCCCCGACGGATACGCGGCCTGGGCCGCCGACGCGGTCGGCGCTGCGGACATCGAGGCGGCGCTCACCGCGCACGTCGGAGGCTAGTGCGGGGCGTCCTGGGTTCCCGCGAGCAACTCCCGCAGCAAGCCGGCCAGTTGGCTGGCCTGTTCGTCGTCGAGGCGGGACAGGGCCGCCTGCTGCTCCGCAAGGCCCGCGCCGACCGCGCGGTCGACGATGTCGAGCCCCTTTCCGGTCAGCGTCACCTTCAGGCCCCTGCGGTCGTGCGGGTCGGGGGAGCGGCGCAGCAGGCCGGCCTTCTCCAGCTTGTCCAGCCGGCCGGTCATCCCGCCGGTGGTCAGCATGAGGGTCGCCGACAGCTGGCGCGGCGAGAGGGTGTAGGGCTCGCCGGCCCGGCGCAGGGTCGCCAGCACGTCGAACTCACCGCGGGAGATGCCGCAGGGCTGGTACGCCTTCTCCATGCGGTCGCCCATGAGGCGCGAGAGGCGGTAGATCCGCCCGAATACCTCCATGGCCCTGGTGTCGAGGTCGGGCCGCACGGCCGCCCACTGGTCGATGATCGCGTCGACCGGATCCTGTCCTGCGCTCATGCGCCGAGTATCGCCTCGCCGGATATGCACGGCAAGAAAGTAGCTTGCAAGCGAGTTGCTTAGTACTAAGCTAATTGCTGCCAAGCCATTTCGCCAAGCCATTTCGCCGAGCTACTTCGGCAGCCGAGGAGTCCCTGCCGTGAAGCGATCCGTCACCGTGTTCCTCACCGCGCTCGCCCCGGCTTCCTGGGGCACCACCTACGCCGTCACCACCGCGTTCCTGCCGCCGGACCTGCCGCTGTTCACGGCACTGCTGCGCGCCCTGCCCGCCGGGCTGCTCCTGCTGGCGCTGACCCGGGTGCTGCCCAGGGGCGGCTGGTGGTGGCGTTCCGCGGTGCTGGGGGCGCTCAACATCGGTGCCTTCTTCCCGCTGCTGTTCGTCTCGGCGTACCGCCTGCCCGGCGGGATGGCCGCCGTGGTCGGCTCGGTCCAGCCGCTGTTCGTCGTCGGCCTCTCGGCGCTGCTGCTGAGGCACCGCCCCGCACCGCGCACCCTGGTCACCGGTGCCGTCGCCGCGTTCGGCGTCAGTCTCGTCGTCCTGCGGGGGAGCGGAACGCTCGACGCGGTGGGCGTGCTCGCGGCCGTCGCGGCCACCGCCTCCATGGCCACCGGCACCGTGCTGACCAAGCGCTGGGGCCGCCCCGAGGGCGTCGGCCCGCTGGCGCTCACCGGCTGGCAGCTCACCGCCGGCGGCCTGCTCATCGCGCCGGTCGCCTTCCTCGCCGAGGGCGCGCCGCCCGCCCTGGACGGCCGCGCCACGGCGGGGTACCTCTACCTCGCCCTGGTCAACACCGCGGTGGCGTACTGGCTCTGGTTCCGCGGGATCGGCCGGCTCACCGCGACCCAGGTCGCCTTCCTCGGCCCGCTCTCCCCGCTGACCGCGGCCGTCACCGGCTGGGCGGCGCTCGGGCAGGCGCTCACACCGGTGCAGACGGCGGGCATGGCGCTGGCGTTCGCGGCGACGCTGGCGGGACAGCTCGGGACGGGCAGCCCCGGATCGTTCAGGACTGCTGAAAAGACTGATCGAGAAGATTCGATGGACCTGACCGGTCCGGCGTTGCGACGGTAGGGGCACACCCTCACCGGAAGGAGCCCCGTGGCCGCCGTCCTGCCCAGGACCACCACCCGATCCACCAGCACCCACCCCTCCAAGGCCGCACCCGCTGCCGGTCTCGCTCTCGCCGCCCTCGCCACGCTCGTCTGGTCCGGCAGCTTCGTCACCTCCCGGGCCCTGCACGACAGCGTGCCGCCCGTCCAGCACGCCTTCTGGCGCTGGGTCGTCGCGCTCCTCGCCGTCGCACCGTTCGGCGCCCGCCGGGCCTGGCGGCAGCGGGCCCTCGTCCGCCGCCACGCCCGGTACCTCGTCCTCGTCTCCCTCCTCGGCGTGGCCGGCTACAACACCCTCGTCAACCAGGCCGGACTGACCACACCGGCCCCCACCATGGGCCTGATCATGGCCGCCTCGCCGGTGCTCATGGCGGTGTTCGAACGGCTGGGCGGCGTACGGCTCGGCGCGCGGCGCACCACCGGGCTGCTCCTCGCCTGCGCGGGCGTCGCGCTGCTCGTCGGCGGCGGTACGGCCTTCTCGTCCGGCGACCTGTGGATGATCGCCGCCGCCTGCTGCTTCGCCGGCTACAGCGCCCTGCTGCGCCGCAGGCCCGCCGAACTCGACGGCAACGCCTTCCTGTTCACCACGTTCCTGACCGGCACGGTCCTGCTGCTGCCCGTACAGGCGGTGAGCGTGACCGCCCAGGGCACCTTCCACCCCGGTGCCGGCACGGTCCTGCCGGTCCTCTACGTGGGCGTGGCCTCCTCCGCCGTCGCCTTCTTCGCCTGGAACAAGGCCATCGCCCTGATCGGCGCGACCCGCGCGGGCATCGTCTACTACCTCCAGCCGGTCTGCGTGGCCGTCCTCTCCTGGGCCCTCCTCGGCGAGACGACCGGATGGCCGCAGCTGCTGTCCATGGCCCTCATCCTGGGCGGTGTGGTGCTGGGCGCGGGCGTCCGCCGGTGACGTGTAGCTTTCCGGCATGGCCGAGTGGGACATCCGGAAGCTGCAGATCCTGCGCACCCTGCGCGAGCGGGGGACGGTGACCGCGACGGCCGACGCCCTGCACATGACCCCGTCCGCGGTGTCCCAGCAGCTCACCAACCTCGCCCGGCAGCTCGGCGTGCCCCTGCTCCAGGCGCAGGGCCGCCGGGTCCGGCTCACCGAGGCGGCCCGCCTGGTGCTGACCCACACGGAACCGGTCTTCGAGCAACTGGAGCGCACCGAGGCCGCGTTGGCGGCGTACGTGCAGGGCGAGGCGGGCGAGGTCAGGGTCGGCGCGTTCCCGACGTCCGTGCCCGCCCTGGTCGTACCGGCCGTACGGGCGCTGCGGGAGGCGCACCCCGGGGTGACCGTCCGCGTGACGGAGGCGGAGGCCGCCGAGGCGTACGACCTCTTGACCGCCGGCGAGGTCGACCTCGCCCTGTCCCTCGCGGCCTCCGCGCCCGGCGCCGCCGACCCCCGCCTCACCCAGGTCCCGCTGCTCGCCGACCCGCTGGACCTCGCCCTGCCGCCCGGCCACCCCCTGGCCGCGGCGCCCGCCCCGGCCCTCCCCGACCTGGCGGCGGAACCCTGGATCTTCGGCGGCAGCGGCCCCTGGTCGGACATCACCCGCCGCGCCTGCGAGGCCGCGGGGTTCAGCCCCCACCAGGGCCACTCGGCCTCCGGCTGGACCGCCATCCTCGCCATGGTCGAGGCGGGCATGGGCGTCGCCCTGGTCCCGCGCATGGCCGCGGCCCGCCGCGACGGCGTGGTGATGCGCGACCTCGGCCCGGGCGGCCCGGTCCGGCACGTCACGGCGGCCGTCCGCAGGGGCGGCGAGTCGGCCCCCGCGGTGAGCCGCGTGCTGGAGGCGCTCCGCGAGGCGGGCCGGGCCCACGAGCGCTCCTCGCGGCGGACGGCTGCGGACGTGCGGCGCTTGCTGAGAGAGTCGTGACGGCGGCCGCCACCGCGGCCGTGGGCTGCGGGTGAAAGGCGGTGGCGGGCCATGGGACGTGCGGCCACGGCGCTGGTGGTGCAGCACACCGCGCACGGAGGGCCCGGGCGGTGGGGTGACTGGCTGGCCGAGGGCGGAGTCCGGCTGGAGGTGGTCCGGGGGGACACGCAGGCGTTGCCGGCGCGGCTGGAGCACGACGCGCTGATCGTGCTGGGCGGCGGGTACCTGCCGGACGACGACGAGCGGGCGCCGTGGCTGCCGGCGACGCGGGCCCTGATGAGCCGGGCCCTGGACCGGGACACGCCCGTGTTCGGGATCTGCCTCGGCGGCCAGATGCTCGCGCAGCTGGCGGGCGGCACGGTGGCAGCGGAGTACGGCGAACCGGAGTTCGGCAGCACCGCGCTGACCCTGCTCCCGGACGCGGCGCGGGACCCGCTCTTCGCGGGGCTGCCCGCGCGGCCGACGGCCGTGGAGAACCACGTCGACGCGATCGTCCGGCTGCCGCCCGGGGCACGCTGGCTGGCCCGCAGCGAGCGGTGCCCCCACCAGGCCTTCCGGATCGGGGACGCGGCCTGGGGAGTGCAGTTCCACCCCGAGACCGACCCCGACCGCATCGCGCGGTGGCCCGCCTCCCGGCTGGAGCGCTACGGAGTGGACCGGGCGCGGCTGCACCGCGACGCGCTGCGGGACGACGCGGCCGCCTCCCGGGTGTGGCGGCAGGTCGCCCTGCGCTTCGCGGCGCTGGTACGGGACCACCGGTAGCCGCGAACGGACAGGCGCCAGGGGCGCCCGGCACACGGTGCCGGGCGCCCCTGGCGCCGTACCGCCTACCTGCCCGCCGCGGCGTCCGCCGCCTGGGCCTTCAGCGCGCGCTCGATGCCCGCGCGGGACTCCGAGACGAGGCGGCGCAGGGCCGCGTTCGGCTCCGCCGTGGCCAGCCAGGTGTCCGTCCTGGCCAGGGTGGCCTCGGAGACCTGGATCGCCGGGTACAGGCCGACGGCGATCTGCTGGGCCATCTCGTGCGAACGCGACTCCCAGACGCCCTTGAGCACCTCGAAGTAGGCGTCCGCGTACGGCGCCAGCAGCTCGCGCTGGTCGGTCTGGACGAACCCGCCGATCACCGCCTCCTGCACGGCGTTCGGCAGCTTGTCGGAGTCGACGACCGAGGACCACGCCTCCGCCTTCGCCTCCTCCGTGGGCCGGGCCGCGCGGGCCGTCGCCGCGTGACGCTCGCCGGCGGCCGTCTTGTCCCGCTCGTACTCGGCCGCGATCTCCGCCTCGTCGTAGCGGCCGACCGCCGCGAGCCGCTCCACGAACGCCCAGCGCAGCTCCGTGTCGACGGCCAGCCCCTCGACGGTCTGCGTGCCCTCCAGCAGCGCCTCCAGCAGGTCCAGCTGCTCCGGGGTGCGGGCCGTGGCCGCGAAGGCGCGGGCCCAGGCCAGCTGGTGGTCGCTGCCCGGCTCCGCCGCCCGCAGGTGCGCGAGCGTCGCGTCGGTCCAGCGGGTCAGCAGGGACTCGCGGGCGGCCGGGTCGGCGTACAGGTCGATGGCCAGCTTGACCTGGCGGTGCAGCGACTGCACCACGCCGATGTCCGACTCCTTGCCGATGCCGGACAGGACGAGGGAGAGGTAGTCGCGGGTGGCCAGCTCGGCGTCCCGCGTCATGTCCCAGGCCGAGGCCCAGCACAGGGCGCGCGGCAGGGACTCCGTGAAGTCGCCGAGGTGCTCGGTGACGACCCTCAGGGACTCCTCGTCCAGGCGGACCTTGGCGTACGACAGGTCGTCGTCGTTGAGCAGGACGACCGCCGGGCGGCGCCGGCCCGTGAGCTGCGGCACGGCCGTCAGCGCACCGTCGACGTCCAGCTCGATCCGCTCGGTGCGCACCAGCTTGCCGGAGCCGCCGTCGAGGTCGTACAGGCCGATCGCGATGCGGTGCGGGCGCAGCACCGGCTCGCCCTTGGCGCCGGCGGGCAGCGCCGGGGCCTCCTGGCGGACGGCGAAGGAGGTGACGACGCCCTCCGCGTCCGTGGCGATCTCCGGCCGCAGCACGTTGATGCCCGCGGTCTCCAGCCACTTCTTCGACCAGGTCTTCAGGTCGCGGCCGGAGGTCTCCTCCAGGGCGCCGAGCAGGTCGGACAGGCGGGTGTTGCCGTAGGCGTGCCGCTTGAAGTAGGCCTGCACGCCCTTGAAGAACTCGTCCTCGCCGACGTAGGCGACCAGCTGCTTCAGCACGGAGGCGCCCTTGGCGTACGTGATGCCGTCGAAGTTGACGAGCACGTCGTCCAGGTCGCGGATGTCCGCCATGATCGGGTGCGTGGACGGCAGCTGGTCCTGCCGGTACGCCCACGTCTTCATCGAGTTGGCGAACGTGGTCCACGAGTGCGGCCAGCGCGAGCCGGGGGCGGCGGCCTGGCAGGCGATGGAGGTGTAGGTGGCGAACGACTCGTTCAGCCACAGGTCGTTCCACCACTCCATGGTGACCAGGTCGCCGAACCACATGTGGGCCAGCTCGTGCAGGATGGTCTCCGCGCGGACCTCGTACGCCGCGTCGGTCACCTTGGACCGGAAGACGTACTGGTCGCGGATGGTGACCGCGCCGGCGTTCTCCATCGCGCCCGCGTTGAACTCGGGCACGAACAGCTGGTCGTACTTGGCGAACGGGTATGCGTAGTCGAACTTCTCCTGGAACCAGTCGAAGCCCTGCCGGGTCACCTCGAAGATCGCGTCCGCGTCGAGGTACTCGGCGAGCGAGGGCCGGCAGTAGATGCCGAGCGGCACGCTCTGCCCGTCCTTCTCGTACACGCTGTGGACGCTGTGGTACGGGCCGACGATCAGCGCGGTGATGTACGTCGAGATGCGCGGGGTCGGCTCGAAGACCCAGACGTTGTCCTGGGGCTCGGGCGTCGGCGAGTTGGAGACGACGGTCCAGCCCTCGGGCGCCCGCACGGTGAACTGGAAGGTGGCCTTCAGGTCCGGCTGCTCGAAGGAGGCGAACACCCGGCGGGCGTCCGGCACCTCGAACTGGGTGTACAGGTAGGCCTGGTCGTCGACCGGGTCCACGAACTTGTGCAGGCCCTCGCCGGTGTTGGTGTAGGCGCAGTCCGCGACGACCCTCAGGACGTTGCGCCCCTGAAGCAGCCCCGGCAGGGCGATCCGCGAGTCCTTGAAGACCTCGGCCGCATCCAGCGCGTCCCCGTTCAGCGTGACCTCGTGGACGGCCGGCGCGACCAGGTCGATGAAGGACTCGGCGCCGTCACGGGCCACGTCGAAGCGCACCGTGGTCACGGACCGGTAGGTCGAGCCCTCCTGCGCGCCGGAGAGGTCGAGTTCGATCTCGTACGAGTCAACGGTGAGCAGCTCGGCCCGCTGCCGCGCCTCTTCGCGAGTCAGGTTTGTGCCAGGCACGCGGTCATCTCCTCGATATGTGTCGGTTGCGTCATCCTTCCACGGGACCCGCGGGGAACGCGATGTCCGGTTCCCGCCGGTCAACGCGGCGGCCCGGCGGGACGCTGGCGGTATGACGATCTACACGGCCCTCCCGATCCCGTCCGCCACCCTGGAGGAACTGCGCACCTCGGACGACGCCGGCCGCCCCCCGGCCCCCTTCACCGACGAGGAGGGCGGCGCCCCGCTGCGCTGCTGCCTGCGCCGCAGCGAACCCGGCGAACACATCGCCCTGGTCTCCTACGCGCCGCTGCGCCGCTGGGCCGCCGAGACGGGCGCGGACCCGGGGGCCTACGACGAGCAGGGCCCGGTGTTCATCCACGCCGGCGACTGCCCCGGCCCGTCCGGCGCCGGCCTGCCCTTCACAGGCGCCCACCGCACCCTGCGCCGCTACTCGGCCGACGGCCGCATCCTGGGCGGCCGCCTCGTGGAGAGGGACTTCCCCTCCGCCCTTGCCGAGGCCTTCGCCGACCCGGAGGTGGCGCTGGTGCACGTGCGGGCGGTGGAGTACGGCTGCTTCCTGTACGAGGTGCGGCGGCGGGGCTAGGGCTCTGTCCGCGGGCGACGGGCTCAGCCGGTGGGCGACCGGGGAAACGCCGAGGGGCGGCCACGTGACCGTGGCCGCCCCTCACCGTGGTGCGCTACTTCTCGGACAGCTCCGCCGCCACCAGCTCCGCGATCTGGACCGCGTTCAGCGCGGCGCCCTTGCGGAGGTTGTCGTTGGAGACGAACAGGGCGAGGCCGTTGTCCACCGTCTCGTCGCGGCGGATGCGGCCGACGTACGACGGGTCCTGGCCGGCCGCCTGCAGCGGGGTCGGGATGTCGGAGAGGGCGACGCCCGGCGCTCCCGCGAGCAGCTCGGTGGCGCGCTCGGGGGACAGGGGGCGGGCGAAACGGGCGTTGACCTGGAGGGAGTGGCCGGAGAAGACGGGTACGCGCACACAGGTGCCGGAGACCTTCAGCCCGGGGATCTCCAGGATCTTGCGGGACTCGTTGCGCAGCTTCTGCTCCTCGTCGGTCTCGTTCAGACCGTCGTCGACGAGGTTGCCGGCGAAGGGCAGCACGTTGAAGGCGATGGTGCGCTTGTAGACGTTCGGCTCGGGGAAGTCGACCGCCGCGCCGTCGTGGGTCAGCTTGTCGGCCTCGTCGGCCACCTTCAGCACCTGGCCGTGCAGCTCGGCCACGCCCGCCAGACCCGAGCCGGACACGGCCTGGTAGGTGGCGACGACCAGCGCCTCGAGGCCCGCCTCCTCGTGCAGCGGCTTCAGCACCGGCATCGCGGCCATCGTGGTGCAGTTCGGGTTCGCGATGATGCCCTTGGGGCGGTCGGCCACCGCGTGCGGGTTCACCTCGGAGACCACCAGGGGCACCTCGGGGTCCCGGCGCCAGGCGGAGGAGTTGTCGATCACGACGGCGCCCTGGGAGGCGACCTTCTCGGCCAGCGCCTTGGAGGTCGCGCCGCCCGCGGAGAACAGCACGATGTCCAGGCCGGTGTAGTCCGCGGTCGCCGCGTCCTCCACCGTCACCCCGTCCAGCACGGTGCCGGCCGAGCGCGCCGAGGCGAACAGGCGCAGCTCGGTCACCGGGAAGTTCCGCTCCGTGAGGATCCTGCGCATGACCGTGCCGACCTGACCGGTGGCTCCGACGATTCCGACCCTCACAGTGACTCCCTCTTTGTGTCTCGTGCCTGACCGGGGCTTTTCCATGATGCGGCCGACCCCGGTCCACCTGTCCAATTCTTTGCGACGCCTGCCCGAGGAGTGGGACACGATCAACCGCCGGACGGTTCCGGACGTCCCCCGCAAGCCCCGTCGAGCTGCAGAAATTCCCTCCGCCGGGCGCCTGGGCCGCAAGCCGTGCTGTCCGGCCCCTGCCCGTACGGTTTCCGGCCACACCGCGGTGTGACGTACGCCTCCGAGGGCCGCCGGAAACCCGTCCGAACGTTTCCGCCCGCTCCCGCGTCGTAGGGGCAAAGGCGTGAGGGGGTGGCTTGTGCTGCGCGGAGGGGCGCGCCGCGACCGGGGGGCGTACGCCGCCGGCGCGGACCGCGGGGACCGTACCGGCGGCGATCCGCTGGACGCGGCCCAGGAACGCCGTGTGCGGGCCGTGCTCGCGCTCGGCGGGGTGCCGCAGTCGGACCTGCCGGACGGGGTGCAGCAGGTACGGCTGCGGCTGCTGGAGCGGACCGCGAGCGGGCGGGAGGCGCCGCGGGACGTGTCGGCGTGGGCGGCGGTGGTCGCCTCCAACCTCGCCATGGACTGGCACCGGGCGAAGCGGCGCCAGGAGCGGCTGGGGGAGCGGCTGGCCGCGCTGCGCGAGCCCGCGCACGCCTCCGGCGAGGAGACCAGCCTGCTCTCCCTCGCCGTCGCCCGGGGCCTGGACGAACTGCCCGCCGCCCAGCGGCAGGTGCTCGTCCTCCGCTTCTTCGCCGACCTGCCCGTCCGGGACATCGCCGAGGAACTGGACATCCCCGAGGGCACGGTCAAGAGCAGGCTGCACACGGCGGTCCGCGCCCTGCGCGCCCGCCTGCACGAGGACGAGGTGGTGTGACATGACCGCCGGGCAGCACAGCACGGGGGACGCGGACGAGGCGGGACGCGCGGGGGACGCGCGGGGTACGGGGAGTTCCGAGGGCGTGGGGGGTGCGCGGGGCACAGGGGGTTCCGGCTCGGGGGGTTCGGGTGACGTCGGCGGGCTGCGGGGCTCGGGGGAGTCCGGTGGCATTGAGGGGCCGCGGGGTTCGGGTGGCGTGGGCGGGCCGCCGGGCTCGGGGGGCTCCGGGGGCTTGGGTGGCGCCGGCGAGCCGCGGGGCTTGGGGAGTTCCGGCGGCGACGGGGGTGTGCGGGGCTCCGGGGGGTCGGGCTCCGGGGGTTCGGGTGACCTCGGCGGGGTGCGGGGCTGCGGAAGTTCCGGCGGCGTCGGGGGTACGCGGGGCTCCGGGAGTCCCGGCGGCGCCGGCGAGCCGCGGGGCTTGGGCGGTTCCGGCGGCGTCGGGGGTGTGCGCGGCTCGGGGGGTCCTGGCGGCGACGGGGGTGCGCGGGGCTCGGGGGATCCGGGCAGCGACTCGCGCGGATCGCACGGCGAGAGCGGTGCTGCGGGGGCACGGGGACCGCAGAGCGAGAGTGGCGTTGCGGGTGCTCGGGGCACCGAGCACCCCGGCGGCTCGGTGAACGGTGTGGGCGGTGAGTACGGCGGTATGGACGCGTTGATGGCCGCGATCACGGGGGAGCCGCTGTCGGAGGAGGCCCGCCGGGATCCCGCCTTCCTCGCCGGGCACCGGGCGGCCGAGGCCGATCTGGCGGTGCTGAGGGATCAGCTCGGCCGGATCGCGCAGGCGCTGACCGGGGAGCAGGCCGAAGGTGTGCCGCGCACCGGGGAACCGGTGACACATGCCGGGGCGGTGCCCGCGCCCGGGGTTCGCGCCGGGCGCCGCCCCCCGCGTCCCGGCCGGCCCTCCGGGTCCCGCCGGGCGGTGCGGGTCGCGTTCGGGGCGCTCGCCGGGGCCGGGGCCTTCGCGCTGGTCGTCGGGTTCGGCTGGATGGTGACGCACTCCGGGGGCTCGGACGGCTCCGGTTCCGCCGCGGCGGCGAAGAGCGCGGGCGACGCCCGGGCCGGTGTCTCCCAGGACGACGGGCGGCCGACCGACCCGGTACGCGCCCTGGCCTGCTCCCGGCTGGTCGTGGAGGGCACCGTGGCGAAGGTGGAACCGCGGGAGCAGTCGCCCTGGAACCGGATAACGCTGAAGGTGATCCGCTCCTACAAGCCCGCGCACGGACCCGCCCGGGTGAACTTCCTGCTCGACGCCGGTGCGCGGCCGGCCCCGCGCACCGGACAGCACGTCCTCGTCCAGGTCGGCGCGGGCCGGCCCGACGCGAGCGTCTGGGCCGTCGGGGACACCCGCGTGGCGGTGAACCGCGCCTGGATCACCCAGGCCCTGCCCGCCTCCCGGCACACCACCTGCCCCACCGCCGAAGAGGCGCCAACGGGCACGCCGTGACCCCCTCGCGGAAGGGCCCGGCGCCGACGTCAGCCTTCCCTGGAGCGCGCGTAATGCCGTGAGGCCTTCGCGCGGTTGCCGCACGCCGCCATCGAGCACCAGCGGCGGGTGCCGTTGCGGGACGTGTCGAAGAAGTGCAGGATGCAGCCGCCCCCGGCGCAGGTCCGGATCCGCTCCGGCGCCCGGCTGATCAGCTCCAGGTAGTTCCGGGCGGCGAGCCAGGCCGGCCCCCAGGACGGGTCGGCGAACTCCGGCTCCTCGGCGGGGCCGTCCGCGGTCAGCCGGGCCCGGATCCGCCCGTGTTCCAGCACGGCGTCCACGAGCGGCGCCGCCTCGGCCGGCGGCCCGTCCACCGCCGCCTTGAGCGCGGTGCGCGCCGCGCGCAGATGCTCCAGCGCCTCGGGGCCGGCCGGGTGGTCCCCGGCCAGCCCGTTGCTCGCGAGCCACACCGCGAGGCCCTCCGTGCCGGCGAGCAGGTCCTGGGTGACGCCGTCCCGGTTCCACCGGGTGTTGAGCAGATCGAGCGCGAGCGGCTCACCGGTGAGCGGACGGGGATCGCGGCTGCTGGGCATGGAGCACTCCTTCCGACCTAACCACTCAAGTGTATGTGACCGGTTGACCCCGGCACATCTAACCCTCTACTGTCGAAGACAACAGTTAGGCACCTGGAAGGGAAGAACCATGGCCCCGCACCTCGCGCACGCAGGACTGAACGTCACCGACCTCGACCGCTCCCTCGCCCTCTACCGCGACCTCCTCGGCTTCGCCGTGCTCGCCGAGGGCAAGGAGGACGACCAGCGCTGGGCGATGCTGGGGGAGCCCGGAGGCGCCCCGCTCGTCACCCTCTGGCAGCAGGCGCAGGGGCCGTACGACAGCGGCCGGTCCGGGCTGCACCACCTCGCCCTCGCGGTCGGCTCGGTCGACCGCGTCCGCGCCTACGAGACCGTGCTGCGGGCCGCCGGAGTGGACTTCGCCCACGACGGCGTGGTCGCCCACCGCGAGGGCGGCGCCACGGGCGGGATCTTCTTCCACGACCCGGACGGCATCCGCGTGGAGATCTCCGCCCCGCTCGGCCCCGACGGCGCCCCGGCCCCCCACGCGGACGCCCCGACCTGCGGTTTCTTCTAGTCATGGGCGCCTACCACGCGGGCTCGCTCGCCCTGCAGGACCTCCTGGGCGTCCGCGACCGCGCCGCCCACGTGGGCCGCTCCCTCGGCCAGGACATCAAGCCGGTCGCGGCGGCCTTCCTGGAGATGCAGCCCCTGCTGGTGGTGGGCGCGGCGGATCCGGGGACGGGGCGGGTGTGGGCGTCGGCGCTCACGGGCCCGCCGGGCTTCGTCCGCGCCACCGGGCCGCGCCAGGTGTCCGTGAGCACCGGCGCCGGGCGGCTCGCCACCGCGCTGCAGACCCCCGGCACGCCCGTGGGCACCATCGCGCTGGACCCGCGCACCCGGCGCCGTATGCGCGTCAACGGCCGCCTGCGGCCGGCACCGGAGGGCTTCGCGGTGGAGGCGGACCAGGTCTTCTCCAACTGCCCCAAGTACATCCAGCGCAGGGCGTCGTACGAGACGGTCGCCGGCCGTACCCCCGCCACGCCCCGGCGGATCACCGAACTCACCGCCGAACAGGCGGAGTTCGTCCGGGCGGCCGACACCTTCTTCCTGGCCACGGTCCACCCCGGCGGAGCCGACGCCAGCCACCGGGGCGGCAACCCGGGGTTCGTCCGGGTCGTCTCCCCGCGCGAACTGACCTGGCCGGACTACCCCGGCAACGCCATGTTCCTGTCCCTGGGCAACCTGCGCAGCGACCCCCGCGCGGGACTGCTCCTCCTCGACTGGACCACCGGCACCACCCTCCAGCTCACCGGCGAGGCGCACACCGAGTTCACCGCCGGCGGCGGGCGCAGCGTGCGCTTCACCCTCACCGAGGCCCTGTGGACCCCGGCCGCCCTGCCGCTGCGCTGGTCGGCGCCCGAATACTCACCGGCGAATCCGGGCATCCCGCGCTAACGTCCGCGCATGCGACGGAACCTGAGGGTGGCGGCCTACGCCGTGTGCGTCCGCGACGAACAGATCCTCCTGGCCCGGTCACCCGGGCCCGACGGCACCCCCGAGTGGGTGCTGCCGGGCGGCGGCATGGAGCACGGCGAGGACCCGTACGACACCGTCCGCCGCGAGGTCATGGAGGAGACCGGTTACCGCATCGAGGTGACCGGTCTCCTCGGTGTCGACTCCTTCCGGCTCGTCCAGGCCGCCCGGTTCTGCCGCCGCAGGGACCACCACGCCCTGCGGCTCCTCTACGAAGGCGAGGTCGTCGGCGGAGAACTCCGGTACGAGGTCGGCGGATCCACGGATTTCGCCGCATGGCAGGACCTCTCGGCCGTGCCGGGCCTGAACCGGGTGCCCGTGGTCGACACCGCGCTGCGGCTGAGGCGGGAGCGTCCCGCGCACGGCCACCTCACCGCCGGAACCCCTCCTCTACCCCAGGAAGTGAACGAGGAGTGACCGCCTCCCGGCCGCGCGCGATCCACTCCATGACCGCGGCCGGTACCCCGTGATCCACGTACGGTGATCGGCGCTGCGCGTTGCCGCCGCGTTCACGCGCAGGTCATCCCCGGTGCCAACGATCCAAGGCGAGCGGGGCGTTCGCGTCAGCGACGGCCCGCGACCACTGCCGACGCGTTCGCACTCGGGGAGATCGCGCCAATGTCGCGCATACGCTCTGTCGCCGCCTCCACTGCTTCCAGCCTGGGGGTCAACCGCCGTACCGTCCTCGCCGCCGCCGGAGCCGTCTCGCTCTCCGCGGGCGTCGGCTACGCCCTCCGCCCCACCGACAGCGAGGCCGCCACCACCGCGGCGGCGCCGGTCGCCCACTCCCGGCAGGCCGGCCCGGCCGCCCTCGCCCCGTACACCAGGGGCACGACCCTCGCCTCCGTCGCCGCACCGCGGAACAGCTCCGGCTACCGGCGGCTCGGCGACGGTGCGGGCTGGAGCCGGGTCGTGCGCAGCGAGCTGGCCGCCCCCAAGTCCGGGCGGGCCGGCCGCCGCAGGACGCTCGCCGCGTTCGTGCAGTTCACCGACCTGCATCTGCAGGACGTGCAGCACCCGCTGCGGCTGGAGTACCTGCGCTCCACCGATGTGCACGCCTGGCGCCCGCAGGAGGCGCTCACCGTGCAGGGCGCCGTCTCGCTGGTGGAGCGGGTCAACGCGCTGCGGGGCGCCCCCGTCACCGGCGCCCCGCTGCACTTCGTGATGACGACCGGCGACAACACCGACAACAACGCCCACTCCGAACTGGAGTGGTTCATGAAGGTGATGAGCGGCGGCCGCATCACCCCCAACTCCGGTGACCCCAAGCACTACGAGGGCGTGCAGAACAGCGGCATGAAGCTGTACTGGCAGCCGGAGTCCACCAGCCGCGACAACGACAAGGCGCTCGGCTTCCCGCACCTGAAGGGCTACCTGGCCGCCGCGATCCGCGAGGTGCTCAGCCCCGGTCTGAAGCTGCCCTGGTACTCCACCGTCGGCAACCACGACGCCCTGCCGCTCGGCTGCTACGGCTCCCACGGCGACCCCTATCTCGCCGAGGCGGCCATCGGCGGCAAGAAGCTGTTCAGCGTCTCCGCCGCCGACGCCAAGAAGCTCCAGGACGCCATCAAGAAGGCCACCGACCCCAGGGGCGCCGGCTACCGCGACTTCCTCAAGGCGCACGCCCGCTCCATGCGCTCGGTCACGCCGGACGAGAAGCGCGTCCCCTACACCCAGGCCGACTACCTCAAGGCCCACCTGGACCCCGCCCACCAGGGACTCGGCCCGGTCGGGCACGGGTACTCCTCGGCCAACCTCGACGCGGGCACCCAGTACTACGCCTTCCGCATCTCCGACGACGTCATCGGCATCAGCCTCGACACCACCGACGCAGGCGGCCACTACGAGGGCTCCATCGGCACCGCCCAGCTGAAGTGGCTGGACAAGACGCTGAAGGACAACAAGGACTCCTACGCCGTCGTCTTCAGCCACCACACCAGCAAGTCGATGGACAACACCCGCCCCGACCCGGCCCGTCCGGGCGAGAAGCGGCACGGCGGCGCCGAGGTGGTCTCGGTGCTGAGCGCCCACGCCAACGTGCTGGCGTGGGTGAACGGTCACATCCACAAGAACGTGATCACCCCGCACCAGGCCTCCGGCGGCCGCTCCTTCTGGGAGATCTCCACCGCCTCCCACGTCGACTACCCCCACCTGGCCCGCATCATCGAGCTGGTGGACAACAAGGACGGCACGCTCTCGGTGTTCACCACCCTGATCGAGTCGGCCGCCCCGCACCGCACCGACTTCGCCGACCTCTCCCAGACCGGCCTCGCCGCCCTCTACCGCGAGCTGGCCTTCAACGCCCCCGGCGCCAACAAGACCCTGGCGGGCAGCGCGGCCGACCGGAACACCGAGCTGGTGCTCAAGAAGGGCTGAGAGTCACCCAACCGGCCCAACGCCGGGCAACCTTCGGGCATGCCGCGCCGGTTTCCTCCCCCGACCGCACCGGACAGCACAGGTTGGGGAAGACATGCGCGTACGCACGACCCTGGTGGCCGCCACGGCCGTACTCCTCTCGGCGGCCCTCGCGGCCCCGGCCGCCGCCACGGCCACGGCCCCGGGCCCCGGGCACGCGGGCACCGCCAAGGCCCTCCAGGCGGCGGTCGCGGCCGGCGTGCCCGGGGTGACCGCCACCGCCGAGGACGGCCACGGCACCTGGTCCTGGTCCTTTACGGCCGGGGTGGGCGATCTCGGCACGGGCCGGCCGCGCTCGGCCGCCGACCGGTACCGCGTCGGCAGCATCACCAAGACCTTCGTCGCCACCGTGCTGCTCCAGCTGGAGGCGGAGGGCCGGCTGTCGCTGGACGACACGGTGGACAAGTGGCTGCCGGGCGTCGTGCGCGGACACGGCCACGACGGGCGGCACATCACCGTCCGCCAGTTGCTCAACCACACCAGCGGCGTCTTCGACTACACCAGCGACACCGGCTTCTACCGCTCGGTCTTCACCGAGGACGGCTTCCTCCGGCACCGCTACGACACCCACACCCCCGGCGAGCTGGTGCGGATCGCCATGCGGCACCGGCCGGACTTCGCTCCCGGCGCCTCCTGGAAGTACTCCAACACCAACTACGTCCTGGCCGGCATGGTGATCGAGAAGGTGACGGGGCACCCGTACGCCACCGAGATCGAGCGCCGGATCATCGCGCCGCTGCGGCTGCGGGGCACCTCCGTTCCCGGCACCCGCGTCACCGTGCCCCGGCCGAGCAGCCGCGCCTACTCGAAATTCGCCGATCCGAAAAGCCCGGCCCGCGACGTCACCCAGCTGAATCCGTCCCTCGCCTCCGCCGCGGGTGAAATGATCTCGGACTCCGCCGACCTCGATCGTTTCTACAGCGCACTGCTCCGCGGAAAACTCCTCCCGCCCCGGCAGCTGGCGGAAATGAAGACCACCGTCGAGGCCACCGGCATCCCGGGCGCGCGCTACGGCCTCGGGATCATGGACCTGCGTCTGAGCTGCGGCGTTCACGTGTGGGGCCACGACGGCGGAATCCACGGCTCCCTGTCCTCGGCGGTCACGACGACGGACGGTGAGCATGCGATCGCATTCAATTTCAACGGCGACTGGGCCGGAGATCCGGAATCGGTGATCGACGGGGAATTCTGTTAGCCGCCGTTTCGTCCGCGTCATTCCGTGTTAACGCGGACGCAATGTCCGTACCGCCTCATATCGGCTAACCCGCTGTGGACGGGGTTGGCTCGATCTTTTTGATCATTCATGCAAGGCGGGTGGTCGCGTGCGCGCGAGGCACGGACTGCGGGTGCTGTCGGTCTACGAGGGCTTCTTCTCCGGAGGAGCCCGGATCGTGCACAGCGACGTCGTACGGGGACTGACCGAGGGCGGCCAGTCCCACCAGGTACTCAGCATTCACGACGAGGTCCGGCGCGAGGCCACCCGGCAGCGCATGGAGGACGACCCCTGCTACCGGGCGCTGACCGTCGACGGCATCGGCGTCACCTCGCTCGGCCGCAGCGCGGGCCTGGCCGACGGCGCGCTCGCGGCGAACGTTTTCAGCGGGCCCGAGCTGGCCGAAACCGCTCGGTCGATGGCCGGGGCGGATGTGATCCTCTCCCTGAAGGAGCAGCCGCTGGCCCTGCTCAACCAGGCCGGCCTGCCCCGCCGCCCGGTCGTGGTCTGCCTGCACCGCTCCGACCCGGAGAACCAGGGCCCCGCCCTCGACCAGCTCAAGGCCGCCCTCGCCGACGGCACGGTGGCCGCCTGCGTGTGCTGCGCCGAGTCCACCCGGGCCGCCTACGAGGCCGCCGGCATCCCGGGCCGCTTCCTGCGCGTCATCCCCAACGGCGTCGACCTGCTCCGCTTCCGCCCCGACCCCGCCGCCCGCCTCGCCGTGCGCGCCGCCCTCGGCATCGCGGACCGGGCGCCGGTGATCGTCTTCGCGGCCCGGTACGCCGCGATGAAGAACGTCCCGCTGCTGCTGAGGGCGGCCCGCGCCTGGCTGGCCCGCGAGGGCGGCGGGCACCTGCTGATGTGCGGCGCCGGGATGACGCCCGGCAACCCCGGGCTGCGCGCCGACCTCGCCGACGCCTTCGCCGACGCGCCGGACCTCACCGGGCGGGTGCATCTGCTCGGCGTGCGGCACGACATGCCGGCGGTGTACGCCGCCGCCGACGTCGTCGCCCTGACCTCCGTCTTCGGCGAGGCGGCGCCGCTGTGCCTGATCGAGGGCATGATGTGCGGCGCCGTCCCGGTCACCACGGACGTCGGCGACAGCGCGGACATCGTCACCGGCCACGGCTTCGTCACCCCGCCGGACCCGGGCGCGATCGCCCTGGCCTGGACCGCGGCGGTCGCCGGCCGCGCGCGGCTGGCCCCGGCGCTGCTGGCCGCCCGTGAGCGCTTCAGCCGCACCCGCATGATCGCCGCGTACGCCGCGCTGCTGGACGAGGTGTACGCCGCGCACGTCGCCGGGCACCGGATCGACGTACCGCACGCCCCGGCCGAGGCCACCGCCTCGCCGGCCCTCCCGGAGGGCGAGGCCGCGCGGTACGCCCTCGCCGGCGAAGCCGGCCTTCTCCAGGGCCCGGCACCCCTCGACGACGAGGGGGCGGACGAGCGGTAGCGGGCCGCGCTCAGGACACCCGGTCGAGCGCCGCGAGATAGCCGCGGGCCTGGCCGGGGGCCGTGGGGTGGTACGAGTCGGTCAGGGACAGCAGGTCGACGCTGTGCAGCCAGGGGGCGCCGGAGCAGATCTCGTGGCCGGTGAAGGCGGCGCGGACGTCGGCGAAGGCGAAGCCGTGCGCGGCGGCGCGCCGGGCGAGCACCGTGTCGAGCTGGTCCACCGCGCGGTTCAGGTCGGCCCGCTCGCTGTCCCGCAGGCCGGACCGGCAGGTGCCGTTGAGCCGGTACAGGTGCGGATAGCCGAGCACCACCACCCGCGCGGCGGGAGCCCGCTTCCTGATGGCCGAGTAGAGCCGGTCCAGGGCGGCCGGGAGGGGCCCCTGCAGGGTGGAGCGGGCGCCGGCCACGGCCGACCGGCACAGCCCGGCGCCGCCCAGCGCGCACGTCGTCATGACGGAGGCGAAGCCCGCGTCGCCGCCCCCGACCGTGAGCGTGACCAGCCGCGTACGGGGCCCGAGCGAGCCGAGCTGGTGGTCCAGCACGTCGGTGGTGCGGGCGTGGTCGCAGGCGGCGAAGGCGAAGGACGTCACCCCGTGGGCCTTCGCCCACAGCATGGGGTACGCGCGGCTGCTGCGCTTGCACTCCGCCCGGCCGGGGAGGTAGTCGCCGGCGCCGACGCCGGAGGAGTAGGAGTCGCCGAGGGCGGTGTAGCTCACGGCCGCCGTCCGGGGCGCCGCCTGCGCCGTCACGGGGGCAGCGGCGAGGCAGGCCGCGGCGAGCACCAGGGCGGACGTACACGCGGCTGTCCGGTTGTGTCGCATACCTCTCATCTTTCGTGGCCCGCACCGGTCCGCCCGCGAGGCTCCACCGTTCGGGTGACGCGGCCGGCGGGCCGGCCGCCGCCCTCCCGCCGCCTCCCGGTCCGTCGCTACCGGGGCAGCACCACGACATAGGCCGCCGGATCCCGGTCGGCGGCGGCCATCAGGGCCGTGCGCACCACCGCCGCCTGCTGCTCCATCGCCTGCCTGAGCTTCTTCGGGGTGATGTGGACGACCGTGATCCCGAGCCGTTCCAGGTACTCGCGCTTGCGCGCGTACTCCGACCACAGCTCGTCGTCGTCCTGCCGGGGCGCCCGCGTGTCCAGCTCCACCGCCACCGCCTGGTCCGGCCAGTACGCGTCCAGGCCGCCGAGGTGCGGGCCGCCGGGCAGCCGCAGGTCGACGTTCCACACCGGGTCGGGCAGGCCGTACTCGCGGACCATCCGGTACAGGCGGGCCTCGGCGATCGAGCGGCCCTCCGCCACCAGCGCGTCCACCGCGTCCACCACGTGCGGCCGGCTCAGCAGCTTCGCCTGCGTCAACTCCCTCACGACGGACGCCGGTTCGCAGTGCCCGCCGCGCACCGCCTCGGTCAGCAGCCGCCGTACCGCCTCCCCGTCCGTCAGCTCCGCCACCGCGTCCGCCAGCGCCCGCGGCACCGGCGCCACCGGCAGGCCCGTCACCGCGACCGGGGTGGGCAGGGCGGGGGTGCGCAGCACGCGGACGTAACCGGCGGAGCGCAGCCGGCGCAGTCGCGGCACCAGCACGTCCACGCGGTCCAGGGAGAGCAGCGGCGGGGTGGCGGAGAAGCCGTGCAGGGTGAGGGCCGCGAGACCGGTGATCACCGCCTCGGCGTACACCTGCTGGTGCGGGGCCTCGGCCGTGGGCTGGGCCGGGACGCCGGGCGCGGACTCGCGGGCCGCGTACAGCAGGGCCCCGTGCAGACGCTCCTCGCCCGTGGGCGGCCCGGGGCGCAGCAGGACCACGTTCGGCAGCAGCATCTGCCAGGGTCCGCCGGGGCGGCACTGCTCGTTCAGCTCGGCCGTCGTCACGCCGTGCGAGCGCAGTTGAGCCGTCGTCAGGACACGGCGGCGGACGTGGGACAGATGCCGGAGGGGGCGGGGGGAGAGCGGGGTGTTGTGCGTCATGGCGTCGGGATTCCCGCGCCCGGTCCCACCCTTAACCGCTGTTACACGCCCGTCGAGAAATGCGGACGATGCGGGACTAAAGGTCAGGTGTTCGGATGCCGACCGGGGAGGGGTAACCCCTGGTCTGATCGGGTGCGGACCAGGGGTTACGGTTCAGTTTGACCGAATTTCGTAACGGTCACCGACCGGGCAAGCTCAGGCCAAGGGTCAGTGGCCGGCGGCCGACGCGTCGCACGCCTGTGCCCGCAGCGCCCGCGCCAGGTCGTCCCGCGCCTCCAGCACCAGCCGGCGCAGCGCCGGCGCCGCGTCCGCGTGCTCCTGCAGCCACGAGTCCGTCGCCCGCAGCGTCTCGGCGCGGTCCTGCAGCGCCGGGAACAGCCCCCGCACGACGTCCATGCCGATCTGGATCGACCGCTCCCGCCACACCCGCTCGATCGCCGCGAAGTACAGCGGTGCGTACGGCGCGGTCAGCTCCCGCTGCGAGGGCTGGGCGAAGCCCGCGATCGTCGCCTCCACCAGCGCATTCGACAGCGTGTCGGACTCCACCACCTGCGCCCAGGCCTGCGCCTTGACCGCCGCCGACGGGCGGGCCGCCAGACAGCGGATCTGGTGGCGCTTGCCGGACGCCGTGTCGTCGCGGGCCAGTTCGGCCGCCAGCGCCGACTCGTCCGCCGCCCCGTGCGCGGCCAGCGGCTCCAGGAACGCCCAGCGCAGCTCCTGGTCCACCTGGAGGCCTTCCAGCTCCGTCGTGCCGTCCAGCAGGTCCCGCAGCAGCTTCAGGTCCGGCTCGGCGGAGGCCACCGTCGCGTAGAACCGCGCCCAGGCCAGCTGCTGCTCGCTGCCCGGCGCGGCCGCCCGCAGCTCCCGCAGCGCTCCCTCGGCCAGCAGGTCGCCGCCGGCCGCCCGCCACTCGGGCGCCGCGTAGTGCACCAGCGCCGAGTTGGCCCAGGCGTGCAGCATCTGCAGCACGCCGATGTCGGACTCGCGGCCCGCGAACCGCAGCACCAGGCCGATGAAGTCCCGCGCCGGCAGCAGCGCGTCCCGGGTCATGTTCCACAGCGCCGACCAGCACAGCGCCCGGGCCAGCGGGTCGGTCAGCGCGCCCAGGTGCTCCTTCAGCGTGGCCAGCGAGGTGTCGTCGAAGCGGGTCTTGCAGTACGTCAGGTCGTCGTCGTTGACCAGGACGAGATCCGGGGCCTCCGCGCCCGCGAGGTCCCCGACGACCGTGCGCGGCTCGTGCACGTCCGTCTCCACGCGCGCGTACCGCTCCAGCGCGCCGGCGCCCGCGCGCCGGTACAGGCCCACCGCGATCCGGTGCGGACGCAGCTCGGGATGCGACTCGGGCGCCTCCTGCACCACCGCCAGCTCGGCCACACGGCCCCCCGAGTCCAGCAGCACCTGGGGGGTCAGCGAGTTGACCCCGGCGGTCTGCAGCCAGGACCGCGCCCACGCCGACATGTCCCGGCCGCTGGTCTCGCCCAGCGCCGACAGCAGGTCGCCGAGCCGGGTGTTGCCGTAGGCGTGCCGCTTGAAGTAGCGGCGGGCGCCCTCCAGGAACGCGTCCTGCCCGACGTACGCCACCAGCTGCTTGAGCACCGAGGCGCCCTTGGCGTAGGTGATGCCGTCGAAGTTCAGCTTGGCGTCCTCCAGGTCGCGGATGTCCGCCGTGACCGGGTGCGTGGAGGGCAGCTGGTCCGCGCGGTACGCCCAGGCCTTGCGGCGGTTGGCGAAGGTGATCCAGGCGTCCTTGAAGCGGGTCGCGCCCACGTTCGCGAAGGTGCCCATGAAGTCCGCGAAGGACTCCTTGAGCCACAGGTCGTCCCACCACTCCATGGTGACCAGGTCGCCGAACCACATGTGCGCCATCTCGTGCAGGATCACGTTGGCGCGGGCCTCGTACGACGCCTGGGTCACCTTGCCGCGGAAGATGTACTCCTCGCGGAAGGTCACCAGGCCCGGGTTCTCCATGGCGCCGAGGTTGTACTCGGGCACGAACGCCTGGTCGTACTTGCCGAACGGGTACGGGTAGTCGAAGTGCTCGTGGAAGAAGTCCAGACCCTGCCTGGTGACCAGGAAGACGTCCTCGGCGTCGAAGTGCGGGGCCAGCCCCTTGCGGCACATCGCGCCGAGCGGGATCTCCAGCTTGGTGCCGTCCTCGAACGTGCGGGTGTAGGAGTCGGTGACGTAGTGGTACGGCCCCGCCACCACGCACGTGATGTACGTGGAGATGGGCTTGGTCTCCGCGAACCGCCAGACGCCGTCGGCGAGTTCGCCCGCGCCGTTGCTCCACACCGTCCAGCCCTCGGGTGCCCGCACCTCGAAGCGGTACGGCGCCTTCAGGTCCGGCTGCTCGAAGTTCGCGAAGACGCGGCGGGCGTCGGCCGGCTCGTACTGGGTGTAGAGGTAGACCTCGCCGTCCTCGGGGTCGACGAAGCGGTGCAGGCCCTCGCCGGTGCGGGAGTAGGCGCACTGCGCGTCCACCACCAGCTCGTTCTCCGCTGCCAGGTCCTCCAGCGCGATCCGCGCGCCGTCGAAGACCTCGCCCGGGTCCAGGTCCCGGCCGTTGAGCGACACCGCGGTGACGCTGGGCGCGATCAGGTCGGCGAAGGTGGAGGCGCCCGGTTCGTTGCAGCGGAAGCGGATCGTCGTCACCGAGCGGAACGTGCGCGGCTCGCCGCCGCCGTCGCCGACGGCGGACCTGAGGTCCAGGGACACGTCGTACCCGTCTACGGACAGCAGGGCGGCCCGCTCCCGGGCCTCGTCGCGGGACAGATTCTCACCGGGCACGGACGGCACTCCCTCGTGATCGCGTGGATGAGATGGAACAGGACCGATCCTGCCATGTGCCCCTGACAGGGGTCAGCAGGGAATGCCGATCGCGAGGGCGTCGTTGACGTTCGGAAAAGTGCCTTTTCGCTGAGGAGAGCCATGTCCGAGTCCGGCAAGACCCCCGTCGACTTCTGGTTCGACCCGCTGTGCCCGTGGGCCTGGATGACGTCCCGCTGGGTGCTGGAGGTGGAGAAGGTCCGGGACATCGAGGTCCGCTGGCACATCATGAGCCTCGCCGTCCTCAACGAGGACAAGCTGGACGAGCTGCCCGAGGAGTACCGGGAGATGCTCGCCACCAAGGCCTGGCAGCCGGTGCGCGTGGTCACCGCGGCCTGGCAGAAGCACGGCGCGGACGTCCTCGGCCCGCTCTACACCGCGCTCGGCACCCGCATCCACAACAACGGCGAGGGCCCGACCCTGGAGGCCGTCACCGGCGCCCTCGCGGACGTCGGCCTGCCCGCCGAGCTGATCGACTACGCCGAGCAGGAGGACTTCGAGTTCGACGCCGAGCTGCGCGCCTCCCACAAGGAGGGCATCGAGAAGGTCGGCCAGGACGTCGGCACCCCGGTGATCGCGCTGCCCGGCCCCGACGGCGAGCAGATCGCCTTCTTCGGCCCGGTCGTCACCCCCGCCCCCAAGGGCGAGGAGGCGGCCCGCCTGTGGGACGGCGCCGTCGCCGTCGCCTCGGTCCCGGGCTTCTACGAGCTGAAGCGCACCAGGACCAAGGGGCCGGACTTCAGCAACCTGTAGTCCGGGTGCCGTGATCGCACGGGAAGACCCCGCGAGGCCTGTCCTCGCGGGGTCCTCCTTTTTCCGCCTGCCCGCGTGAAGGGTGAGAAGACGAACACGAGGCAGGACGTCCAGGCGGCCGTCAGGGCGAGAGCAGCAGCACGCCGGCGCGGGACCTGGCGGCCTCGTACCGGCGGGCCACGTCCTGCCAGTCGACCACCTGCCACATGGCCTCGACGAAGTCCGCCTTCTGGTTCCTGTACTGCAGGTAGAAGGCGTGCTCCCAGGCGTCGAAGACCAGGATCGGGGTGGAGCCCTGACCGACGTTGCCCTGGTGGTCGTAGACCTGCTCCACGATCAGCCGGCCGCTGAGCGGCTCGTAGGACAGCACGCCCCAGCCGGAGCCCTGGGTGGTGGCGGCGGCCTTGGACAACTGCGCCTTGAAACCGGCGAAGGAGCCGAAGGACTCCTTGATCGCCTCGGCCAGCTCGCCGACGCCGTCCCGGGCGAGCGGCTCGCCGCCGCCCTCCTTCGGACCGGTCATGTTCTGCCAGTAGATCGAGTGCAGGATGTGGCCGGAGAGGTGGAAGGCCAGGTTCTTCTCCAGACCGTTGACCGATCCCCACTGCTCCTTGTCCCGCGCCTCGGCGAGCTGCTCCAGCGTGTCGTTGGCGCCCTTCACATAGGCCGCGTGGTGCTTGTCGTGGTGCAGCTCGATGATCTCCGGGCTGATCACAGGGGCCAGCGCGGCGTAGTCGTACGGCAGGTCGGGCAGCGTGTAGACGGGCATGGGCGATCCCCTCTGGAGAACTTGTTATTGCAAGTCTCTTGCAACAACAAGCTAGCAGCAAGAAGGTCTGGGCAACGGAAAGGCCCCCACGTGTCGCACGTGGGGGCCGGCGCCGGGGGTGAGGGCTCAGCGGCGGGCGCGGGCCCGCTGCCAGAGGTAGCCGACGATTGCCAGGACCACCGTCATGCCGCCGGTGGACAGCAGCTGGACCCGGGTGTCCGGCTCACGGGCCATCAGGACGAAGATCGTGGCCATGCCGGCCAGCGCCACCCAGGTCAGCCAGGGGAACCCCCACATGCGCACGACCAGCTTCTCGGGGGCCTCGCGCTCGATGCGGCGGCGCAGCAGCAGCTGGGAGACCGCGATGAAGATCCAGACGACCAGGATGACCGCGCCGATCATGTTCAGCAGCCAGGGGAAGACGTCGTCCGGGCGCCAGTAGCTCAGCAGCACGCAGACGAAACCGAAGAAGCAGGAGGTGAGCACCGCGATCCGGGGCACCCCGCCGGACAGCCTGACCAGCGCCTTCGGGCCCTGGCCGCGCTCGACCAGCGAGTAGGCGATGCGCGAGGAGCCGTAGATGTTGGCGTTCATCGCGGACAGCAGGGCGACCAGGACGACCACGTTCATCAGCTGGCCCGCGCCGGGGATGCCGAGATGGTCGAGCGTGGCGACGTACGGGCCCTTCGTCACCACCTCCTCGGAGTCCCACGGCACGAGGGTGACCACCACGGCCATCGAGCCGATGTAGAACAGGGCGATGCGCCACATGGCCGTGCGCACGGCCGAGGCCACGCCGCGCACCGGGTTCTCGGACTCGGCCGCCGCGATGGTGACCGTCTCCAGGCCGCCGTAGGCGAAGACGGAGGCGAGCAGGCCGACCAGCAGGCCGTGGTTGCCGTGCGGCATGAAGTCGGACAGGTTCGCGGCGCCGGGGGAGTGGGTGCCGGGCAGCACCCCGGCGATGGCCAGCACGCCGAGGACCAGGAACAGGCTGATCGCGCCCACCTTCAGCGCGGCGAACCAGAACTCGAACTCGCCGAAGTTCTTCACGGCGGCGAGGTTGGTGCCGCAGAACACCACCATGAACAGGGCCACCCACATCCACTGCGGGGTGCCCGGCAGCCAGCCCTGGACGATCTTCGCGGCGCCGATGCCCTCCAGGCCGACGGCCGTGCACAGCAGCACCCAGAAGGACCAGCCGGCGGCGAAGCCCGCCCAGGGGCCGATCGCCCGCTCGGCGTGCGCGGAGAAGGAACCGGAGGACGGGTAGGCGGCCGACATCTCGCCCAGCATCCGCATCACCAGCATCACCAGCAGGCCGGAGAGCGTGTAGGCGATCACGATGGACGGCCCGGCGGCGGCGATGCCGGCCCCCGATCCGACGAACAGACCCGCGCCGATGACCCCGCCCAGCGCGATCATCGACAGATGGCGCTGCTTGAGGCCGTGGGAGAGGGAGCCGCCGTCGTGCTGCTGCGGCGGCGTCTCGGTGGTCGTGCTGCTGGACATGGTCGCGGCTCTCCCGGCAGGGCAATGGTCGGGCAAAAACGCCGCCAGTCTGGGCGGCCCGTCCGCTCAGGCGAAGGGACCGCCCAGTATCCGGACACCCGGCATACGCAGGGTGACGGTTACGCAGCCGTGAGTACTGGCGTGTAGTGAGAGGCGTCGCCCTCGATCGCGTAGCTCTCCTTGCCCTCGATGCCGACCGGGACGTCACCGGCGACGGTGACCCGGTGCAGCCGGCGCGGCCGTCCGTCGTAGTTGTCGATGGCGTAGTGCTGGGTGATCCGGTTGTCGAAGAGCACGAGTTCGTTCTCCGACCAGCGGTGGCGCAGGATGTTCTCCGGCCGGGCGACGTACGCCTGGAGCAGGTCGAGCACCTTCCGGGACTCGCCGGCCGACAGGCCGGTGATCCGCTGCGCGAACCCGCCGATGAACAGTCCGCGTTCACCGGTCAGGGGGTGCACCCGGACCACCGGGTGGACCGTGCGGTAGGTGATCGACGTGAACTGGGCCCGCTGGGCGGCCTTTTCCTCGTCGATGTCCTCCTCCGGGACGGCGTAGTCGTAGTCGTTGGTGTGCTCGGCCCACAGGCTGTCGGCGAGGCGGCGCAGCGGCTCGGGCAGGTCGCGGTAGGCGGCGGCCGCGTTCGCGATCAGGGTCTCGCCGCCGTACGGCGGGACGGTGATCGAGCGCAGGGTGCTGGCCTGCGGCGGGTTCAGGACGAAGGTGACGTCGGTGTGCCAGTGGTTGGCGCGGCCCCGCTCGCTGTCGACGGGCAGCACGTTCGGGGCGCCGTCGACCGCGCCGACCGTCGGGTGGGCGGTGGTCAGGTCGCCGAAGTGCCGGGCGAAGGCCTGCTGGCCGGCGTCGTCCAGCCCGGCGGCGTCGAACACGAGCGCCTTGTGGACGTTCAGGGCCTCACGGATCTCTGCGACCTGCTCCGGGGCGAGCGGCCGGGTGATGTCGACACCGTGGACGCGGGCGCCGATGCGTGCGGTGAGCTTGGTGGTCTCGATGGACATGGGCGGGTCCTCTCTAGGCGAAGGCGGGGTTCAGGTACTGGTTGGCGGGCCGGGGCAGGCCGTAGCGCTCCCGGAGGGTCCGGCGCGGGCCGTAGGCGTCGCGGAACAGTCCGCGGGCGCGCAGCAGCGGTACGACGTGGTCGACGAACGCGTCCAGGCCGGAGGGCAGCACGGCGGGCATGATGTTGAAGCCGTCGGCGGCGCCCTGTCCGAACCAGGTCTCGATCTGGTCGGCGACCTGCTCCGGCGTCCCGGCGAAGGTGAGGTGACCGCGTCCGCCGCCGAGCCGCCCGATCAGCTGCCGGACGGTGAGCTTCTCGCGCCGGGCCAGTTCGACCACGAGCGTGTAGCGGGACTTGGCCCCTTCGACGGCGGACTCGGGCGGCAGGCCGGCCGGCAGCCGGGCGTCCAAGTCGAGCGACCCGGAAGGCAGTTGCAGCAAGCTCTCCAGCCGGGCCACTGCGTGGTCGGTCACGATGTGGTCCTCCAGCAGCTGCTCCGCCGCCCGTGCCTCCGCCTCCGTCGAGCCGAGGACGGGCACGATCCCGGGCAGCACCTTGATGTGCTCGGGGTTGCGTCCCGCCTGTGCGGTACGGGCCTTGAGGTCGGCGTAGAAGGCCTGGGCGCCGGCGAGGGTCTGCTGCGCGGTGAAGACCGCCTCCGCGTACCGGGCGGCGAACGCCTTGCCGTCCTCGCTCGACCCCGCCTGCACCAGCAGGGGATAACCCTGCGGCGTGCGGGGCACGTTGAGGGCGCCCGCGACGCTGAAGTACCTGCCCCGGTGCCGGGGTGGATGGATCCTGCTGTCGTCGCCCCAGACACCGGCCGCCTTGTCGGCGACGACCGCGTCGTCCTCCCAGCTGTCCCACAGCTTCAGGGCCACGTCGAGGAACTCGGCCGCGCGTGCGTACCGCTCGGCGTGCGCGGGCTCGGCGTCCAGTCCGAAGTTCCGGGCGGCCTCGGCGCCGGCGGTGGTGACGATGTTCCAGCCGGCCCGGCCGCCGCTGATGATGTCCAGCGACGCGAACTTGCGGGCCAGGTTGTAGGGCGAGTTGTAGGACGTGGACGCGGTGGCGATCAGGCCGATGTGCTCGGTGGCCGTCGCCAGCGCGGTCAGCAGGGTGAGCGGCTCCAGCGCGCCGGCCGGCCGCTGGGCGAGGCTGCCCCACAGCTGGGGGCCGTCGGCGAGGAAGAGCGAGTCGAAGGCGCCGCGCTCGGCGGTCCGGGCGAGCCGGACGTAGTGCTTCAGGTCGACGTGCGCGTGCGGGTCGCTCTCGGGGAGCCGCCATGAGGCCTCGTGATGGCCGGTGTCCATGAGGAACGCGTTCAGATGGAGTCTTCTTGTCACTGGTGATCCTCCGTGACGCCCAGCGCGGCCAGCAGCCGCTCGCGGTACTCGCCCAGCACCGGCTCGCGGTAGGAGCGCGGATGGGGATGGTCGATGGCCAGGTCGAGGCCGATCCGGCCCCGGTCCAGGACGAGCACCCGGTCGGCGAGCACGATGGCCTCGTCCACGTCGTGGGTGACCAGCAGGACGGACGGCCGGTGGCGCTGCCACAGGTCGCGCAGCAGGTGGTGCATCCTGATCCGGGTCAGCGCGTCCAGCGCGCCGAACGGCTCGTCCGCCAGCAGGAGTTCGGGCTCGCGGACCAGGGAGCGGGCCAGCGCGGCCCGCTGGGCCTCGCCGCCGGACAGCTCGCCGGGCCAGGCCCGCTCGCGGCCCTTCAGGCCGACCTCCGCGAGGGCGGCCCGGCCCCGGTCCCCGGCGTCCCTGCCGTCCGCGCCCAGCAGGACGTTGTCCAGCACCCGCCGCCAGGGCAGCAGCCGGGAGTCCTGGAAGACGACCGACACCCGCTCGGGCGCGCCGATCTCCCCGTCGCCCGCGACGCCGTGGTCGAGACCGGCGATGGCCCGCAGCAAGGTGCTCTTGCCGGAGCCGCTGTGTCCGAGCAGGGCCGTGAACTGGCCCGCGGGCAGCTCCAGATCGATGCCGTCGAGGACCGTACGGCCGTCGAACGACCGGGTCAGGCCCTGGATGCGTACGGCCGTCCGGGTCAGCTGCTCAGTGTGCGGCGCCACGACAGCACCCTCCGTTCGATCAGACGGACCACGCTGTCGGAGACCAGGCCGAAGACGCCGTAGATCAGCAGGCCGACCAGGATGACGTCGGTCTGGCCGTAGTTCTGCGCCTGGAACATCATGTAGCCGAGGCCGTTGGTGGCGTTGATCTGCTCCAGCACCACCAGGCCCAGCCAGGAACCGGTCACCCCGAGCCGGAGCCCGACGAAGAATCCGGGCAGCGCGCCCGGGATCACCACCTGGCGGACGAAGGCGAACCGGGACAGGCCCTGCACCTCGGCGAGTTCGACGTACCGGTCGTCGATGCCGGACAGCGCGGCATGCGTGTTCAGATAGACCGGGATGTAGACGACGATCGCGATGATGGCGACCTTGAAGGTCTCCCCGATGCCCAGCCAGAGGATGAACAGCGGGATGAGTCCGAGGGTCGGGATCGCCCGGTTGAGCTGCACGGTCCCGTCGATCAGCGCCTCCCCGGTCCGGCTGAGCCCGGAGGCCAGCGCGAGCAGCACGCCCGCGGCCAGTCCGATCGCGAAGCCGTATCCGGCCCGCTCCAGGGAGGTCAGGATGTCGGTGGGCAGGGTGCCGCCGGTCCACAGCCGGCCCGCGGTCCGCAGCACCGTCCAGGGCGCCGGGACGGCACCCGTGTCGAGCGCTCCGGCGGCCGACGCGGCGGCCCACAGGACGAGCAGAAGGAGCGGGCCGGTCAGCCGGGCGGCGGGCAGCCGGCGGCCGGGGGACAGGCGGCGGCGCCTGCGCACCCGGCCGGGCTCGGCGGCGGCCCGCGCCGGTGCGGCGGTCGTCGTGGTCACGGCGGTCATTTCCGGTACTCCTCCGGTACGGCCCTGGCGGCGATCGGCTCGAAGCGGTGATCGAACAGCGAGGAGACGTCGAACTTCTTCACGAACCCGCCCTCGGCGAGCAGATCCGCCGTCCCCTGCTCCCACCTGATCGCCTCGTCCCAGCTCGGCGGGAACAGGGGCTTGTTGGCGAGCTTGGAGATGCCCTGCGCCTGCTGCGGCGTCAGGTTCTGGGTCTTGACGTAGAACTCCTCGTTCCAGACGTCCGGGTGCTCGTACTGCCACACCTGGCCCTGGGCCCACCGCGGGATGTAGGCGGCGATCGCGGCGGCCTTCGCGGGGTCGTTCAGCACGGACTGCGGGGCCCACAGCAGATTGAGCAGGTCGACGACGTCGGTGGGAATGGTGCGGGCGCCCTTCGCCTCGTACTGCTTCAGATAGGCGGGCGCCTGGCTGTTGGCGAGCGGGGCCACGTCGACCTGCCCGGACTGCAGCGCGGTGAGGAACTGGTTGCTGGTCAGCGGCACCAGCGTCACCTCGTCGTACTTCAGGCCCGCCTGCTTCAGCGCCCGCAGCAGTACGACCCCCTGGGCCTGGCCCTGCGAGAAGGCGAGCCGCCTGCCCTTGAAGTCGCCGACCGCGCGGATGCCGCTGCCGGGCTTGGTGGCGAAGAGGTAGTTCGGCCTGCGGGTGAGGCCGATCGCCACGATCTTGGCGGCGTAGCCCTGGTAGTGCGCCTGGATCGGCGGGATGCCGGCGTTGTCGGCCACGTCCAGGGACCCCGCGCGAAAGGCGTTGATGACGTCGGGACCGGCCCCGATGTTCACCCAGCTCGACACCTTGAACGGCAGCGCGGGCAGTTTCGCCAGCCGGAACTGCAGCTGCTCGACGTTCTGGTACGAGGCGATCCGCAGGCTGGTGCCGGCCGGGACCTTGTCGGCGAGCGGCCTGGTGGCGGCGCCCTTGGTGTCGGCCGAGGCGTCCCCCTTGGCGCAGCCGCCGAGGCCCACGGCGGCGGACGCGCCCAGCAAAGAGGCAAGGAACACACGACGGTGCATGGCAGAACTCCCCGAGGTAAAGGAGGGGAAAGGCAGGAAGAATTCCGGATCGAGAAACCGGAGACAAAAACAGGAAGAGAGCCTGAAACACGCGCTTCACGCGCGGCAACGCGTCAGCAACAAAGAGTGCGACAGCTTGTAAGGAGGCTCATGACCAGGATGTTCCCGCCTTGAACTGATCCCTGTCAACATTCCGAGTTTCTGAATTAAATACCCTCAGGTGACACGCTCAGCGGATCCCGGAACACCACGTCGAGCGCGACCGATCCACCGGCCACCGCCAGCAAGCAATCCGGGAAACTCGTCGGCACGACGGCCGCCGCACGCCGGGTGCCCACCGCCTCCCGCAGCGCGCTCAGGCAGTCCTCGAAGTGGACGACCCCCACCTCGGTCACCACCACGGTCTCCGGATTGAGCACATCGAGCAGCAGCCCCGCCGCCCGCCCGGTCGCCCGGGACCGCTCCACCAGCAGCCGCCGGGCCACCGCGTCCCCGGCCGCCGCCGCGGCCACGATCCGCATCGGATCGGCCGCGCCGGTCACCCCCGCCGCGCCGGCCCGCCGGCACAACGTCCTTTCGCTCAGCTCCACTTGGAGGCAGCCGGTGCGGCCGCACGGGCACGGCTCGGTGCCGCCCGGCACCGGCAGGTGCGCGATCGCCCCGGCCGCCGAGCGCGGCCCGTGGTGCACCTCGTCATGGGTGGCGAAGGCCGCGTCGACCACGTTGCCCACGAACAGGTGCAGCACGCTCCCGCCGCTCCCGGCCCGGCCGAACAGCCGCTCCCCGTTCACCAACGCCCGCGCGTGGCCGTCCACATGGACCGGCAGGCCGGTGCGGGCGCCGAGCAGCTCCCGCACCGGCACCTCACGCCAGCCCAGCAGCTCGTGCTCGACCACGGTGCCCGTCTCCCGGTCCACCCAGCCGCCGACCGCCACCCCGACGCCCAGCGGCCGCCGGCCCGGCACGCCGGCGAGCAGTCCCGCAAGGCCCTCGGCCGCGCGCGCCAGCACCCAGCCGGGATCGGTCCGCTCGTGCCCCAGCTCGCGCCGGGCCACCACCCGGCCCCGCAGATCCAGCAGCGCCACCGTCGTGTACGGCACGGCCACATGCACCCCGGCGACCAGGAACCGTCCGTCGTCCAGGTCGACGGGGACGTGCGGCCGGCCCACCCCGCCCGAGCGGCGGGGCACGGCGGACTCCCGGATCAGGCCGAGACCGGCGAGCCGGGCGCAGTGCTCGGTCACCGACGCGGGCGACAGCCCGGTCAGCCGGGCGATGGTGCTGCGCGCCACCGGCCCGTGCTCCAGCACGGTCCGCAGCACGACACGGGCGCTGGTGCGCCGCCGGTCGCTGTCGGCGGCACGCGGAACGGGCGGGGCCGAAGGGGACACCGCGGTACGGGGCATGGGGAGACCGTCCTCGGGAACGGGGCCGACACGACTCGGAGCTGGACGAGCAGAGGCGCGCCGGGTGGTCCGCCCCTACCCCGGGCGGCGACAGGTGGCCGTGCCCTGGCGTCGCAGGTCGACATAGCGACGCGAGGTGAGATACCGGGCCTGGGCAACCATGCGGGAGAAGCTAGCAAAACGCCCCGGCGCTGCCCAGACGGCGCCCGACGGGCGAGACAGGCCGGCAAGGGCTGGGTCGGCCCGGCAGGGCTTGGGGTCGGCCCGGCAGGGCGGTGGACGGTTCGCCGCGCGTCGGGCGGCCCCGACAGCCTTTTGGCGGGACCATACAGACGGCTCGTCAGCCGATGAGGTAGCGCGGCCCACGCCACCTCCGTGACCGGTGTCACGCCGGACCCGGTGTAACCGCCACCCTTTGTCCGGAGCCCACCAAGCCCCGGTGCACGCCTTTGTCGACCGGTGACGGTGATCGGCGCGCGGGGCGCGGTATAGCGTCACGGTGTTCCCATCTGCCCACACACCCGCGGAGTCCCCATGAGCACCGCCACCGCCACCGCTCGCCCCGGCGCAGTCCTCGCCGACCTGCTCCCCGCGTCCCGCGTCCGCGACGCGGCCCTCGTCGTCGGCGGCGCCGTGCTCACCGGCCTCGCGGCCCAGGTGGCCGTCCCCGTGCCCGGCTCCCCGGTGCCGGTGACCGGCCAGACCTTCGCCGCGCTGCTCGTCGGCACCGCGCTCGGCGCCCGCCGCGGCTTCCTCTCCCTCGCCCTGTACGCGCTCGCCGGCGTCGCGGGCGTCCCGTGGTTCGCGGACGGCGCCTCCGGTGCCGGCATGGTCTCCTTCGGCTATGTCGTCGGCATGCTGCTCGCCTCGGCCGCCGTCGGCGCCCTGGCCCGGCGCGGCGCGGACCGCTCGCCGCTGCGCATGGCCGGCACGATGGTCCTCGGCGAGGCGATCATCTACGCCGTCGGCGTGCCCTACCTGGCCCTCGCCGCGCACGTCTCCCTCACCCAGGCCGTCGCCCTCGGCCTCACCCCGTTCCTGCTCGGCGACGCCCTGAAGGCCGCGCTGGCGATGGGCGCGCTGCCCGCCGCCTGGAAGTTCGCGAACAAGCGCTAGACGCGCCGCGGTTCGCGCGCAAGAGGCCCGCCGGGTTTTCGAGGTCTCCTCGGCCCCGGCGGGCCTCTTGCACGTCCCGGCGCCGTACGCGCCGGCGGTTCTTCCCTCAGACTCCGGGCTTCTGGCAGGTGGGGCACCAGAAGAGGTTGCGGGCGGCGAGGCCGGCGGTGCGGATCTCGTCGCCGCAGACGTGGCACGGCAGGCCGGCGCGGCGGTACACGTACACCTCGCCGCCGTGGTCGTCCACGCGGGGCGGCCGGCCCATGGCCTCCGGGGTGTGCTCGGGCCGGACGGTGTCGATCCGGTTGTTCCGCACCCCCTCGTGCATCAGCTCCACGAGGTCCGCCCACAGGGCGTCCCACTCGGCCGGGGTGATGTCCCTGCCCGCGCGGTAGGGGTCGATGCCGTGCCGGAACAGGACCTCGGCGCGGTAGACGTTGCCGACACCGGCGACGATCTTCTGGTCCATCAGCAGCGCGGCGATCGTGGTCCGGCTGCGGGAGATCCTGCGGTACGCCGCGGCCGGGTCGGCGTCGTCGCGCAGCGGGTCGGGGCCGAGCCGGTCGTGGACGGCCCGCTTCTCGGCGCCGGTGACCAGCGCGCAGGTCGTGGGTCCGCGCAGGTCCACGTACGCGGTGTCGTTCGCGAGCCGGAGACGGACGGTGTCGGCCGGCGGCGGCGCGGGGGCGTCACCGAAGGCGACCTTGCCGAAGAGGCCGAGGTGGATGTGGACCCAGTCGGCGTCCCGGAAGCGGAGGAAGAGGTGCTTGCCGTGGGCCTCGGTGGCCGTCAGCGGGGCCGAGTCCACCAGGGCGGCGGCGTCGGAAAACTTGCCCTGCGGGCTGGTGACGCGCGGTGCGGTGCCGAGGAACCGCTCGGCGTAGTCCCGGGCCAGCCGGTGAATGGTGTGCCCTTCCGGCACGGCGGGGTGTCCTTTCCTGCGATGGCGCCCGCGCACCCGCCCGCCTGCTCCCCGAGCGGAGCAGGCGGGGCCACGGGGCAGAGCCCTGCGGCGGTCAGCCCTGCGGGTGGTGCGCCGGGATCGGCGGCAGGTCACCCGTCGTCTCGTACGCCGACAGCATGTCGATCCGCCGCACGTGACGCTCGTCACCGGAGAACGGCGTGTTGAGGAAGACCTCGACGAACTTCGTCGCCTCCTCCGTGCTGTGCATACGCGCACCCACGGCGACCACGTTGGCGTTGTTGTGCTGCCGGCCCAGCGCCGCGGTCTCCTCGCTCCAGGCCAGCGCCGCCCGCACGCCCTTCACCTTGTTCGCGGCGATCTGCTCCCCGTTGCCGGAGCCGCCGATCACGATGCCGAGGGCGTCGGCGTCCGCCGCCGTGCGCTCCGCGGCACGCAGGCAGAAGGGCGGGTAGTCGTCCTGGGCGTCGTAGATGTGCGGACCGCAGTCGACGGGCTCGTGACCCGCCGCCTTGAGCCACTCGACGAGGTGGTTCTTCAGTTCGTAGCCAGCATGGTCGGAGCCGAGATACACGCGCATGCCATGAGTGTGACACGCGCACCACCGGGCAGCAGCCCCGGGTGGCGGCACCCGCCGACGCGGCCCGCCGGCCCTCCGTCGACGGACCCCTTGGCCAGGAGAAATGTGAGTAAGGCCATAGAACCTCAAGGGAACCTCAAATAACAATACGGATTCAGAGGTTCCCGAATCCATTCACCTCGGATTCACTGGACCGACTCGTACACCGCTAGTGCGAGATGCTCACCCCTGGCGTAAAGGAATTCCGTCCAATGACCCCTGGTTCGGGCCTTCAAGCAGGACTCAAGAACCGCCACCTGACGATGATCGCGATCGGTGGCGTCATCGGGGCCGGCCTCTTCGTCGGCTCCAGCACCGGTATCGCCACCGCTGGACCGGGCATTCTCCTGTCCTACGCCCTCGTCGGCACCCTCGTCGTCCTCGTGATGCGGATGCTGGGCGAGATGTCGGCCGCCAACCCCACCTCCGGCTCCTTCTCCGAGCACGCCGACCGTGCGCTCGGCCGCTGGGCCGGGTTCTCCATCGGCTGGCTCTACTGGTTCTTCTGGGTCGTCGTGCTGGCCGTCGAGGCCACCGCCGGCGCCAAGATCCTCTCGGGCTGGGTCCCGGCCGTGCCGCAGTGGGGCTGGGCGCTCATCGTGATGACCGTGCTGACCGCGACCAACCTGGTCTCCGTCGGCTCCTACGGCGAGTTCGAGTTCTGGTTCGCCGGCATCAAGGTCGTGGCGATCGGCGCGTTCATCGCCATCGGTGTGCTGGCCGTCTTCGGCGTGCTTCCGGGGGTGCACGCGGACAAGGCGTCCTTCGGCAACCTGACGCACCACGGCGGCTTCCTGCCGCACGGTCCCGGCTCCATCCTCACCGGTGTGCTGCTGGTCGTCTTCTCCTTCATGGGCAGCGAGATCGCGACCCTGGCGGCCGGCGAGTCCGAGGACCCGCAGCGCGCGGTCACCAAGGCCACCAACAGCATCATCTGGCGGATCGGCGTCTTCTACCTGGGCTCGATCCTCATCGTGGTCTCGCTGCTGCCGTGGAACGACCCGTCCCTCGAGAAGCAGGGCTCCTACGTCGCCGCGCTGAACTCGCTCGGCATCCCGAACGCCGGCCAGATCATGAACGTCGTCATCCTGACGGCGGTGCTGTCCTGCCTCAACTCCGGCCTCTACACCGCCTCCCGCATGGCCTTCTCGCTCGGCCAGCGCGGTGACGCGCCGAAGTCGTTCGCCCGCACCACCGCGCGCGGCGTGCCGATGGCGGCGATCCTGTCCTCGGTCGTGTTCGGCTTCGTGGCGGTCTTCTTCAACTACGAGTTCCCCGACACGATCTTCCTCTTCCTGCTCAACTCCAGCGGCGCCGTGGCCCTGTTCGTCTGGCTGGCGATCTGCTTCTCGCAGCTGCGGATGCGCCGGATCATCCAGCGCGAGGCGCCGGAGAAGCTCGTCGTGAAGATGTGGCTCTACCCGTACCTGACCTGGGTGACGGCCGCCTTCATCATCGGCGTCCTCGGCTACATGCTGACCGACACCAAGGGGGAGAGCAGCGGCCGTACGACCGTGCTGCTGTCGGTGGGCGTCGCGGTGGTCGTGGTGCTGATCGCCCTGGTGAAGGAGAGCATCGCGGCCAAGCGCCGCACCGCCTCGGCCGTCGAGGCCCCGGCCGACAAGGTCTCCGTCGGCTGACCGGCCCTTCCCTCCCTGCCTTGCGGCCACAGCACGGTGAAGCATCCCTTCACCGTGCTGCCGGCCGTCGGGAACGTCGTCGGGAACGCCGTCGGGATCGTCGCCGTCCGGAACAAGGAGCGGCGGGCTAGAACCCGTGCGGCAGCCAGGGCGCCACCGGAGAGCCGAAGGCCACGGACGCCTCCGTCAGGGATCCCGGCCGCAGCTCCCGCACCCGGCCGGCCGCCGCCAGCGACAGCAGCGTCACCCCGCCGAGGTACGCGGCCGCCAACTCCCGTACGGACAGGGAGAGGTCGGCAGCGTCGGCGGTGCGCTCGCACGACGCGCCCTTGGTGTCGCCCGTCAGCCGCCAGCGCCCCGCGTTCCACGGGCAGAAGGCGTCCTCCACCTCCAGCACCACGTCCACCGGCGTCTGATAGGTGCGCGCGGACAGTGCCGCACCGACCTCGACGAGCCGGACGTACGCGTCGTCCCGCAGGCGCGGCCGGCAGCGGCGCGGGTCCGAGACCAGGTACCGCCAGGCGTCGTCGACCGGCCGCGACGGCACCGACAGCGTCGTCATCAGGTCGAGGCCGAACAGGAACCGCCACAGCGCCGCCTCCGTCACCGGATCGAGCGCGGCCAGGTCCTTGAGCTTCACCGTGCCGTCGTGCCCGCTCTCGCCCCAGCCCAGCTTGGTGCTGTACCGCACGTACCCGGTGATCTCACCGTCCCGCTCGGCGACCGCGCACCGCAGCGCCGACGCCCCCTCCCGCGCGCTCTCGGCGTCGAGGAGAACCGTCCGCTCCCAGCCGGGCAACCGGGCCAGCATCCCCGGCCGCCGCGGCACCAGCGCCGCGTACACCGCCTCGCAGGCCGGCAGGACCTCGGCGGGCGAGGCGTACCGCAGGCGTACGTCGTCCACGCCGGGCGGCAGGGACAGCGTGACCCGGCCCGTGTCGATCTCGGCGCTCGTACGGAAGGTCGCCGCGCCGTACCCGAAGCGGCCGTAGATCGCCGGCTCGGACGCGGTCAGCACCGCCAGCGGCTCGCGGCCCAGCGCCCGTACGTCGTCCAGCTGCCGGCGCATCATCGCGGTCAGCACCCCGCGCCGCCGGTGCGTGCCCGCCACGCTCACCATGGTCACCCCGGCCGCCGGGACCGCCGCCCCGCCCGGCACGGTCATCCGGAAGCTGAACGCGCCCGACGTGCCGACGATCTCGTCCCCGTCCCAGGCGGCCACGGAGCGGTCGAACTCGGTGAGCGACCGGTCCAGCTCGCGCTCCTCGGCCGGCGCCGGCGGGGCACCGAAGGCGCGGTACAGCACGTCGTACCACCGGTCCCAGTCGGACTCGCGCAGCACCCTCAACTCGGTTACCCGGTCAGACCCCATGGGCCATGCCTATCAGCGGGCCGCGGGCCGGGCCAGCGAATTTCCCGCACGCGGCGGCGCGAGCGGGCCCGGGTGCCGTTCACTGTGAGACGCACCGCGAAGCCCGCCCCGCACGGGGGACAAGTGGGACCTCCCGTGCCAGGCAGCCGGTCCGATGGATAGGGTCGCGAACTAATGGCAGCAGGACGAGAGCGGCGATCGAAGGCCGATACGCTGACGGCCCGGTGGAAGATGCAGTGGCACCGGGCCCGCACCGGCCTGCGCAGAAGCGCCGTCGACTACTTCCGCGGCGACGGCTCCGACTGGATCGCGTTCGCCGGACTGCTGCTCACCATCCCCGTCCTCATGGCCATGACGCTGGTCGATTCGGTGTGGTGCTCCCCGGCCACCCTGGTGCTGCCGATCGTCGCCGGCGGGCTGCTGCTGCGCCCGGCGAGCCTGCTCGGCCTGTACGCGGCCGGCGCCACCGCGCTGATCGTGGAGTCGGTACGCCTCGGCCCCTACACCGAGGGACCCTCCCGGGTCACCCCCGGTGTGGTGCTGGTGGTGGCCGCCTGCGGTTTCTTCGGGCTGCTCACGGCCCAGTTCCGCAGCCGGGTCGGGGTGCCCTGGCGGCGCGGCGGCACCATGCTGTTCGACCTGCGCGAGCGGATCCGGGTGCAGAGCAAGCTGCCGAAGCTGCCGCAGGGCTGGCACCACGAGATGGCGCTGCGGCCGGCCGGCGGGCAGTCCTTCTCCGGTGACTTCGTCGTCGCGGCCCGGACGAACGGCGGCCGCACCCTGGAAGTCGTCCTCACCGACGTGTCCGGCAAGGGCATGGACGCCGGATCGCGCGCCCTGCTGCTGTCGGGCGCCTTCGGCGGGCTGCTGGGCTCCCTGCCCCCGCACGCCTTCCTCCCGGCCGCCAACGGCTACCTCCTCCGCCAGGACTGGGAGGAGGGCTTCGCCACCTCCATCCATCTCGTCCTGGACCTCGACTCCGGGGACTACGAGCTGTACTCCGCGGGCCATCCGCCGGGGCTGCAGCTCAGCGCGGGCAGCGGACGCTGGGAGGAGAAGGCCGCCGAGGGGCCGCTGCTCGGCGTGTACGACGGCGCCCAGTTCGACCCCGTGAAGGGCTCGCTGCGCCCCGGGGACGTGCTGATGCTGTTCACGGACGGTCTGGTGGAGACCTCCGACCGGGACATCGTCGAGGGCATCGACCGCCTCACCGGCGAGGCCGACCGCTATGTCGCGGGCGGCTTCCACGGCGCCGCCTGGCACCTCATCGAGGCCGTCGCGAAGGACGTCAACGACGACCGGGCCCTGCTGCTGATCTGCCGCCAGGCGACGGCGGCGCCCCGCTGAGCGGCGCTCCGGGCCACACTGGGGCGATGACCACCCTCACGCTCGCCCAGGTCGAGGCCGTCGCCCGCGCGGCCCACGAGGGCCAGACCGACAAGGCGGGACGGCCGTACGCCGAGCATCTCGCCGCCGTCGCTGCCGGGGTGCGCGCCCGGGGCGGCGACGTGGAGCAGATCGCCGCGGCCTGGCTGCACGACGCCGTCGAGGACGACGCGCTCAGCCGCCGGTGGCTGGAACAGGCGGCGCTGACCGCGCGGACGAAGGCCATCGTGGACGCCCTCACCAAACGGCCGGGGGAGGAGCCGGAGGCGTACGCCCGGCGCATCCTCGCCACGGACGGCGCGCGGCTGGTGAAGGAGGCCGACCTCGCGCACAACGCCGACCCGCGGCGGCTCGCCGTCCTGGACGAGCCGACCCGGACACGGCTGACCGAGAAGTACGCCCGGATGCGCGCCCTTCTCGGTCTGCCGGAGCCAGCCTAGGCGCCGACCTTCTCCCGCTCGCGTTCCTTCTGCCCGCGCCGGCGGGCGAGTTCGGCCGGGTCCTGCTTGAACGCCCACTCCATCCGCGGCTCCATCGCGAACCGGAAGACCCGCTGGACGGGCCTGGTGCACAGCAGGGTGACGGCGGCCCCCGCGAGGAGGGTCACCAGGATCTCGCCCAGCGGGCGGTGCAGCCAGGCGTGGTCGAACAGGCCGCGGTAGTCGGCGAACTTCACCAGGAAGCCGTGCAGCAGATAGCCGTACAGGGTGCCCGCGCCCAGGGCCGTGAACCAGGTCCTGCGGCTCGGCACCCAGGAGTAGAAGCAGGCCGTCAGCAGCAGCGAGCAGCCCATCAGCGCGAGCGTCATCACCGGGCCGCACCACCAGGGCGCGCCCAGCTCCTGCGCCGCGTCACGGTGGTAGAACCACGCGGTGTTCATGCGCGGCACCGCCCACCAGCCGACCACCAGCGCGGCGGCGAACACCGGCACCGCGGCGATCCGCACCGAGCGGCGGCGTACCCGCTGGAAGTGCTCGGGCTTCATGCACAGGCCGAGCACGAAATACGGCAGGAACTGCAGGACGCGCTGCAGGTCCAGGTCGTCGCCGATGTTCGGGGTGACGGACGCCAGCATGGCGATGCCGAGGGCCACCGCGAACGGCGAGCGCACCAGCTTCCAGATCGGCGTCGTCAGCCGCCAGACGAACAGGGCGACCAGGAACCAGGTCAGGTACCAGGGGTCGAGGAGGCTGATCTCCTCGTGCGAGCCCGTGATGAGGTTCTTGAACGTCGGGTACGCCGTCTCGAACAGGACGTACGGCACCACGACACCGGTGATCAGCCGCTTCAGCCGGTCCGGGCGCATGTCGAAACTGCGCGAGAAGTAGCCCGAGATGATGATGAACGCCGGCATGTGGAAGCAGTACACGACGGTGTAGAGCGCCTCCAGGATCCGGCTGTCGCCCTTGAGCGGCTCCCAGGAGTGACCCATCGCGACGAGCACGATCGCCAGGTACTTGGCGTTGTCGAAGAACGCGTCGCGCTGTTTGCCGCCCGGCTGCCGACTGCCGGGTTTTTCACCGGGTCTGTCCGCGTTCGCCGGACCCTCCTGCGCACTCATCGGGGTACGCGGACCGGGCACTCCGGCCGCCGGCGACTGCGCCGGGGGGAGCGGCCTGCGGTTCTGGCCGGGAGACGAGGCGGCGTCAAACATCTCAGGCACCCTAGCGTTGTCCATGGGATTTCGTAAAACCCCGGCAGTCATTCCTGGTTATCCCGTTCGGGTACCCGCTGATTTACAGAACTTGCCTGCCCTGTCCACGTGATGACAGGAACACGGGAGCCGCAGGATCACCCTCGATGTCCCGATTCATCCGCACTAAATGGGGCATACGGCGTCTCTGTGCCATCAATTCGAATTACCTGCGCACAGGATGTGTGGAGACAGCAACGAAGTCGCGTAATTCCCGCGCCGGTCACGCACCGGCGGCCCGGCCGAATTCCCGTGCGGCGCATCGCCCGCAGCGGTCGGGTGTCCGACGTTGCGTCACGGTCCGCATGGGCGGGCCGGGTTGGTGGCACGATGGTTCTGGCGGGGGTGCGCGGGCCGTACCTCCGGGCCGGGAGAGCGGACCGACCGAGGGTGTGATCAGTTGTGGCCATTTCACTGTCTGTGGTGCTGCTGTTGGCGATCATCCTTGTAGTGCTCCTGAGAGGGGGCAACATCAAGGCGGGCCCCGCGATCGTCGCGGTCCTCTTCGGCTTCTTCCTCGCGTCGACCGGCATGGCCCCGTCCATCGACCGCTTCCTGAACTCGATAGCGGACTCGATCAGCTCGATCAAGTTCTGACGGCGCGCCGCCGGGGGGGTGCGCCGACGGGGCGGCGTACGGCCTCCGGGCCGACCGGGGCGTAGGGCGTGGGGGTCGACCGGGTCGGGTGTACGGCGTGGGGGTGGACCGGGCGGGTGCACGGGCGTCCGGGCCGGCGGCGGGTGCGGAGCGGGCGCCGGCGCCGCGGGCAAATGTGATGGCGTGCGCACAGCGCGCGACGGTTCGGCGGTGTACGCCGCCCAACCGGCCGGCCCCGGTCCCGCCGCCCGCCCCGTCACCCTCCCGGGTCCCGTCCCGCACGCGGCCCCCGGAACGGCTGAAGGCCCGGGGAGAGGGAAAACCAACCTCTCACCCGGGCCTTCGGCGCCAAGAGCGGGCGACGGGAATCGAACCCGCGTAGCTAGTTTGGAAGACTAGGGCTCTACCATTGAGCTACGCCCGCGACAGTGCGCCGCAGGTCGGTGACCGCGGCACTGGAAGGCATCGTAGCGGGTCGGCCGCCGCGGAGGCCAACGAGTTGATCCGGTAAGCCGCCGCGGGGCCGCCCGGCGGGCGCGGCCTCGCGGAATGCGGCCGACGCCGTGGCCCGGTGCATGTACCCTACGTGTCGCACCAGACGGGGTGTGGCGCAGCTTGGTAGCGCGTCCGCTTTGGGAGCGGAAGGCCGTGGGTTCAAATCCCGCCACCCCGACCACCGGCCCGACGGCACCCGATGATCGCCTTTTGGGGCGCTGACCGGCTGCGGTTACTATGCAAGCTGCGCGCCCGTGTGTCCGGCCCTCACGGCCTATGAACTCCTCCGGGCGGCGAAATCCGCCGGACCTGTCTGGCTCCGGCAGAACCCAAGCAGTCAGCCACAAGGAGACCGAACCGTGAAGAGCGCCGTGGAGACCCTGAACCCGACCCGGGTTCGGCTCACTGTCGAGGTGCCCTTCGAGGAGCTCAAGGACAGCCTCGACGCGGCGTACAAGAAGATCAACCAGCAGGTCACGGTGAAGGGCTTCCGCAAGGGCAAGATCCCCGCCCGGGTCATCGACCAGCGGTTCGGTCGGGGCGCCGTGCTCGAGGAGGCCGTCAACGACGCGCTTCCGAAGTTCTACACCGAGGCGGTCAACGAGGCGGAGCTGAGCCCGCTCGGCCAGCCCGAGGTCGACATCACCGAGCTGAAGGACGGCGAGACGCTGAACTTCACCGCCGAGGTCGACGTCCGTCCGGCCCTGGAGATCCCGGACTACTCCGGCATCGAGGTCGAGGTCGACGCCGTCGAGGTGACCGACGAGGACGTCGAGAAGTCCGTGGAGCAGCTGCGTGAGCGCTTCGCGTCGACCACTCCCGTCGAGCGCGCCGCCGAGGACGGCGACGTCGTCACCATCGACCTGCAGGCCAAGATCGACGGCGAGGTCCTCGAGGACGGCATCGCCAACGGCGTGTCCTACACCATCGGCTCCGGCGAGCTCCTCGACGGCATCGACGACGCGGTCAAGGGCCTGTCCGCCGGTGAGGAGGCCACCTTCACCTCCGAGCTGAAGGGCGGCTCCGCCGCGGGCAAGGAGGCCGAGGTCACCGTCAAGGTCACCCAGGTCGCCAAGCGCGAACTGCCCGAGCTGGACGACGACTTCGCGCAGCTCGCCTCCGAGTTCGACACCCTCGAGGAGCTGAAGGCCGACAGCCGCAAGCGCCTCGCGAACATGAAGCAGTTCGACCAGGCCACCCAGGCCCAGGAGCGCGTCCTGGAGAAGCTGCTCGAGCTGGTCGAGGTCCCGGTCCCCGAGAAGCTGCTCGAGGACGAGATCAACACCCGCAAGCACAACCTGGAGCACCACCAGCTGGGGCAGATGGGTCTCACCCTCGACAAGTACCTGGAGATCCAGGGCAAGACCGCCGAGGAGTTCGACGCCGAGACCCGCGAGGCGGCGGTCAAGGGCATCAAGACCCAGTTCGTCCTGGACGAGCTGGTCAAGAAGGAGCAGCTCAACGTCAACCAGGAGGAGCTCACCGAGCACCTCATGCGGCGCGCCGCCTCCTCCGGCATGTCCCCCGACCAGTTCGCCCAGGCCGTCGTCGAGGGCGGCCAGGTGCCGCTCCTGGTCGGCGAGGTCGCCCGCGGCAAGGCCCTGGCCGTCGTGGTCGAGGCCGCCACGGTGAAGGACACCAACGGCGAGATCGTCGACCTGGACGACGAGGAGGACGAGGAGACGCCGGCCGAGGCCGCCGAGGCGTCGGAGACCTCCGAGGAGAACGCCGAGGGCTGAGCAGCCCTACGGCGCCGTCAAGGCACGTACAACGGGCCCTGGGGACTGTCCCCGGGGCCCGTTCGTCGTACGCGGACCCCGCAGACCGCACCCGGCACTCGGCGGAGCCCCACGCGCTACGCCCCCGGCGAACACCCGCATTCCCGGGATTCCCCGAAGGGACCATCGCGTTAGGGTCCATGAAAGGCAGAACAATGAGACGGCCCGGCGCCGTCGCAAGACGAGCAGGTGGATACGTGACGAATCTGATGCCCTCCGCCGCCGGCGAGCCTTCCATCGGTGGTGGCCTCGGCGACCAGGTCTACAACCGGCTGCTCAACGAGCGGATCATCTTCCTCGGCCAGCAGGTTGACGACGACATCGCCAACAAGATCACGGCCCAGATGCTCCTCCTGGCCGCCGACCCGAACAAGGACATCTACCTGTACATCAACAGCCCCGGCGGTTCGGTGACGGCCGGCATGGCGATCTACGACACCATGCAGTACATCCCGAACGACGTGGTGACGATCGCCATGGGCATGGCAGCCTCGATGGGCCAGTTCCTGCTCACCGGCGGCACCGCGGGCAAGCGCTTCGCCCTCCCGCACGCGGACATCATGATGCACCAGGGCTCCGCCGGCCTCGGCGGCACGGTCTCGGACATCAAGATCCAGGCCGAGTACCTGATGCGCACCAAGAAGCGCATGTCGGAGCTGACCGCGCTCCACTCCGGCCAGACCGTCGAGACGATCATCCGCGACGGCGACCGCGACCGCTGGTTCACCCCGGAGGAGGCCAAGGAGTACGGTCTCATTGACGAGATCATCACGCACGCCTCGGGTGTTCCGGGAGGCGGCGGCACCGGTGCCTGACCGGCCCGGCCACGCCACGCACCGCGACGACACCAGCCCCCCGAACGCCACCAGGACGGTGAACCCCATGAGCAACTTCCCCGGCGCCGCCAGCGGCATGTACGAAGGGCCCCGCCCCGACAGCCGCTATGTCATCCCGCGCTTCGTCGAGCGCACCTCCCAGGGCATCCGCGAGTACGACCCGTACGCGAAGCTCTTCGAGGAGCGCGTGATCTTCCTGGGCGTCCAGATCGACGACGCCTCCGCCAACGACGTCATGGCGCAGCTGCTGTGCCTGGAGTCGATGGACCCCGACCGGGACATCTCGATCTACATCAACAGCCCCGGCGGCGACATGACCGCCCTCACGGCGATCTACGACACGATGCAGTTCGTGAAGCCCGACATCCAGACGGTCTGCATGGGCCAGGCGGCCTCCGCCGCGGCCATCCTGCTCGCCGCCGGTACGCCCGGCAAGCGCATGGCGCTGCCGAACTCCCGTGTGCTGATCCACCAGCCGGCGGGCTCCACCGGCCGCGGCCAGCTCTCCGACCTGGAGATCATCGCCAACGAGTTCACCCGGATGCGTGAGCAGCTGGAGAACATGCTGGCCAAGCACTCGAACCGGCCGATCGAGCAGGTCCGTGAGGACATCGAGCGGGACAAGATCCTCACGGCCGAGGAGGCGCTGGAGTACGGCCTCGTCGACCAGATCATCTCCACCCGCAAGCTGAACAACGCCGCGGTCCGCTGACGCGGCAGGCATACCACGGGCCCCCTTGGCAGGGCCCACCTCACAGTGAACCCTGCCAAGGGGGGCCCGAACACGGGGCCCGGCAAGGTACCGTCGACATAAGGCAGCACCAGGAGCCGCTGGACTCGAAAGTGTCCGGGCGTCTCCCAGGCGAAGGGGAAGCACACCGTGGCACGCATCGGTGACGGCGGCGATCTGCTCAAGTGCTCGTTCTGCGGCAAGAGCCAGAAGCAGGTCAAGAAGCTCATCGCAGGGCCCGGTGTGTACATCTGCGACGAGTGCATCGATCTCTGCAACGAGATCATCGAGGAGGAACTCGCCGAGACGAGCGAGGTGCGCTGGGAGGAACTCCCCAAGCCCCGCGAGATCTACGAGTTCCTCGAGGGCTACGTGGTCGGCCAGGAAGCGGCGAAGAAGGCCCTCTCGGTCGCGGTGTACAACCACTACAAGCGGGTCCAGGCGGGCGAGAACGGCGGCGCGAGCGGCCGTGACGACGCCATCGAGCTGGCGAAGTCCAACATCCTCCTGCTGGGCCCCACGGGCTCCGGCAAGACCCTCCTCGCGCAGACCCTGGCCCGCATGCTGAACGTCCCCTTCGCGATCGCCGACGCGACGGCGCTGACGGAGGCGGGCTATGTCGGCGAGGACGTCGAGAACATCCTGCTGAAGCTGATCCAGGCGGCGGACTACGACGTCAAGAAGGCCGAGACCGGGATCATCTACATCGACGAGATCGACAAGGTCGCGCGGAAGAGCGAGAACCCGTCGATCACCCGCGACGTCTCGGGCGAGGGCGTGCAGCAGGCCCTCCTCAAGATCCTCGAGGGCACCACGGCCTCGGTCCCGCCCCAGGGCGGCCGCAAGCACCCGCACCAGGAGTTCATCCAGATCGACACGACGAACGTCCTGTTCATCGTGGGCGGCGCCTTCGCGGGCCTGGAGAAGATCATCGAGGCCCGGGCCGGCGCGAAGGGCATCGGCTTCGGCGCGACCATCCTGTCCAAGCGCGAGCTGGAGTCCAAGGACGTCTTCGAGGACGTCATGCCGGAGGACCTGGTCAAGTTCGGCATGATCCCCGAGTTCATCGGCCGTCTGCCCGTGATCACCTCGGTCCACAACCTCGACCGCGAGGCCCTCCTCAAGATCCTCGTGGAGCCCCGCAACGCCCTGGTCAAGCAGTACCAGCGCCTCTTCGAACTCGACGGCGTGGAGCTGGACTTCGAGCGCGAGGCCCTGGAGGCCATCGCCGACCAGGCCATCCTCCGCCAGACCGGCGCCCGGGGCCTGCGCGCCATCATGGAGGAAGTCCTCCAGGGCGTCATGTACGAGGTCCCGTCCCGCAAGGACGTGGCCCGCGTCGTCATCACCGCCGACGTCGTCCTCTCCAACGTCAACCCGACCCTGATCCCCCGCGACGCCCGCGGCCGGGGCTCGGGGGAGCAGAAGTCGGCGTAACCTCCGCAGAAGCACCGAAGGGGCCCCGGTCGACCGACCGGGGCCCCTTCGCGTAAGACCTACAGCGTCAGGCCTTCACCCGCACGTCGTTGCGGAGCTTGGCGGCCAGCTGGGCGGCGTCCTCCATCGAGGTGCTCTTCCCCGCAGCCATTCCCGCCATGTCGAACGAGATGACGTACGCGACAGTGCTGTGGTCGGCCCATGCACAGACCGGCATGGTGATCGTCTTGCCCGACTCGCTGCTCTCGATGGACTGGCACTTCATGACGCCGTTCGAGAAGCCGGAAGGCGACATCTTCTGCGGGCTGCCGACAAGCTTGCCCTTGGAGGAAGAAGTGTCCTTCTGCGACTCCTCCTTCATCATCGTGAACATGCCGTCGACGACCTTCTCCGGGTCGTTGACCGTGCCGTACACCCCGGAGAAGCTGAGGTTCTTCGCGGTGAAGCCCGAGCCGGAGGTGTAGCCGGCGCTCACGTCCTTCGGGTTCTCGACGCCGAGCGCCTCCGTCTTCTTCAGGTCGTCCTGGCTCATGCCCTGGTCGGAGGAGTCGTCTTCCGACTTCTTGTACGTCCCGTTGATCACCGTCGCCTGAGCGACCAGCTTGTGCGGGCCGTCGTCGGCCACGCTTCCGCTGCCGCCGCTGCCCCCGCCGATCACGAAGTACGCGCCCACCGCCACGGCCGCCACGACGGCCACCGCGGCGATGATCAGGCCCGTCTTCTTCTTGCCGCCCGCCGGAGCCGGCGCCTGCGGCATGCCGTAGGGCTGCTGCTGGCCGTAGGGGTTCGGCTGCTGCGGCACACCCTGCTGCGGGTAGCCGCCCTGCTGCGGGTAGCCGTACCCCGGCTGCGGCGGCGCGGCCGGAGGCGCCTGCTGCGGGTAGCCGTAGCCGGGCTGCGGGGCCTGCGGCTGCTGGCCGTACGGGCCCGGCTGGCCGTAGGGCCCCGGCTGGCCGTACGGACCGGGCTGCCCCTGCTGGCCGTAGGGACCCGGCTGCTGGGGCTGCCCGCCGTACGGGCCCGGCTGGTTGTTGCTCATTTCTGGGTTCCCCCTTGGATGCTTATGTGTTCCTGACATCCTGGCCCAGGCCCGGGAAACGCACGGCACCGGGGGCCGCACCGTTACAGAACAAACGCGTTTCGGGACCGGCCCGTGACACCTCTAAACTGACCCCCGTGACCGAGAACGCTCAGCAGCAGCCACCCGCGCCCGCCACCGAACTGCCGACCCAGTACGCGCCGGCCGATGTAGAGGGGCCGCTGTACGAGCGCTGGGTAGAGCGGGGTTACTTCGAGGCGGACGAGAAGAGCGACAAGCCGCCGTACACGATCGTCATCCCGCCGCCGAACGTCACGGGCAGCCTGCACCTCGGGCACGCCTTCGAGCACACCCTCATCGACGCCCTGACCCGCCGCAAGCGCATGCAGGGCCACGAGACGCTGTGGCAGCCCGGCATGGACCACGCCGGCATCGCGACGCAGAACGTCGTCGAGCGGGAGCTGGGCAAGGAGGGCAAGTCCCGGCACGACCTCGGCCGGGAGGCGTTCGTCGAGCGCGTCTGGCAGTGGAAGGCCGAGTCCGGCGGGCAGATCAGCGGGCAGATGCGCCGCCTCGGCGACGGCGTCGCCTGGTCGCGTGAGCGCTTCACCATGGACGAGGGCCTCTCCCAGGCCGTCCAGACCATCTTCAAGCGCCTCTACGACGACGAGCTGATCTACCGCGCCGAGCGCATCATCAACTGGTGCCCGCGCTGTCTGACGGCCATCTCGGACATCGAGGTGGAGTACCAGGACGACGACGGCGAGCTCGTCTCCATGAAGTACGGCGACGGGGACGACGCCATCGTCGTCGCCACCACCCGCGCCGAGACGATGCTCGGCGACACCGCCGTCGCCGTCCACCCCGACGACGAGCGCTACAAGCACCTGGTCGGCAAGCTCATCAGGCTCCCGCTGACCGACCGCTCCATCCCGGTCGTCGCCGACACCCACGTCGACCCGGAGTTCGGCACCGGCGCCGTCAAGGTCACCCCGGCCCACGACCCGAACGACTTCGAGATCGGCCAGCGGCACGATCTGCCGTCCATCACCGTGATGGACGAGCACGCCGTCATCACCGTCCACGGCCCGTTCCAGGGCATGGACCGCCTGGAGGCCCGCTCGGCGATCGTCGCCGCGCTGCGCGCCGAGGGCCGGATCGTCGCCGAGAAGCGGCCGTACGTCCACTCCGTCGGCCACTGCTCGCGCTGCAAGACCACCATCGAGCCGCGTCTGTCGATGCAGTGGTGGGTCAAGGTCGGCCCGCTGGCCAAGGCCGCCGGCGACGCCGTCCGCGACGGCCGCGTCAAGATCCACCCGCAGGAGATGGAGAAGCGGTACTTCGACTGGGTCGACAACCTCCACGACTGGTGCATCTCGCGGCAGTTGTGGTGGGGTCACCGCATCCCCGTCTGGTACGGCCCGAACGGCGAGGTCGTCTGCGTCGGCCCCGACGAGGAACCCCCCACCGGCGAGGGCTGGCACCAGGACACCGACGTCCTGGACACCTGGTTCTCCTCGGGCCTGTGGCCGTTCTCCACCCTCGGCTGGCCCGAACAGACCGAGTCGCTCGCGAAGTTCTACCCGAACTCCGTCCTGGTCACCGGCTACGACATCCTCTTCTTCTGGGTCGCCCGGATGATGATGTTCGGCCTGTACGCGATGGACGGCACCCCGCCGTTCCACACCATCGCGCTGCACGGCATGGTCCGCGACCAGTTCGGCAAGAAGATGTCGAAGTCCTTCGGCAACGCGGTCAACCCGCTGGACTGGATGGACAAGTACGGCTCCGACGCGCTCCGCTTCACCCTCGCGCGCGGCGCCAACCCCGGCGTCGACGTCCCGATCGGCGAGGACTGGGTCCAGGGCTCCCGCAACTTCGCCAACAAGATCTGGAACGCCACCCGCTTCGCGCTGATGAACGGCGCCACGGTGGAGGGCGAGCTGCCGGACGCGTCGAGGATGTCGGCGACGGACCGCTGGATCCTCTCCCGCCTGAACTCCGTCGTCGCCGAAGTCGACGCCTACTACGACGACTTCCAGTTCGCCAAGCTGTCGGACGCCCTGTTCCACTTCGCGTGGGACGAGGTCTTCGACTGGTACGTCGAGCTGTCCAAGACCGTCTTCCAGGCGGGCGGCGAGCCGGCCGAGGTCTCCAAGCGGGTCCTGGGCGAGGTCCTGGACGTCACCCTGAAGCTGCTGCACCCGGTGGTCCCGTTCGTCACGGAGACCCTGTGGACGACGCTGACGGGCGGCGAGTCCCTCGTCATCGCCGAGTGGCCGGGCGACAGCGGCTTCCGGGACCGGGCCGCCGAGCAGGAGATCGAGACCCTCCAGTCGGTCATCACCGAGGTCCGCCGCTTCCGCGCCGACCAGGGCCTGCAGCCCGGCCAGCGCGTCCCGGCCCGCCTGACGCTCGACGGCACGGCCCTCGCCCCGCACGAGGCCGCCATCCGCCAGCTGCTGCGCCTCCAGCCGGAGGGCGAGGACTTCACGGCCACGGCCACCCTGCCGGTCGCCGGCGCCGAGGTCGCGCTCGACCTGTCCGGCACGATCGACGTGGCCGCCGAGCGCAAGCGCCTCGCGAAGGACCTCGCGGCGGCGGAGAAGGAGAAGGCCCAGGCCACGGCCAAGCTCGGCAACGAGGCCTTCCTCGCGAAGGCGCCGGACCACGTGGTGGACAAGATCCGCACCCGCCTTTCCAAGGCGGAGGAGGACATCACCCGCATCACCGCCCAGCTGGAGAAGCTCCCGCAGGCGTAGCGTTCGTGCGGCGATGAAGGCCCCGGAGCCGTTCAGGCACCGGGGGCCTTCGCGTATCCGGGGACGGCACTGCCGCGCCCCGAAGGCGCGCGGGGAACTGCGCGAGGAGCGACCGGCGACCCGCACTCGCACGACACGCTCGGCCACCCCCTCCAGTAGGCGCACCGAGCCACCGCACCCTTTGTCACCCCCGCTCCGTAGACTGGCACCGTGAGCGACCACCCCGGCACCAGCGACACCCCCGACCCTTTCGGCTCCTTCGACGAAATCATCGAAGCCGAGACCACCCGAGACCCCGATCTCGCCGTGATCGAGGCCGGCAGCCGCACCCTGCGCACCCAGGGCGGGCAGCCGCAGGCAGACGTGCCCGCCCGGCCCGAGGACCCCGAGGTCGACAAGGCCCTGCGCGAGGTCGAGGCCGAGCTGGCCACCCGGTGGGGCGAGACCAAGCTGGAGCCGTCGGTCAGCCGCATCTCCGCGCTGATGGACGTCCTGGGCGAGCCGCAGCGCTCGTACCCCTCGATCCACATCACGGGCACCAACGGCAAGACCTCCACCGCCCGCATGATCGAGGCCCTGCTCGGCGCCTTCGAGCTGCGCACCGGCCGCTACACCAGCCCCCACGTGCAGTCGATCACCGAGCGGATCAGCCTGGACGGCGCCCCGGTCTCCGCCGAGCGCTTCATCGAGACGTACGACGACATCAAGCCGTACGTCGAGATGGTGGACGCACAGCAGGAGTACCGGCTGTCGTTCTTCGAGGTCCTCACCGGCATGGCGTACGCGGCCTTCGCGGACGCCCCGGTCGACGTGGCCGTCGTCGAGGTCGGCATGGGCGGCTCCTGGGACGCCACCAACGTGATCGACGGCGATGTCGCGGTGATCACCCCGATCGACCTCGACCACACCGACCGCCTCGGCGAGACGACCGCGGAGATCGCCGGCGAGAAGAGCGGCATCATCAAGCAGGACGCGACCGTGATCATGGCGCAGCAGCCGGTGGACGCGGCGCAGGTGCTGCTGAAGAAGGCCGTGGAGGTGGACGCCACCGTGGCCCGCGAGGGCCTGGAGTTCGGCGTCGTCGCCCGGCAGGTCGCCGTCGGCGGGCAGCTGCTCACGCTGCGCGGCCTCGGCGGCGAGTACCCCGAGGTGTACCTCCCGCTGCACGGCGCCCACCAGGCGCACAACGCGGCCGTCGCCCTGGCCGCCGTGGAGGCGTTCTTCGGCGTCGGCGCGCAGCGCCCGGATCCGCTGGACATCGACACCGTGCGCAAGGCCTTCGCGGCCGTGTCCTCGCCGGGCCGCCTGGAGGTCGTACGGCGCTCCCCGACCGTCGTGCTGGACGCCGCGCACAACCCGGCGGGCGCGCGGGTGACCGCGGAGGCGGTGCAGGAGGCGTTCGACTTCAGCCGGCTGATCGGCGTGGTCGGCGCGAGCGGCGACAAGAACGTGCGCGGCCTGCTGGAGGCCTTCGAGCCGATCTTCGCCGAGGTCGTCGTCACGCAGAACTCCACCCCCCGGGCGATGGACGCGGACGAGCTGGCCGCGATCGCCGTGGAGGTGTTCGGCGAGGACCGGGTGCAGGTCGAGCCGCGGCTGCCGGACGCCCTGGAGGCCGCGATCACGCTGGCCGAGGAGGAGGGTGAGTTCGCGGGCGGCGGCGTCCTGGTCACCGGTTCCGTCATCACGGTGGGCGAGGCCCGCCTGCTCCTGGGGAAGGGCTGATCCGCGCATGCGTACGCTGTGCTCCTCCACCCTGATCGGCGAGTTCTTCGTCATCGGCTTCGCGGGACTCGTCGCGATGAAGGACCCCGGCCTGTCGCTCTCCACGGTGTGGCTGGTCAGCGGCATCGCCATGCTGCTGTGCGTGCTGCTGTGCGGCATGGTGACCCGGCCCGGCGGGGTGGCCCTCGGCTGGGCCCTGCAGATCGCCCTGATCGCCTCCGGCGTCTTCGTCCCGACCATGTACTTCATGGGCGCGGTGTTCGCCGGGCTGTGGTGGGCGTCGGTGCACTTCGGTCGAAAGGTGGACGAGGCGAAGGCCAGGTTCGCCGCCCAGGCGGAGTCGGGCTCCTCCACACCTGACGCTGCGTGACGGATGGGCCGACACGCCCTGTAACCTCGTCCCACCGCACACGTCCGTCGCGTAAGGAGCCTTCCGTGAGCCAGCGCACCCTCGTCCTCCTCAAGCCCGACGCCGTCCGTCGAGGCCTGACCGGCGAGATCATCAGCCGTATCGAGCGCAAGGCCGGCTGGCGGATCACGGCGCTGGAGCTGCGCACCCTGGACCGTGCCACGCTGGAGCAGCACTACGCCGAGCACGTGGGCAAGCCGTTCTACGAGCCGCTGGTGGAGTTCATGTCCTCCGGTCCCGTCGTCGCGCTGATCGTCGAGGGCGAGCGGGTCATCGAGGGCGTCCGGGCGCTCGCCGGCCCGACCGACCCGATCGCCGCCGCGCCGGGCTCCATCCGCGGCGACTACGGCGTCATCGTCCGGGAGAACCTGATCCACGCCTCCGACTCCGAGGAGTCCGCCGAGCGCGAGGTGAAGATCTTCTTCCCGGGCCGGGGCTGAGCGGCGCGCACCGCGGGAAGAGTTTTCGCTAAATTTTCTGAGGCGGCGTCAGTTCGCCGAGCCCCCGTCTGACCAGGGACGGCCGAACATTTCCGGCCGTCCCTTGGCATATGCCGCACCGATCGGGGGAACGCGTGCCCCCGTTGGACCGTCTCCACAAGCGGGGCGGGCCGCCATCTGGTGACAATGGCGGAGACCCTCGCGCAGTGTTCGTGCAGGCGCGTTTACGATGGAAGCCTTCACGTCACAGCACCCGCCTCGCCGACCTGATATGCCCTCAAAAGCTATGGGAAGGCCAGATGAATCCGGATGGGGAACTCTATGTCGTTCATCGGCCGTGACATGGCTGTCGACCTCGGGACCGCCAACACGCTGGTGTACGTCAGGGGTCGCGGAATCGTACTCAACGAGCCGTCCGTCGTCGCGATCAACACCAACACGGGTGGGATCCTCGCGGTCGGTGCCGAAGCGAAGAAGATGATCGGCCGGACGCCGGGCAACATCGTGGCGGTCCGCCCGCTGAAGGACGGCGTGATCGCCGACTTCGAGATCACCGAGCGCATGCTCCGCTACTTCATCCTGAAGATCCACAAGCGGCGGTATCTGGCTCGTCCGCGGGTCGTCGTCTGTGTGCCCTCGGGCATCACGGGCGTCGAGCGCCGCGCCGTGATCGAGGCGTCCTCCCAGGCGGGTGCGCGCCAGGTGCACATCATCGAGGAGCCCATGGCCGCGGCCATCGGCTCCGGCCTGCCGGTCCACGAGGCCACGGGCAACATGGTGGTGGACATCGGCGGCGGCACCACGGAGGTCGCGGTCATCTCGCTCGGCGGCATCGTCACCGCCCAGTCCATCCGCGTCGCGGGCGACGAACTGGACAACGCGATCATCCAGTACATCAAGAAGGAGTACAGCCTTCTGCTGGGCGAGCGCACGGCCGAACAGATCAAGATCACGATCGGTTCGGCGTACGACCTCGACACCGACGAGCACACCGAAGTCCGCGGCCGGGACCTGGTGTCCGGCCTGCCGAAGACCGTGGTCATCTCCGCCGCCGAGGTCCGCAAGGCGATCGAGGAACCGGTCAACGCGATCGTGGACGCCGTCAAGACGACCCTCGACAAGTGCCCGCCGGAGCTGTCCGGCGACATCATGGACCGAGGAATCGTTCTGACCGGCGGCGGAGCCCTGCTGCGCGGGCTCGACGAGCGGCTGCGCCGGGAGACCGGCATGCCGATCCACATCGCCGAGGACCCGCTGGACAGCGTCGCGCTCGGCTCCGGCAAGTGCGTCGAGGAGTTCGAGGCGCTCCAGCAGGTGCTGGACGCCCAGCCGCGCAGATGACGCGACTCTTCGATTCCGCCGTACGAGACGTTCTCCTCTCGTGCGGCGGATCGTTGATATAGAGGCATAAGCTCCCGCAAATGGGCCCCTTGTGACTGCGTATCCCGCAGGCGCGTCGCCGGGGCCCCTCGAATTCCTATTGAGGAAGGGCACGGCCGCCGCACGTGAGGGACACGAAAGAGAGCCGGTTGCTCCTGGTCCTGCTGGTCGCCATCGCGTTCGCGCTGATCACGGTGGATATCCGCGGAGGCCGGAACTCCCCGGTCGACGGCGCCCGGCAGGCCGCGGCCGCGGTGTTCGGCCCGGTCGAGAACGGGCTGTCCTCGGCGGTCGATCCGGTCGGCAACGCCGTCTCCGCGATAAGGGACTCCGGCAACCGGCACGACCGGCTCGCCCGGCTGGAGAAGGAGAACGCGGCTCTCAAGGCCAAGCTCGGCAGCGACGACCGCAACCGCAGCCGGCTGAACCAGCTCGACAAGATGCTGAAGCTCGCCGGCGAGGGCCAGTACGGCATCAAGGGCGCCCAGGTCATCGCCATAGGAGCGGCGCAGGGCTTCTCCTGGACCATCACCATCGACGCCGGCGCCCACGACGGCATCAAGCGCGACATGACCGTCCTCAACGGTGACGGACTGGTCGGCCGGGTCACCACCGTCGGCCCCGACACCTCCACGGTGCTGCTCGCCAACGACCCCGACTTCACGGTCGGCACCCGCATGGAGGGCAGCGACGAGCTCGGCTTCGCCTCCGGGCAGGGCGACCGCCCGCTGCGCGTGGAACTGCTCAACGCCAAGGCGGAGGTGAAGAAGGGCGACCGCCTCGTCACCTTCGGCTCCGAGGCCGACAAGCCGTTCGTGCCGGGCGTGCCGGTCGGCGTGGTCTCCCGCGTCGAGCCCTCCAACGGCGGCCTGACCCGCACGGTCTACGTCACCCCGTACGTCGGCTTCAGCAAGCTCGACATCGTCGGCGTGGTCGTCCAGGCCCCCAAGAAGGACCCGCGCGACGAAGTCCTGCCAGCCAAGCCCAAACCGGTGCCGACACCGACGGTGACCGTCACGGTGACCCCCTCGGCGAACGCGAACGACACGACCGGCCAGCAGCAGTAGGAGCTGACTCTTCCATGCGCCTCAACCGGATCCTGCTCTCCAGCGCGCTGGTCGTCGTGGCCCTGGTGATCCAGGTGAGCGTCCTCGCTCGCCTGCATCTGCCGGGCGCCGTCCCCGACCTGCTGCTGCTCACCGTCCTCGGCCTCGCCATGGTGTACGGCCATGTCGGCGGCGCCCTCGTCGGCTTCGGCGCCGGCCTGCTCGCCGACCTCGCGCCGCCCGCCGACCACGCGGCCGGCCGCTACGCCCTCGTGCTGTGCGTCATCGGCTACTTCGCCGGGCTCATCAGACCGGACAACGGCCGCCTGAAGTCGGCGACCGGCCCGATGGCCGTGGTCGTCGCCGCCGCCATCGGCTCCACGCTGCTGTACGCGGGCGTCGGCGCGCTGGTCGGGGACACCGCCGCCCGCCACGTCGGCCTGCCCGGGCTGCTGTTCTCGGCGGCCCTGTACGACCTGCTGCTCGCCCCGTTCGTGGTCCCCGGCATCATGTGGCTGGCCCGCCGCGCGGACAACGACCCGCTGACCGAGACCGGGCCCGCCGCCAAGGCCGGCGACATCTCCGCCGGCTGGCTCTCCTCCGGCACCGGCCTGCGCATCGGCGGCCAGCGCGGCGGCCTCGGCGCGCTGAAGGCCAAGGCCCGCACCCGCTCCGCGCGGGTCGGCCGCATCAAGGGGGTCAAGCGGCTGTGAAGCACGGTCAGACAGCCCCGGACCCCGGCAAGTTCATCCGAACGGGTCGGCTTTCCCGGAACGGGCGTTCACAGGCCGGTCGTTCATCATGCGTACGCGCACACGCCCGTCCCACACCGGCGCCGCGCGCGCGGACGCGCACACACTGAGAGGGGGAGACAACCGCAGTGACCAACATCCCCGAGACCGGCCGGACCCCACGGGTCCAGATCCGGCTCGTCGTGATCCAGATCCTCGTCCTCTCCCTCCTCGGCACGCTCGGCGGCCGGCTGTGGTACCTGCAGATCCGCGAGGGCGCCCAGTACCAGAAGGAGGCGTCCGGCAACCACGTCCAGCAGGTCGTCGACCCCGCCGTGCGCGGCGACATCCTCGACGCCCGCGGCGTGCCCCTCGCGGACAACGAGACCCGCCTGGTCGTCTCCGCCTCCCGCACCGACCTTCTCAAGCAGAGGGACGACGGCAAGGCCGTCCTCACCAAGCTGGCCGGCGTCCTCGGCATGAAGCCCGCGGAGGTCATCCAGAAGGTCCGGCTGTGCGACGCCAAGACCCCCAAGCCGTGCTGGAACGGCTCGCCGTACCAGCCGATCCCGATCACCGACAAGGCGACGCCCAAGCAGGCGCTGCAGATCCGTGAGCGCGCCGAGGACTTCCCCGGCATCACCGCCGAGCCCGAGGCCGTGCGCCGCTATCCGGGCCCCGGCGGCTCCAACACCGCGCAGGTGCTCGGCTATCTCTCGCCGGTCACCGACGCCGAGATCGAGAAGGCCAAGAACACCGACTCGCCCTATCTGCGCTCCGACATGGTCGGCCGCTCCGGCCTGGAGCGGGAGTACGACAAGGAGCTGCGCGGCAAGGCCGGCGTCACCCGCTACGAGGTGGACAACCTCGGCCGGGTCATCGGCAAGGCCAAGTCGGACGCCGCCGAGCCCGGCGCGAACCTGGTCACCAGCATCGACTCCCGGGTCCAGCGCGTCGCCGAGTACGAACTGGACAAGGCGATGAAGGCCGCCCGCCAGCAGTACGACAAGATCACCGGCGAGAACTACAAGGCCGACTCCGGCGCCGTCGTCGTCATGGAGGCCAAGACCGGCCGCGTCGTCGCCATGGCCTCCGCCCCCACCTACGACCCGAACGCGTGGGTGGGCGGCATCTCCGCCAAGGACTACAAGGCCCTCACCGGCAAGGACTCCGACTACCCGCTGCTCAACCGGGCCATCCAGGGCCAGGCGGCCCCCGGCTCGACGTTCAAGGTGGTCTCCACGGCCGCCGCGGTCAACGCCGGCTACGCCTGGGACGGCGGCTACCCCTGCACCAGCTCCTACTCGGTCGGCGGCCAGGTCTTCAAGAACTTCGAGGGCGAGAACTTCGGCGACATCTCCCTGGGCCGCGCCCTGGAGGTCTCCTGCGACACCGTCTTCTACGGCCTGGCCGACAGGGAGTGGAAGAAGGACGGCGGCATCAACCCGAAGAAGGGCCAGCCCAAGGACTGGTTCTTCAGGACCGCCCACCAGTTCGGCCTCGGCAAGGAGACCGGCGTCGACCTGCCCAACGAGGTCACCGGCCGGGTCCCCGACCGCCAGTGGAAGCTCGACTACTGGAAGGCCAACAAGGACGCCTGGTGCAAGACCGGCAAGAAGGACGGCTCCTACGTCCAGAAGATCGCCTACGAGAACTGCCTCGAAGGCAACAAGATGCGCGAGGGTGACGAGATCAACTACTCCATCGGCCAGGGCGACACCCTCGTCACGCCGATACAGGAGGCCATGATCTACAGCGCCGTCGCCAACGGCGGCACCGAGTACGTCCCGACCATCGGCAAGGCGATCATCAGCCCCGACGGCAAGAGCGTCCAGGAGATCAAGCCGAAGGTGGCGCGCAAGCTGCCGGTCAGCCAGGCCACCCTCAAGGGCATGAACGACGCCTTCGCGGGCGTCATCACCCGCGGTACCGCGGCCTGGAAGTTCAACGGCTGGCCGCAGGACAAGATCCCGCTGCACGGCAAGACCGGTACGGCGGAGGTCTACGGCAAGCAGACCACGTCCTGGCTGGCCACCTACTCCAAGGACTACACGGTGATCATGACGATCGCCCAGGCCGGTACGGGTTCCGGCGCCTCCGGTGAGGCCGTGCGCAACATCTACAGCGCGCTCTACGGCGTCCAGGGCGACGGCTCCGTCGACAAGAAGAAGGCGCTGCTGCCCGAGCCGCAGAAGGGCCTGCCCAAGGTCCGCCCGGACGGCACGATCGCCTCGCCGAAGATCACCGGCGACCCGGCGAAGGACGCCGAGGCCTCCCAGCAGGACAACCCCAGCAACGGCACCGACCAGCAGCAGCCCGCCACCACCCCCTCGCCCACCAACGGAAACCGCAACACCCGCAGGGCGCGCGCCCGCCGGAGGGGAAGCCGGAGGATGCCCGCATGACCGGCACGAACACCTTCTCCGTCTCCGGGTACGGCCCGGAGCGAGCCGGCTGGACCAGGATCTTCGCCCGCGACTCGCTGGCCCGCCGGCTCGACTGGCCGATCCTGCTGGCCGCGCTCACCCTGTCCCTGATCGGGACCCTGCTGGTGTTCTCGGCGACCCGCAACCGCACCGAGATCAACCAGGGCGACCCGTACTTCTTCCTCGAACGCAACCTGATGAACATCGGCATCGGGTTCGCGCTCATGATCGGCACCCTCTGGCTGGGCCACCGCGGCCTGCGCAACGCCGTGCCGATCCTCTACGGCCTGTCGGTCCTCCTGGCCCTGACGGTCCTCACCCCGCTCGGCGCCACCATCAACGGCCAGCGCAACTGGCTCGTCATCGGCGGCTTCTCGCTGCAGCCCGCCGAGTTCCTCAAGGTCACCATCATCCTGGGCATGGCGATGATGCTCGCGGCCCGGGTGGACGCGGGCGACAAGCCCTACCCGGACCACCGGACCGTCGCCCAGTCCCTCGGCCTCGCGGCCGTACCGTGCATGATCCTGCTGCTCATGCCGGACCTCGGCTCGGTGCTCGCCATGGTGGCCATCATCCTGGGCGTGCTGCTCGCCTCCGGCGCCTCCAACCGCTGGGTCTTCGGCCTGCTCGTCGCCGGAGTGATCGGCTGCGTCGCCATCTGGCAGCTGCACATCCTGGACCAGTACCAGATCAACCGCTTCGCCGCCTTCGCCAACCCGAACCTCGACCCGGCCGGCGTCGGCTACAACACCAACCAGGCCCGCATCGCCATCGGCTCCGGCGGTCTGACCGGGGCCGGCCTCTTCCACGGCTCGCAGACCACCGGCCAGTTCGTGCCCGAGCAGCAGACCGACTTCGTCTTCACGGTCGCGGGGGAGGAGCTGGGCTTCGTCGGCGCCGGCTTCATCATCTTCCTGCTCGGCGTGGTGCTGTGGCGGGCCTGCCGCATCGCCCGCGACTCCACCGAGCTGTACGGCACGATCGTGGCCGCCGGAATCGTCGCCTGGTTCGCCTTCCAGGCCTTCGAGAACATCGGCATGACCCTCGGCATCATGCCGGTCACCGGCCTCCCGCTGCCCTTCGTCTCCTACGGAGGCTCCTCGATGTTCGCGGTGTGGGTGGCCGTGGGACTCCTGCAGTCGATCAAGGTGCAAAGACCCATGTCGGCCTAGACCCCCGGCAGCACGAGCGGGGGGCCGTTCACCGGGCGGACGACGGACATTTCCCGGCCATCCATCCAGAACGGCCCCTGCCGTGCCGCCCCGCGGGCCACTAGATTCGGTCCATGGCGGACAAGACGGATGAGAAACGCGAGATCGAGCGCAAGTACGAGTCCGACGACAGCGGCCTGCCCGACCTGACCGGCGTCGCCGGGGTGGCGGCCGTCCTGGACAAGGGCCTGGTGGAACTCGACGCCACCTACTACGACACCGCCGACCAGCGCCTGACCACCGCCGCCCTCACCCTGCGCCGCCGCACCGGCGGCGCGGACGCCGGCTGGCATCTGAAGTTCCCCGTCGAGCCGGGCGTGCGCGACGAGATTCGGGCCCCGCTCTCCGACACCGTCCCCGAGGAGATCGCCGCCCTCGTCCGCTCCCGGGTCCGCGACGCCGAGCTGGTCCCGCTGGTCCGGCTGCGCTCCGCCCGCGACGTCCGTCACCTGGTCGACGCCGAGGGCACCCTGCTCGCCGAGGCGAGCGTCGACGCCGTGACCGCCGAGCGGCTCGACGGCGGGGGCGGCGCCGCCCAGTGGACCGAGATCGAGGTGGAACTCGCCGACGACGGAGACCCCGCCTTCCTCGACCAGGTGGAGAAACGGCTGCGCAGAGCCGGCGTACGCCGCTCGGCCTCGCCGTCGAAACTCGCCCGCGCCCTGGAACAGACCGGAGGAGGCCGCCGCAGGGACGACGCCCCCGCACCGCCGGTGACGGCCGGCGACCACGTCCTCGCCTATCTGCGCGCCCAGCGGGACGCCCTGGTCGAGCTGGACCCCGCCGTCCGCCGGGACGTCCCCGACTCCGTGCACCGGATGCGGGTCGCCACCCGCCGCGCCCGCAGCACCCTGCGCACCTTCCGCTCCCTCCTCGACCGCACGGTCACCGACCCCGTCGCGGCCGAGCTGAAGTGGCTCGCGGCCGAGCTGGGCGTGGACCGCGACCACGAGGTGCAGGCCGAACGCCTGACGGCCGCCGTCGACGCCCTCCCGCCCGAGCTGGTCGCAGGCCCGGTCCGCGAACGCCTCGCGGCCTGGGCCGAGGGCCGCCACGGCGGCGCCCACGCCCACCTCACCGGCGTCCTGGACTCCCGCCGCCACCTCACCCTCCTCGACACCCTGGACGCCCTCCTCGCCGACCCGCCCCTGCGGAAGGCCGCCGGGAAACGACCGGAGAAGGCGCTCGCCAAGGCCGTGCACAAGGACCTGGCCGCGCTCTCCGCCCTGATCGAGCGCGCGCTCGCCGCTCCGCCCGGCCGGGAGCGGGACGTCGCCGTGCACGAGGCCCGCAAGAAGGCCAAGCGCACCCGGTACGCGGCCGAGGCCGCCACCCCGGCCCTCGGAAAACCGGCCCGCTCCCTCGTCCGGTCCATGAAGTCCCTCACCACGCTGCTCGGCGACCACCAGGACAGCGTCATGACCCGTCTGACCCTGCGCGAACTGTCCGCGGTGGCCCATGCGGCGGGGGAGAGCACGTTCACCTACGGCGTGCTGTACGGCCGCGAGGAGGCCCGCGCGGCGCAGGCCGAGGCGGACCTGCCCGCGGTGTGGAAGGAGGCCGGTGCCGGCGCGGACCTCTGAGCGTTCGGGGGAGTGCTCCGGCCGGGTTACGCTTGATGGTCACCCCTGTCAGCTCATGAAGGTTCGCGAGATGCCTGTCGAGTCGGTTTTCCCGCAGCTCGAAGCTCTGCTCCCCCACGTGCAGAAGCCGATCCAGTACGTCGGCGGAGAGCTCAACTCCACCGTCAAGGACTGGGACGAGTGCGACGTCCGCTGGGCGCTCATGTACCCGGACGCGTACGAGGTCGGCCTGCCCAACCAGGGCGTCCAGATCCTCTACGAGGTCCTCAACGAGCAGGAGGGGGTCCTCGCCGAGCGCACCTACAGCGTGTGGCCGGACCTGGAGGCGCTGATGCGCGAGCACGGCGTCCCGCAGTTCACGGTCGACAGCCACCGCCCGGTGAAGGCCTTCGACGTCCTCGGCCTCAGCTTCTCCACCGAGCTGGGCTACACGAACATGCTCGCCGCCCTGGACCTCGCCGGAATCCCCCTGGAGTCCAGGGACCGCACGGACGACGACCCGATCGTGCTGGCCGGCGGCCACGCGGCGTTCAACCCGGAGCCGATCGCCGACTTCATCGACGCGGCCGTCCTCGGCGACGGCGAGCAGGCCGTCCTCGACATGACCGCGATCATCCGCGCGTGGAAGGCCGAGGGCCGCCCCGGCGGCCGCGCGGAGCTGCTGTTCCGCCTGGCGAAGACCGGCGGGGTGTACATCCCGGCGTTCTACGACGTCGAGTACCTCCCCGACGGCCGTATCGCCCGCGTCGTGCCCAACCGCTCCGGCGTCCCGTGGCGCGTGTCCAAGCACACGGTCATGGACCTGGACGAGTGGCCGTACCCCAAGCAGCCGCTGGTCCCCCTGGCCGAGACGGTCCACGAGCGCATGTCGGTGGAGATCTTCCGCGGCTGCACCCGCGGCTGCCGCTTCTGCCAGGCCGGCATGATCACCCGCCCGGTCCGCGAGCGCTCGATCACCGGCATCGGCGAGATGGTGGACCGCGGGCTCAAGGCGACGGGCTTCGAGGAGGTGGGCCTGCTCTCCCTCTCCTCCGCGGACCACTCGGAGATCGGCGACATCGCCAAGGGCCTGGCGGACCGCTACGAGGACGACAAGGTCGGCCTGTCCCTGCCCTCCACCCGGGTCGACGCCTTCAACATCGACCTGGCGAACGAGCTGACCCGCAACGGCCGCCGTTCGGGCCTGACCTTCGCCCCCGAGGGCGGCTCGGAGCGCATCCGCAAGGTCATCAACAAGATGGTCTCGGAGGAGGACCTGATCCGCACGGTCGCCACGGCGTACGGCAACGGCTGGCGCCAGGTGAAGCTGTACTTCATGTGCGGCCTGCCCACCGAGACCGACGAGGACGTCCTGCAGATCGCCGACATGGCGACGCACGTCATCCAGAAGGGCCGCGAGGTCTCGGGCTCGAACGACATCCGCTGCACGGTGTCCATCGGCGGCTTCGTCCCCAAGCCCCACACCCCCTTCCAGTGGGCCCCGCAGCTCTCCGCGGAGGAGACGGACGCCCGCCTGGCGAAGCTCCGCGACAAGATCCGCGGCGACAAGAAGTACGGCCGTTCGATCGGCTTCCGCTACCACGACGGCAAGCCCGGCATCGTCGAGGGCCTCCTCTCCCGCGGCGACCGCCGCGTCGGCGCCGTCATCCGCGCGGTCTACGACGACGGCGGCCGCTTCGACGGCTGGCGCGAGCACTTCTCCTACGACCGCTGGATGTCCTGCGCCGACAAGGCGCTGGCCTCCTACGGCGTGGACGTCGACTGGTACACCACCCGCGAGCGCACCTACGAGGAGGTCCTCCCCTGGGACCACCTCGACTCCGGCCTGGACAAGGACTGGCTCTGGGAGGACTGGCAGGACGCCCTCGACGAAACAGAGGTCGAGGACTGCCGCTGGACCCCGTGCTTCGACTGCGGCGTGTGCCCGCAGATGGACACCCACATCCAGATCGGTCCCACCGGCAAGAAGCTCCTGCCGCTGACGGTCAAGAACGCGGGTCCGGCGCCGGCAGCGAGCGGGCACGCGCACTGAGGTGAGCGGCGGGCACGCGCGCTGAGGGGGCGAGGCACTCGGTCGGGGGTGCCTCGCATGCCGTTGGGGCCTGCTGCGCCGGTGTTCAGCGGCGCAGCATCCGGGAGCCGGAGACGGCGACGAGGATCGTGGCGAGGGTGACCAGGCCGACGAGCACGGTGACCGTCGGCCAGACCCTGAGCGCGCCGGCGGTGAGGAGCGGCGGGACGGTCATGCCGGCGTAGGCGATGAGGAAGATGCCGGCCAGTGCCTCGCCTCGGCGCTCCGCGTCCGCGACCGCGGCGACGGTGCCGAGGGCGGCTCGGAACAGGATGCCGATGCCCGCGCCCGCGACTCCGCCGCCGATGAGGAAGAGCGGAAGTGAGGCGACGACGGCGGCGACGCCGATGCTCCCGAGCCCGAGCGCGGCGAGTGCGATGGCGAGCCCGGTCTGCGGGCGCATCGCCAGCCGCACGGTGAGGATCTGTGCGAGGGCCGCCGCCATGAAGACGACGAAGGGCGCCAGGCCGGCCAGCAGGTGCGAGTGCAGTCCGAGGAGACCGACGAGGAAGGTCGAGGACAGCCCCATGAAGGTGCCGAACACCGCGAACGCCCCGAACGCCGCCGCTCCGGCCGCCCAGAACGCACTCCTCCCGGCCGCCGGCACTGCGACGCGCTGCGGCCGGTAGGCAGGGCGCTCCTCACGGCGCTCGACCGTCTCCGGAACGAAGGCGACCAGGATCCCTTCGACGGCCAGGAGGATGGCGAAGGCCACGTAGGGGGTGACGAGCGGTCGTGTGGACCAGGTCGCGAGGAGCCCGCCGATCAGCGGGCCGAGGCCGATGCCGCCGAGGTTGGCGAAGGTCGACACGAGGGCGACGCGGCCTTTGGCATGGCGGGCCGCCGCGCCGAGCTCGGAGAGGTGCGCGGTCGCCGTGGCGGTGAGGATGCCGATGCCGAGTCCGCTGACGAAGCGGGCGACGAGGAGGCCGGCGACGTCGTTCCGGACGAGGAAGAGGATCGCGGCCAGCAGGTTGATGAGCAGTGAGCCGAGGATCACGCGCCGGCGTCCGAGCCAGTCGGAGACATGGCCCGCGAGGTACAGGCTCAGCATGACCCCGACGGCGTACGCGGCGAAGACGATGGTGAGGACGATCGTCGGGAAGCCGTCGTGCTGCTGGTAGATCGCGTAGAGGGGCGTCGGGACGGCGCAGAACGCGAGCTCGGTGCCGAAGGCGAGCGCGATGATCCAGAACCCCGCCCCATGCGGAAGTCGTTCGGTGGCCGGCGTCCGGGCCGGAGCAGCAGTTGTCGTCATTCCTCCATGCTCGAGACCTCGCGTCATCGCGTCCAACGCATACTCTTGGTCACAGTCATCGACGTAGACGATGGAGCTGGGAGACGGAGAGATGGAGACCCGACTGGTCGAGTACGCGATCGCGGTCGCCGACGAGCTGAGCTTCACCCGTGCCGCGCAACGCGTCTACGCGGCACAGTCGACCGTCTCCGCCGGCGTTCGGGCGCTGGAGCGCGAACTCGGCACCGCGCTCTTCGAGCGAGACCAGCGAGGGGTGCGGATCACCGCCGCCGGAGAGGCGGTGCTGCCCGCGCTTCGCGCGATCGCCGACGCCGAGGCGCGCGCCCGCACCGCGGCCGACCCGCGAGGGGAACTGCGGGGCGAACTGCGCATCGGGGTGTTCTCCAGCGTGAGCTACCTCGCGATCCCGCGGGTCATCGGCGCCTTCCACCGCGAACACCCGCTCGTCGACCTGCGGCTGCGCGCGTCTTCGTCCGGCTCGGCGGAGCTCGCCGACGCGGTGCGGCGGGGGCGGCTCGATCTCAGCCTGTACGGGCTGCCGGCGTCCACCGCGGGCCCCGGCCTCGCCGTGCACCGGCTCGCCACGACGCCCTACGCGGTCGTCCTCCCGGCAGACCATGAACTCGCATCACGCGCGGCACTGGCGCTGGAGGATCTCGCGCATGAGCGCTTCGTGGACGCGCCCGCCGGTTTCGGCAACCGGGACGTCCTCGACGCCGTGCTCGGCGCACGCGGGGTGGTGCGCGACGTCGCGGTCGAGGCGACGGAGACCAGCTCGATCCCGGTCTTCGTCGCCAACGGTCTGGGCATCGCGCTCCTTCCCGAACTGCTGATCCCGCCCAGTGAGGACATCGCGGTCGTCCCTCTGAACGAGGGCATCCCCTGGGAGTTCAACGTCGTGACGCGCCCTTCGACCGGTCAAGTCACCGCGGCTCTGCTCGAGCAGTTGCTCGCGGCCTATCGACCCGGTCGGCACGGTCGGCCATGAGGTGGGGGGGAGACCGCACGCGGCCGCCGCCGCGGCTGTCACCCGGACGCGCCCGTCCGTGCCGGTCGTCGTCGTAACCCCCGTCCGCGCAGGTGCCGGCGCGGCGCTGTTGCGGAGGGTGGCGGGTGGGGTTGGAATCAAGTGTGAGGGTCTTCGGCAGCGACCTGTTCGTCGGCCGCCCCGCCCCCGGCACGGGGGCGGGCCGCAAGGGGCTCAAGAGCGATGCCCTCGGCCTGTTCTCCTCAGTGGCCATGGGCCTCGCCTCCACCGCGCCGGCGTACAGCCTGGCCGCCACGCTGGGCATCATCGTGGCCGGGGTCGGACTGCAGGCCCCGATCGTGACCATGCTGGCGTTCATCCCGATGCTGCTGGTGGCGTACGCCTTCCGGGAGCTGAACGCCAGCAACGCCGACTGCGGCACCACCTTCACCTGGGCCACCCGGGCCTTCGGGCCGCGCGTCGGATGGATGGGCGGCTGGGGCCTCATCGTCGCCAACATCCTCGTCATGGCGAACCTCGCCGAGGTCGCCGCCGCCTACGCCTTCCGGCTGGTGGGCCTGGACGCCATGGCGGAGGACCGGCTGTGGACCACCGCGGTGGGCGTCGGCTGGATCGTCGTGCTGACCGCGGTCTGCTACGTCGGCATCGAGTTCTCGTCGGTCGTCCAGCGCTGGCTGCTGTGCCTGGAAGTCGCGGTGCTGGTCGTGTTCGCGCTGGCCGCGCTGGTGAGGGCCTACACCGACCCGCCGCCCACGGCGATCCATGTGTCGGCCTCCTGGTTCAACCCGTTCGAGGTGTCCTCGGCGAAGGCGCTGACCTCGGGCCTGCTCGCGGGCGTCTTCATCTACTGGGGCTGGGACACCGCGTTCTCGGTGAACGAGGAGACCGTCGACAGCACCCGCATCCCCGGGCGCGCCGCGATCCTGGCCACGGTGCTGCTGCTGGTGATGTACGGGCTGGTGTCCACCTCGGCGCAGGCGTTCGCGGGAATCGGCACCTCCGGCATCGGGCTCGGCAACGCGCGTGACGCGGAGGACGTGCTCTCCGTACTGGGCCAGGCGGTGTTCGGCAGCCAGGGCGCCGGCCTGCTGATGTCGCGGCTGCTGGTCCTGATGGTGCTGACCTCGGCGCTGGCCTCCGCCGAGACCACCATCCTGCCCCTGGCCAGGACCGTCTTCTCCATGGCCGTTCACAAGGCCGTCCCGGCCCGGTTCGCCCGGGTCCACCGCCGGTTCCTCACCCCGACCTGGAGCACCGTGGGCATGGGAGCGGGCTCGCTGGTCCTGTACGTCCTGCTGACGGTGTTCAGCCGGAACGTGGTGGCCGACACGATCGAGTCGGTGGGCCTCGCGATCGCCTTCCAGTACGGGGTCACCGGGTTCGCCTGTGTCTGGTACCACCGCAAGGTCCTCGCCGACAACGCCGGGAACCTGGTCTTCAAGGGCGTGCTGCCGGGCCTCGGCGGGGTGGTCATGGCCCTGTTGTTCTTCTACGCCGCCTTCGTGGTCTACGCCAACCCCGGGTACGGCGCGACCACCGTCGACCTGCCGCTGGTCGGCAGGACCGGCGGGGTCACCGTGCTGGGGCTGGGCGCCCTGCTGGTCGGTATGGTGCTGATGCCGGTGGTCACCCGCGGGCACGGCGTCGCCCTCAAACTCCAGCGGAACCTGCTGCCGCGCCGTCTGCCGCAGCACGCCGCCGTCGACGCGGCGAGCCGCTACCTGCCCGCCGACAACGGGTCCGGGGTGGGCGGCGACTGGTACGACGTCATCCCGCTGTCGGGCACCCGGGTGGGCCTGGTCGTCGGGGACGTACTCGGTCACGGACTGCGGGCCGCGGCCACCATGGGACGCCTGCGTACGGGGGTGCGCGTCCTGGCCCGGCTCGACCTGAGCCCGGACGAGCTGCTGTCCCGGCTCGCCGACCTGGTCGAGGAGAGCGCGTGCGAGGGCGGGCACCGCCGCGGGCCGGGCCGGCCGCGGCCGCACACCGACGAGGCGCTCGGCGTGAGCTGCCTGTACGCGGTCTACGACCCCGTCTCGGGACAGTGCAGCCTGGCGCGGGCCGGGGACCTGGCGCCGATGGTGGTCGACCCGCGCACGGGCCTGGTGCACCGTCCGCGGGTGCCGCCCGGACCGCCGCTGGGCGTCGGCGGCCTGCCGTACCAGAGCACGGAACTGGAACTCGCGCCAGGCAGTCTCCTCGCCCTCTTCACGGACGGCTTCCTGCAGACGGCCCCCGGCCGGGAGGCCGGGCTCACCCAGCTGGCGCGCGTCCTCACCGGCGCCCGGGGATCCCTGGAGGCGCTGTGCGACAGGGCGGTGACCGACCTGCTGCCCGGACCGGTCGACGTGGACGCCACGCTGCTCCTGGTCCGCGCCCGCCTGCTCGACCGGACCCAGTTCGCCGAGTGGTCGGTGCTCCCCGACCCGGCGGCGGTGGCCACGGTGCGTACCGCCGTCGGCAAGCAGCTCAGCGACTGGGACCTGCCCGACCTGGCGTTCACCAGTGAGCTCATCGTCAGTGAGCTGGTCACCAACGCCATCCGGTACGTCGGCGGCCCGATCGGGGTACGCCTGATCCGCGACCGGGCGCTGATCTGCGAGGTGTCCGACGCCGGCCACACCTCGCCCAATCTCAGGCACGCGGCGAGCGAGGACGAGGGAGGGCGGGGCCTGTTCATCATCGCCCAGATGACCCACCGCTGGGGCACCCGGTACACGCCCACGGGCAAGACGATCTGGACCGAGCAGGACATGCCGTGACGCGGCGCCGGCAGCGGCCGTCCTGCCGGTTCCTGACGATGTTTCTGGGCACCCAGCCGGTATGGGCAGCCCCATGCCGCCCGGGGCGTCGATGTGCCGTCAGTCCCCGGCGCCGGAGAACGTCGCGAGGGCCCGCCGGTTCGTGCGGTCGGCACTGCACGGTGTCGCGCCCGAGGTGACGGACACGGCCGCACTGCTGGCCGGCGAGCTGGTCACGAACGCGGTGATCCACGCCCGTACCGAGGTCGAGGTGCGGGCCTGGGCCGTCGACGGCCGGGCCCATGTGCGGGTCGGCGACCGCCGCCCGGACCGGGGGCTGGTGCCGCACGACCGCCACCCCTACGCGAGCACGGGCAGGGGCCTGGCCCTGGTGGAGGAGCTGGCCGCCGGCCACGGCGTGCACAGCGACGCCGACCGCAAGACGGTCTGGTTCGAGCTGTGGCCCGAGGCCCCGGCCCCGCCCGGCTCCGTCTGGGAGACCCTGGCGCCGGCGGGCCCGACGGTCACCCTGACGCTCAACGACGTGCCGTACGCGCTGTACTGGGCGGCGCAGCAGCACTGGGAGGGCCTGCTGCGCGAGGCGCTCCTCGCCGCGTCCACCGCCACCCGGACGGGGGTGCGGCCGGCGGACCTGGTGGCCGCCCAGGACACGAGCAGCATGATCTGCGCGTGCATGACGACGGCCGTGGAGCAGGAGACCCCGGACAGCTCGACCCTCTCCCTGCGCGTGGCGTTCCCGGCGGACGCCGCCGAAGACGTGATGGTGCTGCAGCAGGTCCTCGACGAGGCCGACACGGCGGCCCAGGCGGAGAGACTGCTGACCCTGCCGGCGCTCCCGCAGATCCGCGCCTTCCGGCACTGGCTGTTCGACGAGATCGCGGGCCAGCTGTCCGGCGGACCCCCGACGGCCTGGACGCTGGTCAAGGGCGCGCCGAGCGCCACCCCGACGGAACTGGCGCCCTGGGACGCGAGCGAGGTGGAGGCCGCCGGCGTGCCGACCGTCGCCGCGGACGACCGCAACCGGATCATCGCGGTGAACGGCGCCGCGGCGAACCTGCTGGGCTGGCACGCCCACGACCTGGTCGGACAGCGGCTGACCGCGCTCATCCCCGAGCATCTGCGCCAACGCCATGTGGCGGCCTTCACCTCGCTGCTGCTCACTGGCGAGTCCCGCATCCTGGGCCGGTCCATACCGGTACCGGCGCTGCACCGCGACGGCCGGATGATCCCCCTCCGGCTGTCCATCGAGACCCAGGAGGCGGTCGACGGGCGGACCGTGTTCGTCGCCCAGCTCACCACGACGACGGCTCCGCCCGGCCCGCCGCCCGCTGCGCCGGGGGACCGGCACGCCACCCGGCCCTCGCCGGGCCCGGCGCACCTGCCGACCACCACCAGGAAGACGACCCGGGCGAACCTGGAGAGGGCGGCGCCGGAGTGGCTGTCGCTGTTCGCGGACACCGGTCGGGCGCTGAGCGGCACCCTCCACCCGGTGGAGCGGCTGCAGCGGGTGTGCGAGGCGCTGACCCGGCGGCTGGCCGACTGGTGCGCGGCGGACCTCGTCGACGAGCAGGGCAGGGTGCGGCGGGTGTGCGTCGTGCACCGCGATCCCGGGGTGCTGGTCCCGCCGGGGCACCTCGGCACGCTGCCCGAGATGTCCGGGACCGCGCAGGGAACGTCCCTGCCCAGGGTGCTGCGCGGCGCGGGCCCGCTGCTGGTCACCGGCATCGCCTCGCTCGGCCGGGCCGCGAACCCCCTGGACGCCCGCCAGCTGGAACTGGTGCGGCGGCTGGGCGGAAGCAGCGCCGTCGTCGCTCCGCTGCGGGCCCAGCGGGACGTCTTCGGCGCGCTGACCATGGTCCGCGTGCGGGACGAGGAGCCGTTCACCAAGGAGGACGTGCAGCTGATCGCGGAGCTGGTCCGCGGCATCGCGCTCGGCGTGGACAACGCCCGTCTGCACCTGTACGCCCACTCCAACGCCGAACAGCTCCAGCGCGCCCTGCTGCCGGAACTGCCCCGCGTCGCCGACCTGGAGCTGGCCGCCCGCTATCTGCCGTCCAGCAGCACCGCCGAGGTCGGCGGGGACTGGTACGACGCCTTCACGGTGCCGGGCGGCGACACCGTGCTGGTGATCGGCGACGTGGCGGGCCACGACCTGAAGGCCGCCGTAGCCATGAGCACCCTGCGCAACATGCTGCGCGGCATCGCCGTCGACCGGCCGGAACCGCCGGGAGACGTCCTGCGCCGCCTCGACCTCGCGAGCCACACCCTGTCCCCGCTGTCCACCGCCACCTGCGTCTACGCCCTGCTCAAGGGCGACGACGGCCGGCGGAGCCTGCACCACTCCTCCGCCGGCCATCTGCCGCCGCTGCTGACCACCCGGGAGGGGGACACCCGCTGTCTGGACGCGGGCAGGGGCCTGCTGATCGGCATGGATCCCGACCAGCCCCGCCCCTCCGCGTGCGACGTGCTGCCGCCGCACTCCACCCTGCTGCTCTTCACCGACGGTCTCATCGAGCGCCGCGGGGAGTCCCTCGACGACGCGATGGACCGGCTCTGCCGGCACGCCGCGGACCTCGCCCGGGACCCGCTCGACGTCTTCTGCGACGAACTGGTCATCCAGTTCGGCGCCGACAGCACCGACGACATCGCCCTGCTCGCGGTGCGCCCCACCCCGCCGTGACGCCCGGCCGGCGCGGGCGCGCGGGGTCCCGCGGGTGCCCCGTGGCCCGGGCGGCCGCACGATGGGTGGCGAGGGGGCGGTGAGGGCGCACCGGCGGGAGGACTGCCATGGCTCAGCAGACGGCGGCGAAGGCACCGGTCGGGAAGCAGCCGGCCGGCGCCGGGAACGTCTTCCTCTCCTTCGCGCCCTGGATAGTCTTCGGCGTGGTCGCCAGTCCCAGCACCTGGGCGTACGCCGCCCTCGCCGCGCTGATCGCGGCCGTCGCGCTGTCCGGGCAGGACCTGCTGAGCGGCAGGATCCGGATCCTGGACATGACCGCCATCGTGTTCTTCGCCGTGCTGTGCGTCCTCGGGCTGGCCCTGTCCCGCGGCGAGATCCTGTGGGTGGAGACGTACGCGCAGGTCATCTCGAACGGGCTGGTGGCCGTCGTCGCGCTCGGATCGCTGCTCGCCGACCCCTTCACCGCGCAGTACGCCCGCGAGTCGACACCCCGCGAGGTGTGGGACTCGCCGGTCTTCCTGCACATCAACCGGGTGCTGACGGCCGTATGGGGGCTGGCTTTCGCGCTGATGACGGTCTCGACCTGGCTGGCCGTCCGCTTCCCGTCCCAGGACGACTGGTTCGACTGGGTCGTCCCCATCGCGCTGCTGGTGTGCGCCGTGAAGTTCACCCGGCGCTATCCGGAGTCGTACAAGGCGCGGACGGTCCGGACGTGAGGCCGCCGGGGCCCCGGCCGGATCCGAACCGGTCGCGCGGACGTCTACGCCGGTATGGAACCGCACAAGCCGTCTCCCCGCTCCGCGCAGCCCGAGGGGTGCCTCACCGTCGCCGTCAGGGTGCCCCTGAGGATCGTCGTCCTGGTCCTGGTGGTGCCGGTGCGGATGGCGTGGGACGCACTGGCCGTCACCGGACGGCTGGTGCGGGACGCCGTGCTCCGGCCGGCCGGCCGGGCGCTGCTGCGGGCCGGGGAGGTCCTGTGCGTCCGGCCGCTCGCGGCCCTGTGGCGGCACGTCCTGGTACCGGCCGGCAGGGCGCTGTCATGGCTCGGCACCGTCCTCGTCGCCGTACCGGCGCTGTGGTGCCACCGGCACCTGCTCACGCCCGCCGGGCACGCCCTCGCCCGGCTGGCGCGGTCTTTGCTGGTCCTCCCCGCACGATGGCTGTACGACCGGGTCCTCGTGGCCCTCGGGCACGCCGCCGCCCGGTGCGCCCGCGGACTGGGCCGCCTGCTCGCCCTGCTCGGCACCGGCATCGGGGCCGCCCTGTACTGGATCCTGCGCATCCTCCTCGCCCTGCCCGCCGCCGCGCTGTGGCGCCGGGTCCTCGCCCCCGCGGGCCGCGTGCTCGCCGTCGTCGCGCGCGAGGCCGGTGACGCCCTCGGGCACGCGTGGCGCGTCGCCGGGCGGATCTCACGCGTCGTGGGGCGCGCTCTCGGGACCCTCTTCCGGTGGATCTTCGCGGAGCCGCTGCGCCGGGTGTACCGGACCGTCCTCACCCCGGCCGGCCACCTCGTGCGGGACGCCGTCCTGCGGCCCGCCGCCGAGGGCGCGCGCCTGGCGGGCCGGGCCGTGCGCGAGGTGCTCGCGGGCGCCCGCGAGACGGTACGGCAGGCCCGCGCGGACGTCCGGCGGATGCTGTTCGGCGAGCCCGGGCGGCCGGCGGCGGTGGACCGGCGGGAACCTCACGGGCCCGCGACACGTACTCTTGGTAGCAGTACGACCGCTCTCACGAAGGACTAGGACACTGGGCAAGCGACAGCCCGAAGGCCCGCCGCCCGCACCCGCGGTGCAGCGCATCCGACTGCGCTACACCAAGCGCGGCCGCCTGAGGTTCACCAGCCACCGAGACTTCCAGCGCGCCTTCGAGCGTGCGCTGCGCCGCGCCGAGGTGCCCATGGCGTACTCGGCCGGGTTCACGCCGCACCCGAAGGTGTCGTACGCCAATGCCGCACCCACCGGCACGGGCAGTGAGGCGGAGTACCTGGAGATCGCGCTCACCGCACCGCGCGACCCGGAGACCCTGCGCGTCCTCCTCGACGAGTCGATGCCCGCCGGGCTCGACATCGTCGAGGCGGTCGAGGCACGGACCTCCGGCCTCGCCGACCGGCTGACCGCCTCCGTCTGGGAGCTGCGGCTGGACGGCGTCGACCCGGCGGACGCCGGGCGCGCGGTCGACGCCTTCAACCGGGCCGGGACTGTCGAGGTCCAGCGGATGACCAAGAACGGCGTCCGCACCTTCGACGCCCGCCCGGCCGTGGTGAGCCTGGAAACGCACGGTTCACCGGCTGATAGGCCTGGCGACCAGCCCTGTGCGATACTGCGGCTGGTTGTTCGGCACGTGACGCCTGCCGTACGACCCGACGACGTCCTGTCCGGTCTCCGCGCCGTGGCCGACCTGGCGCCGCCGGTCCCCGCAGCGGTGACCAGGCTGGCGCAGGGGCTGTTCGATGAAGAGACCGGCACGGTGACCGACCCGCTCGCGCCCGACCGCGAGGCAGCCGAGGCCCCGAAGGCCCCACCGGCCGCCGCCGCGACGGCGCCGATGCCGGAAGGTCCCGCGTAGGGACCGGCGTCGTAGCGCCGCCCTCGTACTCGGGAGCCACCTGGGTCGGGCAGCGCACCGACCAGAAGACTTTCGCCAGGCCGTACCGACAAGGCGTACGGAACCGGCGAGACAGGACACAGAGTGCTCCCGAGCGGCGCCCGCGCCCCGGACGGCGGCCACCGCGGATCACGCGGGCCGCGGACGTCACCGGCGTACGGTCCACCGAGACCGACGCCGGACCAGGCGCGGCGCCCGGGAGCCTGACGGGAGAAACGCCCGCATGCTCGAGCCGACCGAACCCACCAAGGGTTCCGAACTGAACACACCGAGCGACACCCTGCCCCCGCGCAGGCGTCGCCGTGCCGCCTCCCGCCCGGCGGGCCCGCCGAGCAGCGCGGAGGCGCCCGCCGAGGTGACCGTGCCGGCCATACCGGCGGCGGACCCGGACGAGGTCCCGGCGGCCGTCGGGGCCGTCGGAACGCAGAACGCCGACGAGGCCGAGGAGACCGAAGAGGTCACCGAGGCCGCCGCGGCCCAGAAGACAGGCGAGGTCCCCGGGAGCACCGAGCCGGCGGCAGCCGCCGAGGAGTCCGCGCGTCCGCGGCGCCGGGCCGCCCGTCGCGCCTCCGCGCCCGCCGGTTCGCCGTCCACCGCCGTGGTCGCCGAGACCGTCGTACCGGCCGCGCCCGCCGCCGAGACCGAGAAGCCCGCCGCGGTGTCCGAGGGCGGCGAGGTCGTCGTCGGCGAGGAGGCCGCGCCGCGCCGCGCCCGCCGCCGGGCCACCCGCAGCGTCTCCGCGCCGACCGGTGCGGTGTCCGGTGCCCCCGAGGCGGAGGTGACCGCGCAGCCCGCCGGGACTGCCGTGGCCGAGGAGCCCGCCGGGGCCCTCGCCGCTGCCGAGGCGCAGGCCCCGGCCGAAGAGGCGGCGCCGGCCGCCCGTACCCGCCGCCGGGTCGCACGCCGGGCGTCCGCGCCCGCCGGTGGGCAGGCCCCCGCGGAGACCGGTGAGACGGCTGTCGCCGCCGGCGCCGGGTCCACCGCCGAGGACGCCGGGCAGGCCCCGGAGGAGGCGCCCGCCGCCGAGGAGGCCGCTTCCGCCGGTAGCCCGCGCCGCCGCGCCGCGCGCCGCGCCTCCGCGCCCGCCGGTGCGCCGGCTTCCGCGGAGGCCGCCGAGACCGTCGTCCCGGCCACCACCGCGCCGGCAGCGGCCACCCCCGAGTCGTCCGCCGCCGCAGCCCCCGGGACGCCGGAGCAGCCCGCCGCCGCGGAGGAAGCCGCGCCGTCCGCGCGCCCGCGCCGCCGTGCGACCCGCCGCGCGTCGGCCCCCGCCGGCGCGCCGAAGACCGCCGAGCCCGCCGCCGTCCAGGAAGCACCCGCCGTCCAGGCGGCCCCGGCCGCCGCGGAAGCCCCGGCCGTCGCCGAAACGCCCGCTCCTGCCGAGGTGGGCGGCGCCGGTGAGGAAGCCGCTGCCGGCCGTCCGCGGCACCGGGCCACCCGCCGGGCCTCCGCCCCCACCGGCGCCCCGCAGGCTGCCGAGGCCGCCCAGGAGGCCCCTGCTGCCGAGGCCGGCCAGGAAGCGGAGGACACCGCGGAAGCCGCCCAGGCGCCGGCCGCCGAAGAGGCGGCCCCGCGCCGCACCCGCCGCCGGGCCACCCGCAGGGCGACCGCGCCCGCCGGTGCCCCGGCCGCCGACACCGCCGAGCCCGCCGAGTCCGAGGAGACCGGCGCCGGCACCCAGACCCCGGAGGTCCCCGTCACCACGCACACCAGCGAGCCCGCCCCCGCCGCCCAGGCGCCGCAGGTTCCCGCGTCGCAGGCCCCCGCGGAGGAGGCCGCCCCGCGCCGCGCCCGCCGTCGCGCCGTGCGCCCGGCGTTCGGCTTCGCCGAGCCCGCGCAGTCCAACCGGCCCGCGCCGGCCGCCGAGAGCGAGGCCGCCGAGCCCGGGGCCCCGCGCCGGCCCGCCCGCCCGGCCGTCGCCGTCTTCCAGCCGCCGGTGTTCACCGAGCCCAGGTTCCAGACCCCGGAGCGCGCCGCCGCCCAGGCCGCCGCCGAGGCCGCGGAAGCGGAGGAGCCCGAGGAGTACGCGGCCGAGGAGCGCGCCGAGACCGGCACGCGCCGCCGCCGTCGCCGCCGGGGCGCCGCCGAGGAGACCCCGGCCCCCGAGACCGCCGCCGAGGTCGCGGAGCCGGAAGAGCCCGCCGAGGCCGAAGAGGCGGAGGAGGCCGAAGAGGCCGAGGAGACGGAGGGCGCCGAGGGCTTCGAGGAGTCCGGCTCCCGCCGCCGTCGCCGCCGCGGCGGCCGCCGTCGCCGGCGCGGGGACGCCGCCGACGGCGAGGGCGAGGGCGCGGAGTCCGAGGCCGAGGAACTGGCCGCCGAACAGGCCGCGCAGGACGCCGAGGACACCGCCGAGCAGGAGGAAGAGGACGTCGAGGAGGCCCGCGAGGACGCCGCCCCCTCGACCGCCGGCAGCCGCCGTCGCCGGCGCCGTCGCCGCCGCGCCGGTGACACCTCCGTCGACACCGAGCCCGATGAGGGCGACCCCGAGCGCACCGTCGTCAAGGTGCGCGAGCCGCGCAAGCCCGCCGAGCCGTCGGACGAGGTGCAGTCCATCAAGGGCTCGACCCGTCTGGAGGCCAAGAAGCAGCGCCGCCGGGAAGGCCGTGAGCAGGGGCGCCGCCGCGTTCCGATCATCACCGAGGCGGAGTTCCTGGCCCGCCGCGAGGCCGTCGAGCGCGTGATGGTCGTGCGCCAGCACGGCGAGCGCACGCAGATCGGCGTCCTGGAGGACGGCGTGCTCGTCGAGCACTACGTCAACAAGGAGCAGGCGGTCTCGTACGTCGGGAACGTCTACCTGGGCAAGGTCCAGAACGTGCTGCCGTCGATGGAGGCGGCCTTCATCGACATCGGCAAGGGCCGCAACGCCGTCCTGTACGCCGGTGAGGTCAACTTCGACGCGCTCGGCATGTCGGGCGGCCCGCGCCGCATCGAGTCCGCCCTGAAGTCGGGGCAGCCGGTGCTGGTGCAGGTCACCAAGGACCCGATCGGGCACAAGGGCGCCCGCCTGACCAGCCAGGTCTCCCTCCCGGGCCGCTACCTCGTGTACGTCCCCGAGGGCTCGATGACCGGCATCAGCCGCAAGCTGCCCGACACCGAGCGGGCCCGGCTGAAGGCCATCCTCAAGAAGATCGTCCCCGAGGACGCGGGCGTCATCGTGCGCACCGCCGCCGAGGGCGCGAGCGAGGACGAGCTGCGCCGGGACGTCGAGCGGCTGCAGGCGCAGTGGGAGGACATCCAGAAGAAGTCGAAGAACGGCAACGCCCCGACGCTGCTGTACGGCGAGCCGGACATGACCGTCCGGGTCGTGCGCGACATCTTCAACGAGGACTTCTCCAAGGTCATCGTCAGCGGTGACGAGGCCTGGGAGACCATCCACGGATACGTCTCGCACGTGGCCCCGGACCTCGCGGGCCGGCTGCAGAAGTGGACCTCCGAGGTCGACGTCTTTGCCACCTACCGGATCGACGAGCAGCTCGCCAAGGCCCTGGACCGCAAGGTCTGGCTGCCCAGCGGCGGTTCGCTGGTGATCGACCGGACCGAGGCGATGGTCGTCATCGACGTCAACACCGGCAAGTTCACCGGCCAGGGCGGCAACCTGGAGGAGACGGTCACCAGGAACAACCTGGAGGCGGCCGAGGAGATCGTGCGCCAGCTCCGGCTGCGCGACCTCGGCGGCATCATCGTGATCGACTTCATCGACATGGTCCTTGAGTCCAACCGCGACCTGGTGCTGCGCCGCCTGCTGGAGTGCCTGGGCCGCGACCGTACGAAGCACCAGGTGGCCGAGGTGACCTCGCTGGGCCTGGTGCAGATGACCCGCAAGCGGGTCGGCCAGGGCCTGCTGGAGTCCTTCTCCGAGACCTGCGTCCACTGCAACGGCCGCGGTGTCATCGTGCACCTGGAGCAGCCGTCCGCGAACGGCGGTGGCGGCAAGCGCAAGAAGCGCGGGCGCGGCGCCGACGCGACCGAGCACGTGCACGAGACCGCCGCCGTGGCCGTGGAGACCGGCGAGGCCGTCGAGCCCGAGGTGGAGACCGCCGCCGAGGTGGCCGCCGAGGCCGCCGAACCGGTGGCCCTCCCGGCCCCCGACTTCGCGCCGGACGAGGAGCTGTACAGCAGCGTCGCCGAGGCGGAGGCGGCGGCCACCCGTGGCCGTACGCGCCGCCGGGCGAGCCGCCGGGCGCAGGCTCCGGCGGGCGCGCCGAAGGCGGAGTCCCGCCGGGAGCGGGCCGAGCAGGCCGCGGAGCCCGAGGCCGCCGTGGCCGCCGAGGCGCCGACCGCGCAGGAGGTCACCGCCGAGGAGGCGGCGGCACGCCCGGTGCGGCCGGAGCTGGCCGCCGAGGCCCTGGCCGAGCCCGCGGCCGTCGAGGACCAGGTGGTCCCGGCGCCCGAGGCCGAGCCCGCGGAGGAGGCCGCCCCCAAGGGCCGTACGCGCCGTCGTGCGACCCGGAAGGCGTCGGCGCCGGCCGGTTCCCCGGCGGGGGCCGAGCCGGCCGTGGTGACGGTCGCCCCCGAGGCTGCCGCACCGTCGGCCCCGGCTGCCGAGGAGGCGCCCGCCGAGGCCCCGGCGTCCGCGGAGGCGCCCGCCGAGAGCGCGGCCCCGGCCCGCCCGCGCCGCCGTGCCGTGCGCAAGGCCACCGCGCCGACCGCGCCGGAGGAAGCGGCCGTCGTGGTCGTCCCGTCGCCGGCCGCCGAGACCCCGGTCGCCGCCCAGGCGGCCGAGGCGCCCGCGCCCGCCGGCGAGGTGACGGCCGAGGAGGTGGCCGAGGCGACGGCGCCGGCCAAGAAGGCGGCCCGCAAGACCGCCAAGAAGGCCACGGCGAAGAAGGCCGCCGCCAAGAAGACCACGGCGAAGAAGACCGCGGCGAAGAAGACGGCGGCCAAGACCACGGCGAAGAAGGCCACGGCCAAGAAGGCGGCCAAGACGGCCGCGGCGAAGAAGACCAGCGCCGCCTCGGACCCCTCCGACGAGGGCTGACGAGGGCGGACACCCCGGGTGTGGGGCCGGTCCGGGTGACCGGCCCCACACCCGGCGGGGCCCGGTTTGACCCTCCAGGTCATGGCCCCGTAACCTTGACCGTCGGCGTGTCCACTGAGCACGCCACATCCCCGTAAACCTCTTCCTCCCGGGCACGCGTGGCCGGGAGAGGTCGTCCGCGTGTTTCTGGGCGGCTGGCCTGCGGGGGTGCCGTTTCTTCGAGCGAAAGTGAGATCCGCGTGTACGCCATCGTGCGCAGCGGTGGTCGCCAGCACAAGGTTGCTGTCGGCGACATCGTTGAGGTTGACAAGATTTCCACTGCCAAGGTTGGCGACACGGTCGAGCTCTCGACCCTGCTCGTTGTCGACGGCGACTCCGTGACCAGCGACCCGTGGGTGCTGGCCGGCATCAAGGTCCAGGCCGAGGTCGTGGACCACCACAAGGGCCAGAAGATCGACATTCTGCGCTACAAGAACAAGACCGGCTACCGCCGTCGGCAGGGCCACCGCCAGCAGTACACGGCGATCAAGGTCACGTCGATCCCCACGGCTGCGAAGTAAGGGACTGAGGAGAAATGGCACACAAGAAGGGCGCATCGTCCACCCGGAACGGTCGCGACTCCAACGCCCAGCGGCTCGGCGTGAAGCGCTTCGGCGGTCAGGTCGTCAGCGCGGGTGAGATCCTGGTCCGCCAGCGCGGCACCCACTTCCACCCCGGCGCCGGTGTCGGCCGTGGCGGCGACGACACGCTGTTCGCCCTGCAGGCCGGTGCGGTGGAGTTCGGTACCCACCGCGGCCGCAAGGTCGTGAACATCGTTCCGGTCGCCTGACCGAACGGTTTCTTCGCGAGGCGGACCTCACTTCCCCTGAGGGAAGCGGGTCCGCCTTTCGCGTGTTGACCAAAGACACACCGTAGTTTTCCTGGCTTTTCTGGAGGCACTGACCATGACCACCTTCGTGGACCGCGTCGAACTGCATGTCGCCGCGGGTAACGGAGGCCACGGCTGTGCCTCCGTCCACCGTGAGAAGTTCAAGCCGCTCGGCGGCCCGGACGGCGGCAACGGCGGCCGTGGCGGCGACGTCATCCTCACCGTGGACCAGTCGGTCACCACGCTGCTCGACTACCACCACTCCCCGCACCGCAAGGCCACCAACGGCAAGCCCGGCGAGGGCGGCAACCGCTCCGGCAAGGACGGCCAGGACCTGGTCCTGCCGGTTCCGGACGGCACGGTCGTGCTGGACAAGGCTGGCAACGTGCTCGCCGACCTCGTCGGCCACGGCACCTCGTACATCGCCGCACAGGGCGGCCGCGGCGGCCTCGGCAACGCCGCGCTGGCCTCCGCCCGCCGCAAGGCGCCCGGCTTCGCGCTGCTCGGCGAGCCGGGCGACGTGCAGGACATCGTGCTGGAGCTGAAGACCGTCGCCGACGTGGCCCTGGTCGGCTACCCGAGCGCCGGCAAGTCCTCGCTGATCTCCGTGCTCAGCGCGGCCAAGCCGAAGATCGCCGACTATCCCTTCACCACCCTCGTACCCAACCTGGGCGTGGTGACGGCCGGTTCGACCGTCTACACCATCGCCGACGTGCCCGGCCTCATCCCCGGCGCCAGCCAGGGCAAGGGCCTGGGCCTGGAGTTCCTGCGCCATGTGGAGCGGTGCAGCGTCCTCGTCCACGTCCTGGACACCGCGACCCTGGAGTCCGAGCGCGACCCGGTCTCCGACCTCGACGTCATCGAGGAGGAGCTGCGGCAGTACGGCGGCCTCGGCAACCGGCCCCGGATCGTGGTCCTGAACAAGGTCGACGTGCCCGACGGCAAGGACCTCGCCGAGATGGTCCGCCCCGACCTGGAGGCCCGCGGCTACCGCGTCTTCGAGGTGTCGGCGGTCGCCCACATGGGCCTGCGGGAGCTGTCCTTCGCCCTCGGTGAGCTGGTCGCCAAGGCGCGCGCCGCGAAGCCGAAGGAGGAGGCGACCCGGATCGTCATCCGGCCCAAGGCCGTCGACGACGCGGGCTTCACCGTCACCCGCGAGGAGGTCGGCGGCGAGCCGCTGTTCCGGGTGCGCGGCGAGAAGCCGGAGCGCTGGGTGCGGCAGACCGACTTCAACAACGACGAGGCCGTGGGCTACCTGGCCGACCGTCTCAACCGCCTCGGTGTGGAGGAGCAGTTGATGAAGGCGGGCGCCCGCAGCGGCGACGGCGTCGCCATCGGCCCCGAGGAGAACGCGGTCGTCTTCGACTGGGAGCCGACGGTCATGGCCGGCGCGGAGATGCTGGGCCGCCGTGGCGAGGACCACCGCTTCGACGAGCCGAGGCCCGCGGCCCAGCGCCGCCGCGACAAGCAGGCCGAGCGTGACGAGGCACTCCGGGAGTACGACGAGTTCGACCCGTTCGAGTAACAGACGGGGTCGGCCGCGGTGGCGGCCTGGGGGGGGGCTTGGGTCGCCCGGTGGCTGCTGAGGGTTGCTCGGGCCGCCCGGTGCCTTCGAGTGCCGTCTGCGGGTCACTTGAGGGTGCCCGGGAGCGGTGTCGTCGGAAGGAGCCGCTCCGGGGTTGCCCGAGAGCGCCTTCCGACGCCGCTTGGAGGTCGCCACCGCCGGGCACCGTCGTCGGCGGCCTGTGAGCCTTGCCCGCGTCCGTCGGGCAGGCGGTCGCTACCGGATGTGGACCGGGCGGCGACGGCAGCCGAGCCGGTCGGTGGCGCGCCGGGGGAGAACTCCGGCGCCGGCGGGTTCTGGGTGCTCGGGCCGTACGACCGTCCGGGCTCCTGTCCGGCCACCGCGGGCACCCTCGGTCCTCGGCACGAGCCGCCTCCGGCGCAGGCCTCGGCACAGCCATCCCCCGCTGACCGGCCCCGCACCGGCGCACGGGCGAACAGCTCCCACGTTCTTCGCTCCGCTAACCGGTCTCTTACTCTCGCCGAGACCGAAAAGCTGCGGAATCTTGATGTCGAATTCCGCGGCAATGGGCGTCTCGGCAAGCCGTATTACCGTCTCCCGCCGGGCCGCGTCGTGCCCGGTATGGAGAACGCGTGCCGTCCCGCGTTCGGGGCCGTGAAGATCGGGTCCCGGACGGGGAGGCGCGGGACCTGCGCCGTACCGGCGGAGTGTGCGGCCAAGCCCGTGACGGACCTGTGGACTTACTCACAGCAAATTCACGGGCCGGTTCGCGAAGCCCGGGTCCAATCACCTGGGGTGCAAGGTGAATGACAGGTTGCGCTCACATATGCATGGGATGTCGCTCACCTTGCACTGCGCTTACCTAAAGTGGGACCATTTCACGGTTCCCTGACGCCCCAAGGTAGGTCACCTGTGTCCCAGCACATAGCCAAGCCCCGAACCACCGCAGTGATCCTGGCCGGTGGCACCGGTCAGCGGGTGGGTCTGTCGATCCCCAAGCAGCTGCTGAAGATCGCCGGCAAGGCAGTCATCGAGCACACCCTGGCCACCTTCGAGAAGGCCGACTCGATCGACGACGTCATCGTGCTGATGGCGCAGGGCTACGTCCCGGACGTGGAGAAGATCGTCGCCAAGGCCGGCTTCACCAAGGTGAAGAAGGTCATCGAGGGCGGTTCCACGCGGAACGAGACCACCGAGCGCGCCATCGCCGCGCTGGGCGAGGGACTTGCCGAGGGCGAGGACCTCAACGTCCTCTTCCACGACGCCGTACGCCCCCTGCTCTCGCAGCGCGTCATCGACGACTGCGTGGCCGCGCTGGAGCGCTACCAGGCCGTGGACGTCGCCATCCCGTCCGCCGACACCATCATCGTCACGCGCACGCACGGCCAGGACGGCGAGTTCATCACCGAGATCCCGGACCGCTCCCGGCTGCGCCGCGGCCAGACCCCCCAGGCCTTCAAGCTGTCCACGATCCGCCGCGCCTACGAAGTCGCCGCCGGCGACCCCAACTTCCAGGCCACCGACGACTGTTCCGTCGTGCTCAAGTACCTGCCGGACGTGCCGATCCACGTCGTCGCGGGTGACGAGTACAACATGAAGGTGACCCAGCCGGTCGACGTCTTCATCGCCGACAAGCTGTTCCAGCTCGCCTCCACCGCGGCCCCCGAGCAGAAGGGCGAAGAGGTCTACCGCGAGCTGCTGACCGGCAAGACGGTCGTCATCTTCGGCGGCTCCTACGGCATCGGCAAGGACATCGCCGAACTCGCCGAGTCCTACGGCGCGAACGTCTACGCGCTGGGCCGCTCCACCACCGGCACCCACGTGGAGAACCCGGAGGAGGTCGACGACGCGCTGTCCAAGGCGTACGCGGAGACCGGCCGGATCGACTACGTCGTCAACACCGCGGGCGTGCTGCGCATCGGCAAGCTCGCCGAGACCGACAACGCCACCATCGAGGAGGCGCTGAAGGTCAACTACCTGGCCCCGGTGCAGATCGCGCGCTCCAGCTACAAGTACCTCGCCGAGACCAAGGGCCAGCTGCTGCTCTACACCTCCAGCAGCTACACCCGCGGCCGCGCCGAGTACTCCCTGTACTCCTCCACCAAGGCCGCCATGGTGAACCTCACTCAGGCGCTGTCCGACGAGTGGGCCGCCGACGGCATCCGCGTCAACTGCGTGAACCCCGAGCGCACCGCCACCCCGATGCGCACCAAGGCCTTCGGCCAGGAGCCCGCGGGCACGCTGCTGTCCTCCGAGGCCGTGGCCCGTACGTCGCTCGACGTGCTGCTGTCGGAGCTGACGGGGCATGTCATCGACGTCCGTCAGCAGGACCCGACGGCGGGCGCGGCCAAGGCGTCCGGCTTCGAGCAGGCGCTGGCCACTGTTCTGGACCGCCAGGACGGCATGTAATAATTCGTCAATAGCTTTAAGGAATTTCAGGCCTCTGCCGTCGCTCATTCACCGGGCGTTAGCAGAGGCCTGAATCCGTACATCTTCCGAATTACCGGCACTCCTCCGGCATCAACGAACAAAACCGGCACTCCCCTCCCAGAGCAGGTTTCTCCGTGATATCCACCGCTATTCGCGTCGCCCGGGTGGGCAGCGCGGCAGAGCTGACCGCGGCGGCCCTCATGATCCTGGGCTTCCCGGCGCTCATGCTGGCCGCGCTCGTCCCGAGCGTCCCCCTCTTCGCGGTCCTGGCCGCCGTGACGTACCTGGCGGACCACTATCTGCACCGCAAGGGCAGCTACCTGGTCAACCGACTCAGCAAGATCCGGGCGGGTCTGTCGATCCGCTTCCTGATCCGGCAGCTGCTGCTGATCCTGCTGCTGGCCCGTCTGTCGCACGCGGACGACCTGATCTTCTACGGCGCCGTCGCCTGCTTCATCGCCTTCTACGGCCTGCAGGCCCCGCACGGCGCACTGGTCACCCTCATCCGCAACCGCCGCCGGATGCCGGTCGCCACCCGCAACATCGACCTCAAGTCGCGCATCCGCATCCCGGACGCACCGCCGCGCGGCCTGCTGCACCGCAGCGCGGAGAAGATGCTGCACCTCGACCTGTTCGCGATGGCGGGCATCCTGCTCTCCGCCGGGCAGGACTCGCCGGCCGCCCCCGGCTTCGCCGGCGTCGGCCTCACCGTCGGCCTCGGCGTCCTGTACGTGCTGGTGCTGGTGCCGTACGTGCGCGGCCGGAAGATCCCGCCGAAGGCCGAGGTCGTCCTCGCCGCCGTCGACGACTGGCTGGCCGCCTACAAGCCCGAGACGGTGCTGTACTTCTCCGGCTCCAAGGACTCCGCCTACCAGGTCAACATGTGGCTGGAGACGATGGAGCAGCTGGACACCCGGCCGCTGATCATCCTGCGCGAGCGGGCCATCCTGAACAACCTCGCGCCGACCACGGTCCCCGTCATCTGCGTGCCCGGAGGGGTGCACCTGATGAACCTGGACCTGTCGACCGTGCGGGTGGCCCTGTACGCGGCGAACGTCGGCAAGAACATCCACCTGCTGCGCGTGCCCACCATGAAGCACGTCTTCATCGGCCACGGCGACAGCGACAAGCTCGCCAGCGTCAACCCGTACAGCAAGGTCTACGACGAGGTGTGGACCGCCGGCCGGGCCGGCCGCGACCGCTACGCCATCGCCGACGTCGGCGTCCGCGACGAGGACATCGTCGAGGTCGGCCGCCCGCAGCTCGCCTCCATCCAGACCTGGCAGGGCGTGCCCGACGGCCCCCGCGGCGGAGCCGCTGATGGAAGCTGCCCCACCGTGCTCTACGCGCCGACCTGGGAGGGCTGGGACGGCAACCCGGGCAACACCTCGATCGTGCTGGCCGGCGAGAACATCGTGAAGAAGCTGGTCAAGGCCGATCCGCCGGTCCGCGTCCTGTACAAGCCGCACCCGTTCACCGGCACCGTCAGCAAGGAGGCGGGCGCCGCGCACCGGCGGATCACCGCGCTGGTCGAGAAGGCCGCCGCCGAACGCGCCGCCGACTCCCGCTTCACCGCCGACGCCAAGGCGATGGCCCAGGCCAAGGCCGAGCTGGCCCGGATCGAGGCACGGCTGGCGGAGCTGGCCGGCGTCGGCGGGGAGAAGGGCGACGAGGCGGAGGCCACCCGGGACGGCGTCGTCGACGTGGCCCGGCACCAGGAGATCGCCCGGCTGCGCGCCGAGTGGAACGACGCCTACTGGCGCTCCTTCCCGTCGTACGAGCACCGTGTCATCACGGGCGCCGAGCCGCGCCTGTACGACTGCTTCAACGTCTCCGACGCGATGGTCTCCGACATCTCCTCCGTGGTCTCCGACTTCATCGCGAGCGGCAAGCCGTACGCGGTCACCGACTCCGGCGAGATAGGGCACGAGGAGTTCAAGCGGCAGAACACGGCCGTGCGCGCCGCGGTGATCCTGTCCAACGACGCGCGCGAGCTGGGCGGTCTGCTGGGCGCCGTGCGCGACCCGGCCGCCGATCCCCTGGCGGACGCCCGCAAGGAGCTCAAGCGCTATCTGCTGGGCCCGGACGAGCCGGCGTCCATCGTCCAGTTCAACAAGGCGGTGGCGGACCTCGCTCTCAAGGCCGAGGCCCGTAACGTCGGGCAGCAGTCCCGGGTGGGCGCCGCCAACGCGGACCCCGCCGAGACCGCCGAGCTGACCAACGCGGTGCCGGGCCAGCGGACCGCGTCCGCGGACGACCAGGACGGCGTGAACGCGGGCTGAGCGCGCCGCGCCTGCCTCGCACGGGCCGGCCCCCGGGAGCGATCCCGGGGGCCGGCCCGTGTCGTTGTGGGACAACCCCTCGTCCAGGTTTCTTACGGCCGGTCTTACCCAACCGGTGAGGCGCGGGTGAATACCTCTTACCGACCCTACGTACTGTCGGGTGGAAGCCCCGAACCTGTGTGACGTACGCCACTGATCACCCCGCACAGGGCAACCACATCAAGTGGGAGTTCGTCTAACAGGTTGCCCTTGTGGCACTACGGGGGAAATGTTCTGTTGATGGTAAGTAAGGGGGAAGCGTGACCGCCGTGACGCAGCCTGATGTCAGCGTGATCATCGGGGCGTACGAAGCGATGCCGTACCTGGTCGAGTGCCTGGCGTCGGTCGAGGCACAGACCATCGGCCCGGCGCGCCTGGAGGTCATCGCGGTCGACGACGGTTCGACGGACGGCACCGGCGAGTACCTGGAGGAGTTCGCCGCCCGCGCCCCCATGCCCGTCACCGTCATCCATCAGGAGAACTCCGGCGGCCCCAGCGGCCCCCGCAACGTCGGCCTCGCCAAGGCCGCCGGGCGCTACGTCTTCTTCCTCGACGCCGACGACCGGCTCGGCCCCGAGGCCCTCGAGCGCATGGTCGCCATGGCCGACGAGAACGGCACGGACGTCGTCCTCGGCAAGGTCGAGGGCATCAACCGCACCCCGCCCAAGTCGATGTGGGGCAAGACCCTCGGCCGTACCGACGTCTTCTCCTCCAACATCAAGTTCACGCTGAGCGCGCAGAAGCTGTTCCGCCGCGATCTGCTGGACCGGCACGGCATGCGGTTCGACGAGTCGCTGTTCACCGGCGAGGACGCCCTGTTCACCATGGAGGCGTACCTGCGCGCGAACGGCGTGTCCGTCGTCGCCGACTACCCCTGCTACTACCTGGTCGGCCGCGACGACGGCAAGCACGTCACCAAGAGCGGCAGCTACACCCTGCGCTTCGACTCCGCGCGGGCGCTGATGAAGCTGATCGCCGACATGGTGCCGGCCGGCGACAAGCGCGACCTGCTCATGGTGCGGCCCTTCGTCATCACCCTGGCGCCGCAGTTCGGACCGCGGTTCCTCAAGGACAGCGAGAAGGTCCGCCGGCGCAAGCTGGAGCTGGCCGAGCCGCTGATGCAGGCCTACTGGACGCCCGGAGTGGCCCGGCGGCTGAAGGTCCACGAGCGGCTGCGGCTGCACCTGGTCGCCCGGCAGCGGACCGATCTGCTGCTCGACGTCGTCGAGTTCATCAAGGCCAAGAAGCAGCCCGACGCGGTCCTGGAGAAGCGCGGCACCCGCGTCTACTTCGCCTACCCGCACTTCCGGTCGCCGCAGGCGGGGATCCCGGACGAGATCTACCTCGCCGCGCCCCGCGAGGCCCGTGCCGTCGAGGGATACCGGGAGGCGGCCGCCAGCTCCCTCCCGCGCCGGGTCCTGCGCAGAATACGGCGCATCCTGTCGGCGAGGAACGTCAAGACGGCGGCGGCCTGAGCGGTGCCCGCACGCCGTCCGGGCGGGGGGGGGCCCCCCCCCCCCCCCCCCCCGCGCGCGGCGCCCCCCCCCCCGCCCCCCCCCCGGCCCGGGGGGGGCCCCCCACGCCGCGGGCGCGGCGGGAGACCGCGGGGGGCCGGGGGGGCCGCGC
>NZ_JBIDAL010000010.1:97194-181807 GCF_043202415.1 Streptomyces sp. NPDC048192
GCGGGCACCGGCCATTAGTGGCCCGCCCCGGGGGGCGTCGCATGGCCACCCGGGGGGGGGCCGGGGGGGGCCCCCCCCGCCGGCGGGGGGGGGGGGCCCCCGGGCCCCCCCCCCCCCGGCGCGCTACTGCTTGCCCGACTGCAGCGCCCGGCGCAGGGGGCGGCCCACCACGCGGCGGGCGCGGCGGTAGACGGAGGTGGCCGGTGCGGGCAGCGCGCCCTGCTCCTTGCGGGAGCGGGCCAGCTCCTTGCGCAACTTCGCGTTCGCCTGCGTCAGTTCCCCGACCTGGGCGTGCAGCCAGCCGAACCGGCTGCTCAGCGAGGCGAGATCGGCGTCGTTCCACGGCCGGATGCCCGGCGGGAAGGACAGCGACCGCATCCGCTCCTCGAACGCGGCACCGCCGTCGCCGTGCGTGAAGGTGTTCCGCAGCCCGTTCTTGTCCAGGAAGCCGGTGAACCGGTCGAACCGCTCGCGGTGGTTGCCCACCAGCCCGCCGAGGTCCGCCTCCTCGTACAGCCGCGCCGGATCCGCCGCCTGAGGATCCTTGGCGGCCTGGTCCAGCCGCCGGTGCGGGATCTCGAAGTACCGGCACAGCTCCAGCGTCCGCGAGTCACCGCACAGCACGGTCGCGGGCGTCCCCGCCAGCAAGGCGGCGATGTTGCCGTGGATGCGCGAGCCGAAGGAGAAGTCGAAGCCGCGCAGATCGTCGATCCAGGTGACCGGGTCGATGTAGACCCGCACCTTGTCCTCCCGGTACATCGGGTGGTCCGGGTGCGTCGGCATCGCGGTCACCAGGGAGTTGGGGTCCGACAGGTCCCGCCAGTGCAGCTGCCGGGCGTCGCTGAGGTTCTGGCCGACGAACCGCAGGTTCGGATAGCGCGCGTGGGTACGCTCGATGATCCGGTCCAGGCCCTGCTTCTGCACCGCGCTGTGCGAACCGTTCACCGCGATCCGCGACTCGGCGGTCAGCGCCGGCACCCGCTTGCGGACGTCCAGTTCGGCGCCGTACAGGAACATCGACGGGCAGCCGATGACCTCCACGTCACGGAAACCCATGTCCCGCAGATACTGCTCGGTGAACTCGCCGCGCACCCCGATCGACGAGCTGCGCTCCAGCACCGCCGCGCAGAACTCGCGCACCGACCGCTCCATCGGCCTCAGCCGGGCCGGGTCGTAGGTCACCCCGGTCTGCGCGCCGACGCCCAGGACCACGACCGGGATCCTCAGCTTGGAGATCAGCCGGGTCAGCCGCTTCAGCCGGGCCTCGAAGGACGGCCGGAAGGCGTTGGCCAGCGGGACGACGAAGGCGTCGTACTCCTCGTTGATCCGCGCGGCCGCGGTCACGTCCGTCCCGATGCCGTTGGAGGCGACCTCGGTGTCCGGCGTCTGCAGGATCTTGTGGGCCGCGTCGCTGAAGATCAGATTGCCTGAGTTTGTGGCGATGACGTCCCGGTGCAGTGCTTCCTCGACGGACAGGACGTCGTACGGGCTCTTGCCCGACCTCAGCAGAATGCGTTTCACGATCTTCAACTTATGTTGACACGAGCTTTAATTTCCATACGCAACCAGTACAACCTTTTTGCCGTACGCAAACCGTGAAGGTGCCGCTACGGACCGCATGTCCGGAGGCTGGACCGACGCGCGCGGGACGATCCACTTCGCGTAGATTGCCGGTCAGGCGGGCCGTGACCGCGCGCGGCACCGAGAGGGAACAGAGGGCAAGGTGACAAGGGCAAGGCAGGCCGTGGGCGAGGCCCGCAGGATCGTCGTCAAGGTGGGCTCCTCCTCGCTGACCACCGCGGCCGGCGGACTGGACGCCGACCGCGTCGACGCCCTGGTCGACGTGCTGGCCAAGAGCCGCACCAGGGGAGAGCGGGAGGTCGTCCTCGTCTCCTCCGGCGCCATCGCCGCCGGTCTCGCGCCGCTCGGCCTGCGCCGCCGCCCGAAGGACCTCGCCCGCCAGCAGGCCGCCGCCAGCGTCGGCCAGGGCCTGCTCGTCGCCCGCTACACCGCATCCTTCGCCCGCTACGGCATCCGCGTCGGCCAAGTCCTGCTCACCAGCGACGACATGAGCCGCCGCGCCCACCACCGCAACGCCTCCCGCACCCTCGACAAGCTCCTCGCGATGGGCGCCTTCCCGATCGTCAACGAGAACGACACCGTCGCCACCGACGAGATCCGCTTCGGCGACAACGACCGCCTCGCCGCCCTCGTCGCCCACCTCGTCCACGCCGACCTGCTGGTCCTGCTGTCGGACGTGGACGGCGTGTACGACGGCGACCCCAGCAGGCCCGGCACCTCCCGGATAGCGGAAGTGAAGGGGCCGGAAGACCTCGCGGGCGTCGAGATCGGCAGCGCGGGCAAGGCCGGCGTGGGCACCGGCGGGATGGTCACCAAGGTCGAGGCCGCCCGGATCGCGGCCGCCGCCGGCATCCCCGTGGTCCTCACCAGCGCCGTCCACGCGGCGGAGGCCCTGAGCGGCGGCGACACCGGCACCTACTTCCACCCCGCCGGCAAACGCTCCGCCGACCGGCTGCTGTGGCTCCAGCACGCCTCCACCCCGCAGGGCGCGCTGACCCTTGACGACGGCGCGGTGGACGCCGTCGTCAAGCGGCGCAAGTCGCTGCTGCCCGCGGGAATCGCCGCCGTCGAGGGCGAGTTCAGCGCCGGCGACCCCGTCGAACTGCGTGACGCCTCGGGGCGCGCGGTGGCCCGCGGGCTCGTCAACTTCGACGCCAAGGAGATCCCCCGGCTGATCGGGCGCTCGACCCGCGAACTGGCCCGGGAACTCGGCCCGGCGTACGAACGCGAGGTCGTACACAGGGACGACCTGGTGCTCCTGCACGCGTAAACCCTGACGCAACCACGGCCCCCGGTGGGGGACCTTCCGTAAAACCGCCCCGCGGACCCTTACGGGCTGCTCAACTTTGTCTCAGGCAACGTTCCCGAGCGCTGGGTGAAGGAGGCCGTCGTGAGACGAGTGCGCCCTGGGGCGACAACCCGCGGTGCCCTGACGAGCGTCGCGGCCGGGGACACCTACGAGGAACCCGTGGACCTGCCCCGGCTGTGGCACGTCACCCTCAGCGTCGCCGGTCCCGCGGTCCCGCTCAAGGAGCTGCGCCGGGCCCTGGAACAGCTCGCCCACGACCATCCCTTTCTGCTGACCAGCAGATACGCGAGCGACCACGCGGAGATCCGGTACTGGGAAGAGGCCCGCGACCTGCACGACGCCGCCGCCGTCGCCCTGCGCCTGTGGGGCGAGCACCGCCAGAGCGCCGGGCTGCCCCCGTGGGAGATCGTCGGCCTGGAGGTCATCGACCGCGAGACCTACCACCAGCGCCTCGCCGAGGGCTACGGCCCCCCGCCCGCGACACCGGTCGGGGTGCACCCCTTCTGAGCCCCTCCAAGACGCCGGCTCGCGGCTCCCCTGAGACGCTGTCTCGCGCTTCGGGATGAGCGGTGACCAGCCCCTGCCGCGCACTACCCTTCCCTCATGACCACGCTCTCGCCGTACGACTCCATGTCCCCGGTCACCCGGGCCGCCTACCGGGCCAGGGCCGCCGCCGCCGATCTCGCGCCGCTCCCGCGCGCGGAGAAGGACGACGCGCTGCTCGCCATCGCCGACGCCCTGGAGGTCCGGACCGCCGAGATCGTCGAGGCCAACGCCCGCGACGTGGCCAAGGCCCGGGAGAACGGCACCAGCGAGGCCATCGTCGACCGGCTCACCCTCACCCCCGAGCGGGTCCGGGCGATCGCCTCCGACGTCCGTGACGTCGCGGGGCTGCCCGACCCGGTCGGCGAGATCGTCCGCGGCTCCACCCTGCCCAACGGCATCGACCTGCGCCAGGTCCGCGTCCCGCTCGGCGTCGTCGGCATCATCTACGAGGCCCGCCCGAACGTGACCGTCGACGCGGCGGCGCTGTGCCTGAAGTCCGGCAACGCCGTGCTGCTGCGCGGCTCCGCCTCCGCGTACGAGTCCAACACCGCCCTCGTCCGCGTCATCCGGGACGCCGTCGGCGGCGCCGGGCTGCCCGCCGACGCGGTCCAGCTGGTCCCCGGCGAGAGCCGCGACTCCGTCCGCGAGCTGATGCGCGCCCGCGGCCTGGTCGACGTCCTCATCCCGCGCGGCGGCGCCTCCCTGATCCAGACCGTCGTGAACGAGTCGACCGTCCCGGTCATCGAGACCGGCACCGGCAACTGCCACGTCTACGTCGACGCCGAGGCCGACATCGACATGGCCGTCGACATCCTGATCAACTCCAAGGCCCAGCGGGTCAGCGTCTGCAACGCCGCGGAGACCCTCCTCGTCCACCAGGACATCGCCCCCCGGTTCCTGCCGCGCGCCCTCGACGCCCTCGCCGAGGCCGGCGTCACCGTGCACGCCGACGAGCGCGTCCTGGCCTACGCCAAGGACTCCAAGGCGACCGTCGTGGAGGCCGTCCCCGAGGACTGGGAGACCGAGTACCTCTCCCACGACATCGCCGCCGCGGTGGTGGACTCGCTGGACAAGGCCGTCGAGCACATCCGGCTGTGGACCTCCGGCCACACCGAGGCGATCGTCACCACCTCCCAGCAGGCCGCCCGCCGCTTCACCCAGCTGGTCGACTCCACCACCGTCGCCGTCAACGCCTCCACCCGCTTCACCGACGGCGGCCAGTTCGGCTTCGGCGCCGAGATCGGCATCTCCACCCAGAAGCTGCACGCCCGCGGCCCGATGGGCCTGCCGGAGCTGACCAGCACCAAGTACATCGTCACCGGCGACGGCCACGTGCGCCCCTGACGTTCACCCGTCCGGCCGCAGGTCACCCGGCGTGCCCACGGCACAGCCGGGAACCGGGGCCGCGCGACCGGAAGGCGTCTCACCAGTCAGACGAATTTCCCTACCGTCTGCCCAAATTGACCCCCCAGGTCTACTCTGGATGCGTGCCGGAGGACGTGGGGGGCACGCCGTTCCCTGACGGCTGGGAGCCCGACGACGACCACGACCACGGGGTGTCGGACGAAGAGTTCGCCTCCGTGGTCTTCGACGAGGCCTTCATACAGGCGGCCACGGTCCACGAGCCGACCGCCGTCGAACGCCTCCTCGCCGCCGCACAGGCCAGAGCCGAGGCCTCCGAGGCAGAAGCCCGCCGCTCCCACGCCCGGGGCGAGCGCTACGACGACGCCTACGGCCCGGAGGGCGCCGATTTCGGCCAAGATCCGGACGACGAACTGGAGGACACCTACGTCCTCGGCGACCGCCACCTGGGCGGGTACGGCAAGCAGGTCCGCTGGCACCGCCCCGTGGCCTGGGTACTGGCCGTCGTGATGGGCATCGGCATGGTCGCCCTCGCCTTCGCCGCCGTCTACCGCGGCGGCTCCGCCGGCACCCGCGACGGAGTCCCCACACCCGCCCCCACCGGCCTGGAGCAGGGCAGCGCCGCCGCGCCCTCCGTCTCCGCCGACACCTCCCAGCCGGCGGCCTCCGCCATCCCGAGAACCCCCTGAGCGCCCACCCCCGCTTTTGGTGAGCACCTGTCAGAAGTTGTCCGCCGACGGGGCGTTTACCCGAGGCGTACGCGACCTACCCTGAAAGTATGGGCGGGCCTGTAGACCCACCGGAGGGCGGCCCCGAGGGCAGCCCCGGCGGCGCAGAGGACGAGTACCGATCCGTCGTGTTCGACGAGTCGTTCATCCGCGCTGCCCGCCTCCAGGAGTACTCCGCCGAGGAGCGGATGGCCGACCACGCGCCCGCCGTACGGCGCCGCCCGCCCCTGCACCGCGGACTCACCCGCCAGGCCCTGATCCTCCTCGTGCTGATAGCCGTCGCCTTCGCCACCGCGATCTACATGGGCGTCCGCCACCCCTACGGCTCCCCGGAGGCCCGGCGCCCCGTCGAGCCCCTGCGGACGACGGTGATCCCGCTCGCCCCGACGGGCAGGGTGCCCGGCACCGCCGACGCCGAGTACCTGTACGAGCACAGCCCCGCCGCCCAGTACGACGTCGGCGCCGAGGGGATATCCCTGCCGGCCACCCGCAGCACCGCCCACTTCTCCGTCAGCCAGGTGGTCAGCGCCCTCACCACCGCGAAGGACTACATCGTCCGCTCCTCGCTCTACCCGGAGGTGCTCACCGGCCGTGACGTCCAGCCCGCCCGGTCCCTCCTCGACGCCGACCAGCTCGACCAGTTCGACCAGAGCTTCGACCACCCGGCGGCGGACGGCCGGCATGCCCCCACCGGCTGGCTGGTCCGCCTCGACCCGTCCCGCGCCCAGCTCGCCGACGACCGCATCCGCGTCCAGGGCGATCTGCACGCCACCGAGGCCGACTCCGGCGCCCTGGAGGTCACCGCCGACCACACCTTCGTCTACGCCCTGCGCCCCACCGGCGCCGCCGCGAACGCGCCGGCCTCCCTGTTCACCGTCCGCCGCGAGCTGACCTTCCGCTTCACCCGCGACGACCTGCGCGCCCACCAGCTCCAGCTGGTCACGTCCTACGTCCAGGCAGGCCCCCTCGCCTGCGCCGAGGACTCCACGGCCTACTTCCGCCCCCTCCTGGCCGGCCAGACGACCCGCGCCGGCGGCCCCGCGGGCACCGATCCCTACGAGACGGACAGCCCGACGGCCCTGTGCGGCACGCTGGCCCCCGGGGCCGAGCCGAAGGTGTGAGGGAGGAAGGGGGGTCCCGCCTGTCAGGGGGGTTCTGGGGACTGTGAAGGCTGCGTCGGGCTGAGGGGTGGGCTGGGCGCCGGCCGTTCCCGCCGCTGTGGCTGGGCGCCGTCGCGGCGGGAAGATCGAGACCGCCGGTGTGTGCCGGGATCAGCCCTCCTGCGGGGCGTCGGCCGGCCCGCCCTTCTGCGGGGGCGGGCTGCGGAAGCCCTCGAAGCCACGCCGGACCCGGCCGCCCAGGTCGCCCGCACCGTCGGCGAGGTCCGTGACCAGCTTCATCAGCGGGTCCTTGGACGTCTTCACATCGCTCGCGTAGCTCGCCGCCGACTCACGGAAGGAGTCGCTGACCGAGGCGTCCTTGTCCTGGTCGCGCCGCGGGTAGTGACCGTCCATGATCCGCTGGAAGTCCCGGGACTCCGCCCACTTCTTCAGCTCGGCCGCGCGGATCGTGGCGAACGGGTGCGACCGCGGCAGCACGTTGAGGATCTTCAGCACCGAGTCGCGCAGATCGCCCCCCGACTCGTACTCCTCGGCCTGCTCCAGGAACGCGTCCACGTTCATCTCGTGCAGGTGGTTGCCGCCCGCGATCTTCATCAGGCCCCGCATCGAGGCCCGCAGGTCCTGGCCCACCAGCAGGCCCGCCCGGTCCGCGGACAGCTCCGACTTGCGGAACCACTCCCTGAGCGCCGTGATGATGGCCATGACCGCGAGGTTGCCCAGCGGGATCCAGGCGACCTTCAGCGCCAGGCTGGTCAGGAACAGCAGGATCGTGCGGTACACCGAGTGGCCGGACAGCGCGTGTCCCACCTCGTGCCCGACGACCGCCCGCATCTCCTCCTCGTCGAGAAGCTCCACGAGCCCCGTGGTGACCACGATGATCGGCTCGTCCAGCCCGATGCACATCGCGTTCGGCTGCGGGTCCTGGTTGACGTACATCGGCGGGACCTTCTCCAGGTCCAGGATGTAGCAGGCGTCCAGCAGCATGTCGTGCAGGTGCTGGAACTGCCGCTCGGAGACCCGCACCGAGTCGGACAGGAACAGCAGCCTCAGGCTCCGCTCGGGCAGCAGCCCGCTGAGCGCCTTGAAGACGGTGTCGAATCCGCTCAGCTTGCGCAGCGCCACCAGGGCCGAGCGGTCGGCCGGGTGCTCGTAGGCACGCGAGGAGATTTCCGGGAAGCGCCTGCGCTGCCTGCTCGGCACGCGCTCGTGCCCCGTCTGCTGCCGGCCGTCGTCGGACATGTCTTCCCCCATGTGCGTGTGAGTGGCCACTGTGCCCCCGAGGAGGAGCCCAGCCTAGGCGGAGATACCGTGGACGGGCAGTACAGCCGAAGGAGTCCGTTCATGGAGCACCACCCCGCAGCCGCCTGGCTGACCGAGACCGCCGCGAGCGCCGTAAAGCAGCACGGGGCGGGGAATCTGCTCCGCATCGTCCTCGTCCTGATGATCCTGGGCTGTGTACTGACCGCCTGGTTCCTGCTGCGCGGCTACAAGCGGAAAGACGACTGACAGCTCGCGAAAGTTCCCCGCACGGCCCAACGGAGGAGTCGGCGTGATCGCCGCCGGTCCGCCCGCATACGATGAGCCGACATCTTTATCCCGCCCACACGCGTTAGGTCCTGCCGAAGATGAGCCTTCCCAGCACCGCAGCCCACTTGGTCACCCTCGCCGAAGCCGAGGGCGGCCACCACAACAGCCTCAACCCGGCGGTCACCGGCGGCAGCGCCCTGGCCATCCTGCTGCTCCTGCTGTGGATCACCACGCGCTTCAACCGCGACCGCTGAGCGGGGACCCCGTCCCCGGCCGGACGTCACAAGCCGGGCCGGTAGGGTCTGCACGCATGGGAGAGCAGGACATGCCTACCGGTCCGGCGCACGAGACCGCCGACGACACGGTGAAGCACCCGCAGTACCGGCGGCACCGGCCGGGCCACGGCCCTGCCCACACGGGCAAGCGGCGCCTGGGCGTCATGGGCGGAACGTTCGACCCGATCCACCACGGGCACCTCGTGGCCGCCAGCGAGGTCGCCGCGCAGTTCCAGCTGGACGAGGTGGTGTTCGTGCCCACCGGCCAGCCGTGGCAGAAGTCCCACCGCAAGGTCTCCCCGGCCGAGGACCGCTATCTGATGACGGTCATCGCGACCGCCGAGAACCCGCAGTTCTCCGTCAGCCGCATCGACATCGACCGCGGCGGCCCCACCTACACCGTGGACACCCTGCGCGACCTGCGCGCCCTCAACCCCGACACGGACCTGTTCTTCATCACCGGCGCCGACGCCCTCGCCCAGCTGCTGACCTGGCGGGACAGCGAGGAGCTGTTCTCCCTGGCCCACTTCATCGGCGTCACGCGGCCCGGCCACCACCTGACCGACCCGGGCCTCCCGGAAGGCGGCGTCTCCCTCGTCGAGGTCCCGGCCCTCGCCATCTCCTCCACGGACTGCCGGGCGAGAGTCGCCAAGGGGGAACCCATCTGGTACATGGTGCCGGACGGAGTCGTGCGCTACATCGACAAGCGCGAGCTGTACCGCGGCGAGTGAGCCGAGAGGGGCACCGGTGAACGACCGATACGACGCGGGCGACGGAGGCTACGGCGCCGGTCCGTACGAGATCGTCGGCTACGACGAGTACGGCCGGCCCGTGTACCAGCAGGTCCCGGAACAACCGGCACCGCAGGCTCAGCACACCGCCTACGACCCGTACGCCCAGCAGCAGGGCTACGGCTACGACCCGTACGCCACCGGCTCGCAGCCGCAGGCGCCCTCCTACGACACCGGCAGGCCCGGCTACGACCCCTACGGCTCCCAGGCGCCCTACGACCCCTACGGCACCGGCGCCCAGCACCCCGTCGGCTACGACCCCTACGGGCAGGCCGCGAGCAGCGGGCAGCAGCCCCGGGTCACCGAGCAGACCGCCTACATCCCGCAGCAGGCCGGCCCCGCGGAGGCCCCGGCCTCCCCGGCGCGCTCCGAGGAGCCCGGACAGGAGGCCGGACGGGACTACCGCACCGAGCAGTTCGCGTTCGTCGAGGAGCCGGACGGCGACTCCGAGGACGTCATCGACTGGCTGAAGTTCACCGAGAACCGTACCGAGCGCCGCGAGGAGGCCCGCCGCCGCGCCCGCAGCCGGATCATCGCCCTCCTCGTCGTGCTCGCCCTCGTCGCCGTCGGCGGCATCGGCTACCTCTGGTACGCCGGCAAGCTGCCCGGCCTGTCCTCCTCCGGCTCCAAGCCCGGCGCGGCCACCCCGGTCAGCGCCCAGAAACGCGACGTGATCGTCGTCCACCTGCACGTCACCGGCAAGGGCGGCACCTCCACCGCGCTGCTGGTCGACAACACCACCACCAAGCAGGGCAGCACCGTGCTGCTGCCCAACTCCCTCGCCCTGAGCGACGACGACGGCTCCACCACCACCCTGGCCAAGTCGGTGGCCGACGACGGTTCCTCCGGCACCCTCGACCAGCTCGACACCGTACTCGGCACCAACATCCAGGGCACCTGGCGGCTGGACACCCCCTACCTGCAGAACCTCGTCGACCTGGTCGGCAACATCGACATCGACACCGACACCGACGTCCCCGACCCGGACGCCAAGAAGAAGGGCACCGAGCCGCTCGTCCACAAGGGCAGCGACCAGACGCTCAGCGGCAAGATGGCCGTCGCCTACGCCACCTACCGCGCCCCCGGCGAGTCCCAGAACGCCCAGCTGGAGCGGTTCGGCCAGGTCATGCAGGGCGTGCTGCGCAAGATGTCCTCCGACCCGGCGTCGGCCACGACCACCGTGCAGACCCTCGCCCAGATCCTCGATCCGCCGCTCACCGACAAGGACCTGGGCACCTTCCTCGCCAAACTCGCGGACCTCGCCAAGAGCGGCGCCTACAAGACCGCCCTGCTGCCCGTGCAGCCCGACGGCACCCTGAGCGCGAAGACCAGCGACAGCGTGGTGAAGGACATCCTCGGCGGCACCGCCAAGAGCCCCGACGCCGGCTCTGCGGTCCGGGTCTCCGTACAGAACGCCACCGGTGTGAAGGACGACGCGGAGAAGGCCCGCGTGGTCCTGCTCAACGGCGGCTTCACCTTCCTGGAAGGCGGCAGCGCCTCCGGCACCCAGGCCACCTCGAAGGTCGTCTACTCCGACGCCGCCCACAAGGCGGACGCCGCCGAGGTCGCCAAGACCCTCGGCCTGCCCGCCGGCTCCGTGGCCAAGGGGAACGTCTCCGCGGGCGCCGACGTCTCGGTCGTCCTCGGCCGGGACTACAAGCCCGCCGGTTCCTGACCCGTGTCCCTCGCACCCCACGTGCCGCAGTAATCACGTGGGGTGCGCCCGGCGGTCCGTGAGACCCTTGAGAAGTTCAGTGACCGCCGACCGAAAGCTACGCAGTGACCGCCACCGACCGTTCCCTTGAGCTCATCAACACCGCCGCCCAGGCGGCGGCCGACAAGCTCGCCCACGACGTCATCGCCTACGACGTCAGCGACGTCCTGTCGATCACGGACGCCTTCCTGCTGGCCTCCGCGCCGAACGACCGCCAGGTCAAGGCCATCGTCGACGAGATCGAGGAGCGCCTGCTGAAGGAACTCGGCGCCAAGCCGGTGCGGCGCGAGGGCGACCGCGAGTCCCGCTGGATCCTGCTCGACTACGTCGACATTGTCGTCCACGTCCAGCACAGCGAGGAGCGCGTCTTCTACGCCCTGGAGCGGCTGTGGAAGGACTGCCCCGAGCTGGAGCTGCCCGCCGACGCCAAGGCCACCCGCGGCAAGGCGGAGGAGCACGCGCGGATGCAGGCCGCCGAGGCCGAGCAGGAGCCGGGCGGGGAGTGGTGATGAGCGCCACCGGCGAGGTGACCGACCGCAAGAACCGCGGCCGCCGCATCATCCTGTGGCGGCACGGCCAGACCGCCTGGAACGTGGAGCGCCGCTTCCAGGGCAGCACGGACGTGGCGCTCACCGAGACCGGCGTCGGGCAGGCCCGCCGCGCGGCCCGGCTGCTGGCCTCCCTGGGGCCGGACGCGATCATCTCCTCGGACCTGCAGCGGGCGGCGAACACGGCCGCCGAGCTGGCCTCGCTCACCGGCCTCGACGTCACCCTCGAAGAGGGCCTGCGCGAGACCTACGCGGGCGTCTGGCAGGGGCTGACGCACGAGGAGATCATCGCCCGCCACGGCGAGGAGTACGCCGCCTGGAAGCGCGGTGAGGCGGTCCGCCGCGGCGGCGGCGAACTGGAGACCGAGGTCGCCGAACGCGCCGCACCGGTCGTCCTGCGGCACGCCGAGAAGCTGCCGGAGGACGGCACCCTCGTCGTCGTCAGCCACGGCGGCACCATCCGCACCACCATCGGCCGGCTGCTCGGCCTGGAGGCCCGGCACTGGGAGAGTCTCGGCGGCCTCTCCAACTGCTGCTGGTCGGTGCTCGGCGAGGGCGCCCGCGGCTGGCGCCTGCTGGAGCACAACGCCGGCACCCTCCCGGAGCCCGTCCTCGGCGACGACGACTGAGCCGGGGACACCCCCGGGACACCGGATTTCACTTTCTGGCAGGTCACAGGCTAAAGTTCTTCTTGTTCGCCCCGCCGAGCGGGAGCGGAACACCATGCGGCCCGGCTGCGTGGCAAGGGGCTATAGCTCAGTTGGTAGAGCGCCTGCATGGCATGCAGGAGGTCAGGAGTTCAATTCTCCTTAGCTCCACTGATCGACACTCTGTTGAGTTGTCAAGGATCGGTGATGAAGGTCCCGTCCCCGTCAGGGGGCGGGATTTTCTGCGTTCAGCCGCGGAGGAGGCCCTTCGTCTCCTCGCCCTCCGGTTCCGGCGGCCACAGCCGTATCCGTCGGGCCCGCAGCAGCCCGACCTTCTCGCGGGTCTCCTCGTCCTCGGGGGTGTAGACGACGACATCGCCGGCTACACCATCTCGTACTCGGTGCTGCTGATCACCGGCGCGCGGCTCGGCGACCGGCTCGGGCACGGCCGGGTCCACCTCACCGGGGTCACCCTGTTCACCGCCGCCTCGCTGGCCTGCGGCCTGGCACAGGGGGCGACCGAGCTGATCGTCTTCCGGCTGGTGCAGGGCGCCGGCGCCGCACTGGCCATCCCGCAGGTGCTCAGCCTGATCCAGCGCACCTTCGCCGGCGAGGCCCGGGCCCGGGCGCTCGGCGCCTACTCGGCGGTCCTGGCGGTCGGCGCGGCCGCCGGACAGATCGTGGGCGGCGTGCTGGTCAGCGCCGATCTGTTCGGCACCGGCTGGCGGCCGGTGTTCCTGGTCAACGTGCCGGTGGGCGTGCTGCTGCTCGTCCTGGGCCGCCGGGTCCTGCCGCTGGGCGGCGCGAGCCGGAGCGAGCGGGCGCGTGCGCTGGACCTTCCCGGGCTGGTGCTGCTGGGCGCGGCCGTGTCGCTGCTGACCGTGCCGCTGGTGCTCGGGCAGGAGGAGGACTGGCCGCTGTGGTCCTGGCTGTCGCTGGCCGGAGCGGCGCTGCTGTTCGCGCTGTTCTGCGGGTACGAGGCCCGGCTGGCCCGGCACGGCGGCGCCCCGCTGATCGCGCCGCGGGTGCTGCGCCACCCCGGGATCGGCCTGGCCATGTTCCGCGTCCTCACCGCGATGTCCGTCAACGCGGGCTTCCTCTTCGCGCTGACCCTGCACGTCCAGGGCGGCCTCGGCTACAGCGCGCTGCGGGCGGGCCTGAGCTTCGGCCCGACCGCCGCGGTGTTCGCCGCCGTCAGCCTGACCTGGCGGAGGTGGCCCGCCGGGCTCCAGCGGGCGCTGACGACGGCCGGGTTCGCGCTGACCGCGGTGTCCGTGGCCGTCGTGGGGCTGGCCTTCCACGGGGGCGGCGACGGGGGAGCGCTGCTGTACGCCGGATACACGGGCCTGGGCGCCGGGCTCGCGCTCGCCTTCAGCCCGACGCTCACGGGCGCGCTCGCCACCGTGCGGCCCGAGGACGCGGCGGACGCGAGCGGGCTGCTGGCGACGGTGACCCAGCTCGGTCAGCTGATCGGCGTGGCGGCTTTCGGCACACTGTTCCTGAACCGGCTTGAGTCAGTCGCGGTTGTGCGCTCGTATACCTCTGCGGAGGCGTTCTCGGTGTGTGCCTGGGCGCTGGCCGCGGCGGCAGCGGCGGGTGCCGTGTCCGGACTGGTACTGAGGCGTCGCTGACCGTATTGCTCCGGCCGTGGCAGAATCAAACGGCCGGATGGGGGCGCGGCCCGACGGGAGGGAGTAGCGATGCCTGCGAGCATCCTTGAGGAGGTCGGCCACCTCCTCGGTGCGGCGTTGATACAGGACACGACCACCCGGCTCAGCTGCCCTTCCTGCGGTTCCGCGCACGTCGCCCAAGTCCTCGGCGACAACGGCGGGATCTCCTACGTGTGCACGGCCTGCGGCCACAGCTGGAGCTGATCGATGGGTGCACACAGGCGAAAGTGCGACTGGTGTGGGAGCGGTACGCCGATCGTCCGTGACATGGAGCCGATCAATCCCGACTACCAGTACTGGTGCGAGGAATGCGCGCGGGCGCTGATCATAAAAGGCGACCCGATCGAGACGTACCGGGAATTGGAGGGCGAGCCCATCTACGGCCGCCTTCTCGAGGAACACTGCACCCTCAAACGCTTCTACTCCTTCGTGACGGCTTGAGGTCGCGCGCTGCGCCTGCCGCGCGACCGCCGAGCGTCGCGCCGAGCGACGGCTGAGCAATTCCAGGGCGCCCCGATGCACTTCGGGGCGCCCGCTTGCGTGCCGCACTCCCCGGGGCGCCACCTGCCGGCGCACCGACCGCACCGGACGGCGTCCACGCGCGCGTGGTCGGCAAGTTTGGGCCGCAAAACGGACATTTATGTATGTATGGAGGTGGCGTGGAAACCGATTTGGCGCTGCGCCGCCGGGCCTGTAATGTTTACGTCGTCGCCGGGGGAACCGGGCGAAACAAGAGAACAAGGGGCTATAGCTCAGTTGGTAGAGCGCTTGCATGGCATGCAAGAGGTCAGGAGTTCAATTCTCCTTAGCTCCACAGAAGTCGAAGGCGGATCATCCTCGCGGATGGTCCGCCTTCGGCGTGTTGCCCAGCCGGGATTGCGCGGGGCGCAGTCGAACGAAGGGGGCGGGGGCGCGCGGCTCGGCGCCCCCGCCCCCTTCGTGTGCTCAGCGGCCGAGCGCCCGCCGGCCCCGGCCCTGCGAGACGACCGGCAGGTTGCGGGACGGCGCCTGCCCGCGTGTGTCCTCCTCGATGCGCAGGGCGAGCGCAGGGCAGCGGCGCACCGCGCGCAGTGCCTTCGCCTCCGCGTAACGCGGCACTTGCGCCTGGGCGACGGTCGGGAAACCGTCGGCGCCGAGCTCGAACACCTCCGGCAGGATGTCGGCGCACAGCCCGTGGCCCCGGCACAGCGTCCAGTCGACGTAGATCTTCTGGCGGCTGGCGCCGGTCTCCTCGGGCTCTCCGCCGCCCGGGATGCCCGTGGGGGCCCTGCCTCCCTCGAAGAGCGGCAGAACGCCCTCCACGGGCCGTCCGCAGCCGTTTCCGAGGACGTGGGCGGCGAGGTCATCGGTGAACGCCTTGATGGTCGACTCCAGGAACATGGCCGAGCCGTCCGGGTGCGAACAGGCGCCGCGGCGCTTGACGTTCTTCGCGACCTGCTTCAGCGCCTCCAGAGCGGCCGGGCCGCCGCCGTTGAGGATGTCCTCCATGCCGCGCGCGGCGGCCGGCAGCCCCAGGTAGCAGGGGCCGCACTGGCCGGCGCTCTCCTCGGCCAGCCACTGCGCCACCCGCAGCGATTCGCCCAGCGGGCAGGTCTCCTGGCTGATCGGCAGGATCGCGCCCGCGCCCAGCGAACCGCCCACGGCGTCCAGCGAGTTGCGGGAGACGATCGCCTCGTTGACGGTCGCGGCGTCGATCCACTTGCCGTGGTAGCCACCGGTCAGGACGCCCTGCGGCACCGGCGGGGCGCCCGCCAGCTGCAGCACGTAGCGCAGCGGCACGCCTGTGGGGACCTCGATCACCATGGGGCGGGCCACCGCACCGGACACCGTGAGCATCACGGTGCCCGGTTCGTCGTACAGGCCGGTGTTGCCGTAGCGCTCGGGGCCGATGCGGGCGGCGATGGCCAGCTGCGCGAACGTCTCCGCGTTGGACAGCAGCGTGGGCGCGCCGCCGACGCCGCTCTGCGAGGCGCTGACCTTGCGGCCGGGCGGGATCGCCGGGCCGCCGTCGATCGAGCGGATCAGCGAGGCGGCCGCGCCGGTGACCATGCGCACCGGATTGCGCTGCACCCACGCGCGTAGCGCCGATCTACGGCTGTTGCTCAGCCCGCGTTCGGCGAGCGCGGCCTCCATGGAGCGCTGCGTCGACTCGCGTGTGACGCCGATCACGAGCGTCCGCGCGCCGAGCGCCTCGGCGCACAGCAGCGCGCCGTCCAGGATCAGGTGCGGGGCGCGGTTGATCAGCACCGTGTCCTTGCGGCAGGCCGGTTCGTCCTCGCTGCCGTTGACCACGACGACCGGCCGCACCCCGCGCTTGATCGCCGACTCGGCGACCGAGCGCAGCTTCTTGTGGAACGGGAAGCCCGCGCCGCCGCGGCCCTTGAGGTTGATGTTCTCGGCGAGCTGCGCGAGCTGTTCGCCGCCCAGCGGGTCGAGCGGTCCGTGCACCTTCAGGTGCATGGGCAGGTCGAGTCGCTCCACAAGGTCGAAGCCCGACGTGAGCTGCGGAAGACCGACCACGCGGACTTCGGGGACGTCGGGCAGGGCCTCGTTCACTTAAAGCCTCCGGACGGCGTGTTCCAGGATTCGCCCGAGCCCGGTGTGTCGAAGGACGCGCCAGGCAGTGTTTCGGTCGCGGGACCGCTGTTGTACGGGTCACTGGCGTTGTACGCGCCATAGAGGCCGTTTGTCTCACCGGTGTCGTACATGTCACTGCCGCCGTATCCGGCAGTGCCTGGATTGCCGTAGACGGGGATGGTCTGTCCGGTGTCCTGGAGCGGGTCGTACGCGGACGGCGGGGCCTCGCCGACCGGGGGCGGGGACGGGATCGGCCAGCTCCCCGAGGTGCTGGACTGGCCGTCCGCGCGCGGGACGGCCTGAGTGGCCTGCAGGTCCAGCGGCAGGTCCATGCGGGCGGTCTGGCCGGCCGCGTACGACTGCCGGGAGCGGCCCGGCGTCGAGACGGCGCGGTAGGCGGCCGCGAAGCCCGGCGCGGGTTCCGCGGCGGCGGCGACGGGGGACTGGTACAGCGGTGCGGACGGGGCGGCCGCCGCCCTGGGCTCACGCCGGCCCTCGAAGCCCGCCGGCGCCGGCTCGGCCACCCTGGACCGGCTCGCGTCCAGGTCGTCCAGCCCCGGCCGCTCGGAGCTGCCGAACAGCGCCACCAGCCGGTCGGCGACCTTGCGCTTGACCGGGCGCGGAGCGGAGCGCAGGGCGAGGGCCGCCATCACGGCCAGCAGCGACAGGCTGTAGAGGATCACGAAGATCGGCTTGGCCGAGCGCCCCGCGTACAGGCCGTGGACGAGCGCCGCGCACCAGGCGGGGTAGGCGAGCATGTGCATGGCGCGCCAGCGGGCGGCCACGGGTGCCGGGGCGGCGAAGTTGCTGCGCAGGGCTCCGGTGATGCCCACGAAGATCATCAGCAGGCCGGCGAGCGAGCCCAGGCCGATCAGGCCGCCGATCCCGGTGACGCCGAGCGAGAAGGGGATGATCGCCGCGATCAGCTGCGTGTGGCCCATGGCGATCTTCGTGGTGATGTGCAGCAGCAGGAACGCGATCGAGGCGACCGCGGTGGTCCGGTGCACCGCCTGGCCGACGATCCGCTGCCGGGTGTTCAGGAAGATCCGGTCCTGTGCGAACAGTCCCCAGATCACCGAGCAGCTGAGCGAGACCAGGGACAACACGCCCGCGCCGAAGTTCAGGAAGTCGCGGAACTGGTTGCCTCCGACCAGCACGGCCACGGGTATGAGCAGCAGAACGACAGCGGACGCCACCCCATAGGCCGAGCGGCCCGGTTTGGGGAGGGAGCTGGTACTACGACGAGGGTTCATGGGGGCAACTCCGAGCAGTTTCGGGAAAGCGGTCCCGCTGCCGAACTCTAAGTGGCTGCATACCGATCAGTACGAGGGTTTCGGTTATTGCGCTGTTATCAACGGACAATATGGCTGGAGCGATGTCCCTTGGTGGACGGTACGCGAAGCAGTCGTTGACCTTGATTCAGCTCCCTCGTGGGTCCTGGCATGTCCACAAGGGATACGCAAGCGCGTCCCGGCTTGCTCAAGCCCGTCGCCGCTCGCTCAGGGCCTGCGGTACCCTAACGCCATGCGTGCCGTACGCCTTCTGCTTAGCGGGCCGCGCTGATCAGTACCGACCCCGGTCGCACCGTGAGGTCGGCATCGGCGCGGCGTCCCCTCCTGTGTGAGGGGTTTTTTCGTTTCTTTGGATGTCACAGCCGCAGGCAGAGACGATCGATGGAGCTTTGAGGATCATGAGCGAGACGAACCCCGCTGCCGCCGCCGCCACGTCGGCGGAGGCAGCGCCGCACCGCTACACGGCCGCCATGGCGGCCCTGATCGAGGCACGCTGGCAGGACTTCTGGGACGCCGACGGCACCTACGCCGCGCCCAACCCCAAGGGCGACCTGGCGGGCGACCCCGAGCTGGTCGCCAAGCCCAAGAAGTTCATCATGGACATGTTCCCGTACCCCTCCGGTGCGGGCCTGCACGTCGGCCACCCGCTGGGCTACATCGCCACCGACGTCTACGCCCGGTTCCAGCGCATGACCGGCCACAACGTCCTGCACACCCTGGGCTTCGACGCCTTCGGCCTGCCCGCCGAGCAGTACGCCGTGCAGACCGGCACGCACCCGCGCGTGTCCACCGAGGCCAACATCGAGAACATGAAGGCCCAGCTGCGCCGGCTGGGCCTGGGCCACGACAAGCGCCGGTCCTTCGCCACGATCGACCCGGACTACTACAAGTGGACCCAGTGGATCTTCCTGCAGATCTTCAACTCCTGGTACGACGACGAGGCGCGGAAGGCCCGCCCGATCTCCGAGCTGATCGCTCAGTTCGAGTCCGGTGAGCGCCCGGTTCCGGGCACCACGCGCGCGTGGAGCGAGCTGAGCGCCCGCGAGCGCGCCGACGTCCTGGGCGAGTACCGCCTGGCCTACGCCTCCGACGCGCCGGTCAACTGGTGCCCGGGCCTGGGCACCGTACTGGCAAACGAGGAGGTCACCGCCGACGGCCGCTCCGAGCGCGGCAACTTCCCGGTCTTCAAGGCCAAGCTGCGCCAGTGGAACATGCGCATCACCGCCTACGCCGACCGGCTGCTGGAGGACCTGGAGGAGCTGGACTGGCCCGAGGCCATCAAGCTGCAGCAGCGCAACTGGATCGGCCGCAGCGAGGGCGCCCGCGTCGACTTCCCGATCGACGGCGAGCACATCACGATCTTCACCACCCGCCAGGACACCCTGTTCGGCGCGACCTACATGGTGCTGGCGCCCGAGCACCCGCTGGTCGAGAAGTTCACCCCCGGTGCCTGGCCCGAGGGCACCCACGAGGTGTGGACCGGCGGCCACGCCACGCCCGCCGAGGCCGTCGCCGCCTACCGCGCGCAGGCCGCCTCGAAGTCCGACGTCGAGCGGCAGGCCGAGGCCAAGGACAAGACCGGCGTCTTCACCGGCGCGTTCGCGACCAACCCGGTCAACGGCGAGAAGATCCCGGTCTTCATCGCCGACTACGTCCTGATGGGCTACGGCACCGGCGCGATCATGGCCGTCCCGGCGCACGACACCCGCGACTTCGCCTTCGCGCGCGCCTTCGAACTGCCGATCCGCTGCGTGGTCGAGCCGACCGACGGCCGCGGCACCGACACCTCCACGTGGGACGACGCGTTCGTCTCGTACGACGCGAAGCTGGTCAACTCGGCGAGCGACGAGGTCTGTCTGGACGGCCTGGGCGTCACCGAGGCCAAGGCGCGCATCACCGAGTGGCTGCAGAGCAAGGGCATCGGCGAGGGCACCGTCAACTTCCGCCTGCGGGACTGGCTGTTCAGCCGCCAGCGCTACTGGGGCGAGCCCTTCCCCATCGTCTACGACGAGGACGGCGTCGCCCACGCCCTGCCCGAGTCGATGCTGCCGCTGGAGCTGCCCGAGGTCGAGGACTACAGCCCGCGCACCTTCGACCCGGACGACGCCGACACCGAGCCCGAGACCCCGCTGTCGCGCAACGAGGACTGGGTCAACGTCACCCTGGACCTGGGCGACGGGCCGAAGAAGTACCGCCGCGAGACCAACACCATGCCCAACTGGGCGGGCTCCTGCTGGTACGAACTGCGCTACCTGGACCCGCACAACGACCAGCGGCTGGTCGACCCGGAGATCGAGCAGTACTGGATGGGCCCGCGCGAGGGCCAGCCCCACGGCGGCGTCGACCTGTACGTCGGCGGCGCCGAGCACGCCGTGCTGCACCTGCTGTACGCGCGCTTCTGGTCCAAGGTCCTGTACGACCTGGGCCACGTGTCCTCGGCCGAGCCGTTCCACAAGCTGTTCAACCAGGGCATGATCCAGGCCTACGTCTACCGCGACAGCCGCGGCATCGCGGTGCCGGCCGCCGAGGTCGAGGAGCGCGACGGCGCCTACTACTACCAGGGCGAGAAGGTCACCCGCCTCCTGGGCAAGATGGGCAAGTCCCTGAAGAACGCGGTGACCCCGGACGAGATCTGCGCCGAGTACGGCGCCGACACGCTGCGCCTGTACGAGATGGCCATGGGCCCGCTGGACGTCTCCAGGCCGTGGGACACGCGCGCGGTGGTCGGCCAGTTCCGGCTGCTGCAGCGGCTGTGGCGCAACATCGTCGACGAGACGACCGGCGAGGTCACCGTCACCGGCGCCGAGCCCGACGAGGACACCCTGCGCGCCCTGCACAAGGCGATCGACGGCGTCCGCCAGGACCTGGAGGGCCTGCGCTTCAACACCGCCATCGCCAAGGTCACCGAGCTGAACAACCACCTGACCAAGGCGGGTACGGCGGTGCCGCGCTCGGTCGCCGAGCCGCTGGTGCTGATGGTCGCCCCGCTGGCCCCGCACATCGCCGAGGAGCTGTGGCGCAAGCTGGGCCACACCGACTCCGTCGTCCACCAGGACTTCCCGGTCGCCGACCCGAACTACGTCGTGGACGAGACCGTGACGTGCGTCGTGCAGATCAAGGGCAAGGTCAAGGCGCGCCTGGAAGTGCCGCCGGCCATCTCCGAGGAGGAGCTGGAGAAGGTGGCCCTGGCCGACGAGAAGGTCGCCGCGGCGCTGGGTGGCGCGGGCATCCGCAAGGTGATCGTCCGCGCGCCGAAGCTGGTGAACATCGTTCCGGCGTAACCCGCGCGGGGCGTCGCGCACCGACTCGGGGTAGTCCCCTACGGGCAGGTTCGGGGTTTTTCTGGAACCTCGGACCTGCCCGTTGCGTTTACCGTGGAAAGCGCAGGCGGCGAGTGCCGCCCCCCGGAGGAGGAGCCTCGTGGAAGCAGTGATCACCGTGTTCGCCCTGCTCTTCCTGCTCTTCGTCGGCCTGGGCGTGTACGCCACGGTCAAGGCGGTCGGCGCCGCCAAGCGCGGCGTGGACCGGACCATCGAGCAGGCCCGCCGCACGGTCGAGGACCACACCCTGCGCGCCAAGTCCCTCATCCAGGCCGGCCCGGCCGCCGAGATCGCGCAACTGCGGCTCGCCTTGCGCACTTCCATGCGCGCCACTCAGGACGCGCTGCACGTGGGCGTGGCCGAGGACGAGTCGCTGAAGGAGTCCCTCGGCCTCTTCGAGCGGCTCAGCGCGCACGGACACGAGCTGGACGCCGACCTCAGGCGCCTGGAGTCGGAGCCGGACCGGGCCGAACTCACCGCACGGCTGCCCGAGCTGCGCGGCCGCACCGAGCGCATCACCAAGTCCGCGGACTCGCTGCGCTGGGCGGTCCGCGACCGGGCGCGCCGCTTCGTCGAGGACGATCTGGGCACGCTCAGCGACCAGATCGACATCGAGGCCGACGCCCTGCGCCACTGGACCCCGGCCGGCCCCGCGGCGGCACCGGGACAGCCGCCCCACCCCTCCAGCGCGTCCGCCCCCGCGCCTGATCACGGCCCGGCGGCACAGCACGCCCGCTCCCGTCCGTCCCGCCCCGCCGACGAGCAGGCCCGCCAGGCGATCACCCCGCCGTCACCGCGTCTCGTCCACCCCTGGCAGAAGAAACCCCGCCCCGAGAGCACCACCTGATCCGGCCGCTACGGGCCGCTCCACGGGGGCTGGGCTGCCGCGCGCGCACCACGGCAGGTAACCTCCAGCTCATGTCCCGCCATGTCGCGATCGTCACCGATTCAACGGCCTACCTGCCGCCACGGACGGTGGAGCGGCACGGCATCACAGCGGTGCCCCTGACCGTGGTCCTCGGCGACCAGGCACTCGAAGAGGGCACCGAGATCTCCACCCGCTCCCTGGCCCAGGCGCTGCAGAAGCGGCGTCCCGTCACCACCTCGCGCCCGAGCCCCGAGGTGTTCGCGGAAACCTACCGCAGGGTCGCCGAGTCCGGCGCCGACGGGATCGTCTCCCTGCACCTGTCCGCCGAGCTGTCCGGCACCTACGACGCGGCGGTCCTCGCGGCGCGCGAGGCGCCGGTGCCGGTGCGGGTGGTGGACACCGGGATGGTCGCGATGGCCCTCGGCTTCTGCGCGGTCGCCGCGGCCGAGGCCGCGGAGGCCGGTGGCACGGTGGACGAGGCCGTCACGGCTGCCGAGAAGCGGGCCGCGGGCACGTCCGCCTACTTCTACGTCGACACCCTCGACTATCTGCGCCGCGGCGGCCGCATCGGCGCCGCACAGGCCCTGCTCGGTTCCGCGCTCGCCGTCAAACCCCTCCTCCAACTCGACGGCGGCCGCATCGAGCTGCTCGAAAAGGTCCGTACGGCGTCCAAGGCCATCGCCCGCCTCGAGGAGATCGCCGCCGAGCGGGCCGTGGACGCCGAGGTCGACATCGCCGTCCATCACCTCGCGGCCCCCGAGCGCGCCGCCGCACTCGCCGACCGGCTGCGCGAACGGGTGCCGGGCCTGGCCGAACTCCACGTCAGCGAGATCGGCGCGGTGATCGGGGCGCACACCGGTCCCGGGCTGCTCGGCGCGGTGATCTCACCCCGCTGACCCTTCGCACGGTCCACACATCACTCGTCCGGGTGGCGGAGTTATCCACAACTGGGTGACCATCCCCCGAAATCAACCAAGATCATCGTGAATCGGCGGGATATCTCATCCTCGTCGCATGGCACTTCGATCAGGTTCACGCACAGCCACTCCCACCAGCGGCCCCGGCCGTGGCCCCGCCTCCGACGGCCGCGTCCACCACCGAGGCACCGGGCACCGCCGCTCCATCGGCCATCGCCGGGCCCGCCACCACTCGCCGGCACCGGCCGAGGAACTGCGCCGCCGGGCGGCACTCCTCTTCGGCGAACGAGCGGTGAAGTGGCGGGAGTCCGGGAACGGGCCGCCGGACGGGGAGGGTCCGGCGAGCACGCCGACCGTGCCGGCAGCGGAGGCAGCGGAGGCAGCGGAGGCAGCGGAGGCAGCGGAGGCAGCGGAGGCAGCGGACGAGGTGGCGGGGCGAGCGGCCACGGTGTCGGTCACCGGCCGGGCGTCCGGGCTGAGCCCGGCGAGGGCGGTGACGACCACGGCCGAGGCTGAGTCCTTTCCGGCCGCGCCGGCGCACCCCTGGCCGACTGCTGGCCCGGCGCCGACCCCGGCCCTCGAAGACGTCGAACCAGCGGGTGCGGCGGGCATGTTGGAGGGGGCACAGCCCGGCATCCCCGGCTGGCGGGACCGAATGGGGCTCGCGCTGCGGGAGCGGATGCCCGTGTGGTTGCAGACGCGGTGCGGGGTGGACAGGCGGGGAGTCGTGGCGCTCGCCGTGGTGCTCGTGGCCGCCGCCGTGTTCGCCGTGCAGCACTTCTGGGCAGGGCGTACCCAGTCCCTGAGCGCACCTCAAGTGGTGCGCGCGGAGAAGCCCTACACGGAGGCGTCGACGCCCTACGCCAGGAAGGAGGACGGCGCGAAAGCCGGTGCGGGCTCGGGAGCCGCGGTGACGCCGGGCGGACAGATCGTCGTGGACGTCAGCGGCAAGGTCCGCAAACCGGGCATTCAGCGGCTGCCCGCCGGTTCCCGGGTGGTCGACGCGCTGCGGGCGGCCGGCGGTGTCCGTCCGGGCGTGAGCACCGAGGGACTCAACCGGGCTCGTTTCCTGACCGACGGTGAACAGATCGTCGTCGGCGCACCCGCCGGGGCGGTGGCGGCGCCCGGCCCGGCGGCAGGTCCCGCCACCGGTCAGGCCGGAGCGGGTCCCACCACACCCGTCTCCCTCAACACGGCCACGGCGGACCAGCTCGACACACTGCCCGGCGTCGGTCCGGTCCTCGCTCAGCACATCATCGACTACCGCACCCGGCACGGCGGTTTCCGCTCGGTGGACGAACTGCGCGAGGTCAACGGCATCGGCGACCGCCGATTCAACGATCTGCGCAGCCTGGTGCGGCCATGAGTCGCACGATCACCGACCGGTCGCGTCGGCGCGGAAGTTCGGGCCGGCCGGCGAATGCCGGCCGAGGAGACCGAGGGATCGGCGGCGCGAGTCGTGCTCCCAAGGAGGACGGGGCCGCTCACGGCGATCGGGCGGGGCCCCTGGACCTGCGCCTGGTGCCGCCCGCGCTCGCGGCCTGGGCCACGGCGGCCCTGACACTGGACACGCCGGCGCCCTGGACGGCCGGGATCGCTGGCGCCTGCCTGGTGGGCGGCGTCCTCCTGCTGCGGGTGCGGAGACCGAGCAGGGCCCGACGGCCGGTGGCGGCGACACATACGGCAGCGAACGCACCGTCGGCACGGCAGGGACCTGGAACACCGGCGCCGCGGCCGGCAGCCAGTGGGCCGGCGGTGCACACGGCAGCTGATCGAGCGGCGGCACGGCAGGGACCCAACGCACCGGCGGGGCATGCAGCGCCGCATGCCCCGACGCCATCAGCCAGCCACTCCGGACGGCGGGTGCGAGCCGGGCGGTCGACCGGGCCTGCTGGACGGAGGACGCGGTCCGGGCGGTTCGCGTGGGCCCGTGCCTCCCTCGCCGCTGTGCTGCTCTGCGCGGGCGCGGCGGCGGCCTCGGCCGGGCTTCACGGAGCGGACCTGCGGCGCGGGCCGGTGCCCGAGCTGGCCCGGCGGTACGCGACCGTGACCGCCGAGGTGGAGGTGAGCGGTGACCCCTGGCTGAGCCGGCCGCGCGTGCGCGGTGATCACGCCGCGCCGGTGGCGGTGCTGGCCCGGGCGGAGGTGCGGCGCGTCGAGCGGAGCGATGGGTCGAGCATGCGGACACGGACCCCGGTGCTGCTGGTCGTCGACGCGGACACTCCGGCACCGGAAGGAGCTGCCGCGCGGAACAGCGGGTCCGCGGGGAAGGAGGACGCGGCGCTGTCCGCCGGCCCGGGTGCGCGAGGTGCCCAGGGCACATGGCGTGCACAGGGCCCGCAGGGGGCACGGCAGGCCTGGCTCGGGTTGTTGCCGTCCACGCGCCTGCGGGTCGGCGGGCGGCTGGCGCCCGCGCTGAACGGTGGAGAGCGGACCGCGGCCGTGCTGCGGGTGCGTGGCCGTCCGTTCCCGCGGATCGTGGCCGGGCCCAGCGGACCGCAACGGCTGGCGGGACGGCTCAGGGCCGGGCTGCGGGAGGCGACCGACGGCCTGCCGGGGGACGCGCGAGCGCTGCTTCCGGGGCTCGTCGTCGGCGACACCTCACGGATCACACCCGAGCTGGACGACGCGTTCAAGGAGACGGACCTGGCGCACACGCTGGCCGTGTCCGGCAGCAACCTCACCGTCCTGCTCGCGCTGCTCATCGGCCCGCCCGGGCTGGCGCAGCTGGCCGAGCGCCGTGGCCTGGCCCGGCGGCTCGGGCTCTCGCTGCGGGCGACCGCGCTGCTGGCCGGAGTGCTCACGCTGGGATTCGTGGTCGTGTGCCGGCCCGACCCCAGCGTGCTGCGGGCCGCGGCCTGCGGCGCGGTCGCGCTGCTCGCCCTGGCCACCGGACGCCGTAGGAGCCTGGTTCCCGCGCTGGCCACGGCAGTGCTGCTGCTGGTGCTCTACGACCCGTGGCTGGCCCGCAGTTACGGCTTTCTGCTCTCCGTGCTGGCCACCGGCGCGCTGCTCGTGCTGGCCCCGGGCTGGAGCGAGGCACTGCGCCGGCGCCGGGTGCCTCCCAGGATCGCGGAGGCGCTGGCAGCGGCCGCCGCGGCACAGGCGGTGTGTGCGCCGGTCACGGCGGTGCTGTCGGCGCGAGTGAGCCTGGTCGCGGTGCCGTGCAACCTGCTGGCCGAGGTGGCGGTGGCGCCGGCCACGGTGCTGGGATTCGCGGCGCTCGTGACGGCGCCGGTGGCGATGGCACCCGCCAAGGCGTTGGCGTGGTGCGCGGGGTGGCCCGCCGGCTGGATCGCCCGAGTCGCCCGGACGGGAGCCGCGCTGCCCGGTGCGGGAGTCGACTGGCCGGGCAGCTGGCCGGGGGCGCTGGCGCTCGCGGCGGTCACCGTGGCCGTCGTCCTGGCCGGCCGGCGGCTGATACGGCACCCGTGGTGGTGCGGGCTGCTCGGGGTGCTGGTGCTGCTGGCGGTGGTGCGGCCGGCGCCGCTGACCCGGGTGATCACGGGCTGGCCGCCACCGGGCTGGCGGTACGCGATGTGCGACGTGGGTCAGGGCGATGCGACCGTCCTGGCGGCGGGCGAGGGAGCCGGAGTGGTGGTCGACACCGGACCCGATCCGGCACTGGTCGACCACTGCCTGCGGCACCTGGGCATCACCCGCGTCCCGCTGCTCGTCCTGACCCACTTCCACGCCGACCACGTCGCGGGACTGCCCGGTGTGCTGCGGGGCCGTTCGGTGGCCGCGATCGAGACCACGGGATTCGAGGAGCCCGCCGATGAGGCCGCGTTCGTCAGAAGGGAGGCGGCGTCGCGGCACATCCCGGTCACACGCGCCGTGGCGGGGGAGGAGCGCCGCACGGGATCACTGTCCTGGCGGGTCCTGTGGCCCCCGCCGGATATCCGGCCGCCCGGGGACACACGGACCCCGCTCTGGCCGGGACCGGTGCCCGAGCCGGAGGATCCGAACGACGCCAGCATCGCGATGCTGGTCCGCTCCGGCGGTCTGCGGCTGCTGTTGCTGGGCGATCTGGAACCGCCGGCCCAACAGGCGCTGGCACGCTCGCCGGTGGCGGCCGAGCTGGCCGGTGTGGACGTGCTGAAGGTCGCCCATCACGGGTCGGCGTACCAGGATCCGGAGCTGATACGGCTCGCGGCTCCCCGAGTGGCGCTCATCAGCTGTGGTGAGGACAACCCGTAGGGTCGTGACTTCCAGTTCTAGCACGTCCTACCTGGTCAGCGCATCAACGCAACGGCAGAAGTGAGGCCCAAATTACGGCAGTTACCTGCACTCGAAGGGTTCCAGCCGCGTAACCTGATCACGTAAAAATCAGCGCCCCGGCGGGAAGGGTGATGGCTTCCGCACCGGGGCTTACCGACTGATTGGAGTCGGCATGCCTGAGCCTATCGGCACTGGGACACAAGAGCCCATGCGCCGCCTTCCGTGGACCGATCCGGATGGCAGGGCGGAGTACGTAGCGCCGGGGGAGGTGGACCAGATTGCGGACCGCGCGGAAGCTCACATCATCCGCATGGCGCGCAGTGATGCCGCTTACGCGCTGACCATGGCCCAGCGCCCGGAAGTCTCACGCGCTGAACTGTGCGCCCTGGTGGTCAAGTTGGCTGACGCCGTGAAGGATGTTGCCAGCGTGGCGGAACTGCGCGGGGAACGGCTCAGCGAACCCATGTATGCCCCAGCGGCAAGGGCACTGGAAAAGGCCCTACGCGAAGCCCTGAGCCAGCGCTGAATACCGGGTAGCAGGAAGCCCCGCCCGTATGCCACAGGGGGAGTAGCACACGGACGGGGCAGCCGACACACACTGAGCCATCGGCGAAGCCCAGCGGGCCGGAGTCTTACCAGCGGATAGGTTCCGCATCCCCACCGACACATACGGGGCAGGCACGCTTAAACGTCCATCCGCAGAGTGCACATCCGTCGAATCCCCAGCACCCGTCACACCAAATTTCACGGTGCCCAGCGCAGCACCCGCACAGGTCCCCGAATTTCCACAGAGACCAGGGCTCTTCTCCGCCCGTTCGTCCGGCGCGTGGCTTTGGGTGGTATGGCGTGACAGCACGGCGCTTCGGGCGCTCTGGCGCTGTGGTCATCCATGCCCGTCCGGGTGCCGCGCCATAAGGACGTTGCAGTCAGTCACGGTTGTCCAGTCGCCACCCGCCCGCGCACGGTCCCGAACGTTGGCCAGCTCTCGACAACCGGCGCATCCGTCAACGGGCGTTGGCTCCAATTCGGCTGCCCGGTACGGAAGCTCGACCGGCGCGCTTGGGTATCGCTTCGGTTCCGTCATGCGCCCCAGCGTCCGCCCGAAGTCGATCTAGAACTAGCGGCCACATGTAGGCCAGATGTCGGCCAGAATTGGAGACATGGGGACCAGCATCGGGGCCAACATCAAACGTCTGCGCGAACAGCGCGGGTGGAGTCAGGCACGGCTAGCGCATGAGGTCTGTCAGGCAGCCGGGGTGATTGGTGATCCGGTCGGACGGCAAGAGATCAGCCGATGGGAGACAGGCAAGCGCACGCCCCGTGAGTGGCTGCCGTTCCTCGCTGCCGCCCTAGGCGTGTCCGTGGATGTGCTCAGGGAGCCTCAGAAGCCCGCTGAGCCCCCTTTGCCGACCCTCGCTGACTTCCTGCCCGAAGGGGACCCGCTAAGCCCGCTGGAAGCCCGTACCGGCCGTATCGGCATGTCCACGGTGGATGACCTACAACAGCGCGTGCACGGGCTCAGGCTTGCTGATGATGTGCTGGCCGGCGGAGACCTTATTCGTCCTGCCCTTCGGGACCTTCGGCGCGCTGTGAAGCTGTACCGAGAGAACACCTACGGCAGCGAAGTAGGGCGCCAACTACTCAGGCAGATCGGAGAGTTGGCACAGATTGCCGGATGGATTGCCAGCGACGCCGGGCAGCACGAAGAGGCAGAGCGCATCTACCGGCTAGGAATCAGCGCGGCAAGACAGGCCGAGGACCACACCCTTGCCGGGAACATTGCCGGGTCTCTTGCCTACCAGCTCAGCAACACAGGTCGGGAATCCGAAGGGCTCACGCTGGCACAAGCCGCCTTGAATGACGCTGGCAGCGACGCACCCCCGAAAGCCCGCGCGCTATACCTGGACCGGGTGGCATGGGCGCACACGAAAGCCGGGGGAGTGGAGAACGGGCAGCAAGCCATGCGTGCACTGGGGGAAGCCGGGCAGGCGCTCAGCGAAGACAGCCCCGGGACGGAATCGCCTGCCTACCTGTATTGGGTGGACGCTGGAGAACTCCGGGTCATGGAATCCCGGGTTTACACAGAGCTTCACCGACCCTTGCGCGCTGTGCCGTTGCTCCGGGAAGTCCTCAGCGGCTATGACGCCACGCACACCCGGGAATTGGCCCTGTACCTGTCTTGGCTGGCCGTTGCGCTGGCTGACGCGAATGAGCCGGAAGAGTCGGCGGCAGTGGCCGGACGGGTCATTTCCCTAGGATCTGACACACCGTCAGAAAGAGTGGCCGAACGGGTGCGCGTCGTTCTCGGCCGGTTGCAGGTATATGCGAACGTACCGGAGGTGCGAGCGATCCTAGATAGTGCAGCCTAAAATCTTCAAGTTGATCGCATTCAAAGGGGGTATGGCTGTGGTTTTCGAATATGACGGTGAACTCGACAGACGAGTTAACGCGGCGCATCAAATTCTTTCGCCACTCGGCTTCAAGCGGGTTTGTGCCCTGGAATCGATTGAGTCGAGTCTCGTTGCAAGATTTCGAGCGGAAGTCGAAGCCGCCACCAACGAAAAGCCGATGCAGAAAATCCTTTGGGAGTATCCACAGATTCTGGCCCGCTTCCTAGGGCCTGGCCATTGCTGGTGGATAAAACAGGAAGTGCGCTTGGGTAACGAGCTAAGGCCAGACTTCATGGCCGCTCGAACGGAAAGCATCTTCTTGAATTACCGACTGGTGGAACTGGAAAGCCCTACAGCACTATGGTTCAACCCGAGCAACGGGAAGCCAGCAGAGAAGATGGTGGAAGCCGTACAGCAGGTAGCCGAATGGCGGTATTGGATCGAGAAGAATCAAGATTACGCGCAGAAACCGAAGCCATTTGGGCTCGGTCTCGCGAATTTGACTCGACACTACATGCGCTCTCAGATTGTGATTGGGCGACGCAAGTCAGTGACAGATGCCGACCGAGAGCGGCTGAATGCAATGAAGTCCATCGAAGCAGGCTATACAGTACACACGTATGATTCCCTAATCGAACGGTCCAAACGCCCCCCGGCCAATGAGTACGGACAAGGAGGAAATGACCTTTGTGAAGAGTGTCACTATATTGCGGACGATCTGTAAGCCCGCGCAAATGGCTCTGCTTGCGGCGCTAGCTTTTTCCCTCCCTGCCGGTCAATCTCTGAGGGGGAAGGGGGTCACCCCCCACCCGGGTAGGTCTCAGAACGGAGGAACGTCATCAGGCTTCGGCGGCTGAGGCTTCACCTTCTCGGCTGCCCAACCACCAGGCTGATTCTTCGCGGTCTCACTGTCATGGCATGGCTTGCACAGTGGTCGAAGGTGCTTAGGTGCATCAGGGTTTGGCTCACCTCTTGCTTGCAATTGCTTTCGACTCAGCGGCCAATGGTCAGCGACGGTTGCCGCGCGACTGCACAGGACACACCACGGATTCGCGTACAGGTAAGCCTTGCGCTTGCGCTGCCAGCCAACGTCATAACCACGCTTGCTCGCACTGCCCCGCTGTTCCTCGCGCTGCCTCTTGTGCTGAGCGCATGGACCACCATTGGTCAGCTCACTGCATCCCGGCTGGCTGCACGGCTTCATTGGCTTTCTCGGCATGTCGGTACTCCCGGGGGCATGGGTGGGCACCTACGAATTTCGGAGGTGGGGGCAGGCCGGCACATACAGGAATAGCCCCGTCATCACCCGGTGCCAGTAAAGGTGATGACGGGGCCAGATCATGTGGCTACGTCATTAGGAAGCAGCGTTGGTGATGCGGACGTGAGCACCAGCCACGGGCATACCGAAGGCAACTCGCATGGTGCCTCGCACGCCGACACGGTCAGAGGAGAAGTACGCCGAACGGTCAACGTCAAGGCGCGTGTCCTCACGGGTCACCACAAGCAAATCATCCTTGCTGATGCCGTAAACCGTGTCAGCCGGAACGTACGGGCTAACGATGATCGGACGGCCGAGAATGGTACGGCGTCCATCAGCGGTCAGGTCCGGGTTTAGAAGCGCCTTGTTGGAACCGGTCGCATCCTTGAGCTTCGCAATCTCAAGGGCCGTGGCAGCACCTGTGACCCAAGAGGTAATCCGGCCCCCGGAAGCCTCACTGAGAGAAACGGCCTCTTCGAACGGGTCAAGGTTGGCGTACGTGACCGGGGCAGAAACAGTCGAGATACCGGCCAGCGAAGCGAAGCCAGCCGGGTTAGGCGAAGACAGCGCATTGAATAGCGCGTTATCCACGCTGTTGGCAATCTGCCGTGCGATGCTCCGTCCGATCTGGTCAGTCGCAGAAGGGTTGGAATCGTCGGCAAGCTCACGGCTGACAATGGTCAGGCCAGCGAACTTAGCCGGGGTAACCACCAGCTCATCAAAGTCAGCGTCAGACGGGGTGATCTCCGCGCCCTCAGCCACAGCGCCAACGGTCACGTCAGACGCGAGAATCGGAATGCGGTAGTCATGCGCCTTAGTGATGACCTTCGTACCGGCCAGGTAAGCGACGGAAAGAGCCTCAACGGGCTTCGTGACAATCTCCCCGTACTCCGGGGGTAGAACGGCACCGTTGGCAGGAGTAAGCATGGTCATGCTGAAAGTCCTTTGTGTTTGGGCATGTGCGCGGCGAATGGCCAGCGCGATGAATGGAGCCCGCTGCACCTGGCAGCGCGGAAATGCGGGCACCTGGCCCAAACAGCGAAAAATCCGCCGCCCACCTGGGGCACTAGCGGATTCTCAGAAGGCACCTACGGATATATGTAGATGGGTATTCAGTTATGTGGATGATCCGGGGCAGGAAACCACCCCGGACCCTTGTCAGCGTCCCTTGAACTGAAGTGCGTCAAGCATGCTCAGAGGGCGTTCTGCCACTTCGTGACGGCCCCCACCAACATCACCCCAGGGGCGATTGGGATTGCCGAGACCAGGACGCTTCGCTAGGAGCGCTTCAATTGCGGCATCAACGGCGTCCGGCATGACGTTCCCTTCCGGGTCGGTCAGATCCTCAACGTTGACCTTGCCTATTTCGAAGAGATCAGCACCAACGGCTAGCTTGTCCGCTGCGTGTGCCTCAATCTCCTTGCGCAGTAGCGCCGCAATTCGGGCTTCGGCAGCCTCTAGCTTCGTTTCAGCTTCGCGGAGCTTCGTTCGGTACTTCGCGGCTTCTCGGTTCGCCGAATTCCCTTCACCTGACGTGTTATCAGGTGCGGCAGCCGGCGCGGAGGTTTCGGGACTCTGGTCCGGCGTTCCCTCAGCGGGAGTAGGCGCCTCAGGCATCGGCCTTACCTCCCTCGCTGTAGATGAACGTCAGCAAGTGCGACGCCGGGCAATTGGTCGCGTACGTGACCACCTCAGAAGCGGTCATGTGGCTGCCGTACAGGGTGCGCATTTCGTCTTCGTCAAGAAAGAGCGCCTGTGCAAGCGCAGAAACGGGAAGCTGAGCATCCGGCGCGCTGTGGGCTATCGCTGCAACGATCTGGCAGGCGGCAAACTGATCATCTGCAAGCTGCGCAAGAAGAGAAGTCATGATCTGTGTCCTTTGTTGAATCCCCGCCGCTCAACCGGACCAGGACACGGAACCCGGGAGCGGCGGGGAAGAATGTGAGCCCATACCCGGCAGGTATCGCACCTGAAGACGCCCGGGTATGGGCATGCGGGGTAACCACTCCCGACTTAGGAGATTGGGCTATGAATCTAGCCCTTACCGCTGAGACCAGTCAGCGGAGTCTTTGAGCACCTACGAATTTCGGAGGTGGCTAGCCCTGCCAGCGCAGCGCGCTACGAATGCGGGAATCCAGCGAGGGGCCTTTATGCTTCGGCTGTGCGTAGGCGATTCCATGGGCTGTACGCTTCTCCACTCGAATGCCTAGGCTTCGGAGTGTCCTTGCGTACGGGCCGTAGGGAGCACCATTCTTGCCGTTCCGCCACAGCCAGCCCTGTACGTCCCGGAATAGGTCTTCTACCTTTACGGAACCGTTCGGGTCGGTGCGTATCAGTGCGTCCAGTGCAGCGCAGATATCCGGTACGTGTGCATGGTCGGAGTCTCGGAATGCCATCAGATAACCCCCGCAGCGCGATAGAGCAGAGACACCAGGAATGTGAGGCTGACCAGATCAACCACGAACGCAGTGCGCATCAGCGACCACCAGCCGCATAGGCGCGGACTAGCCGGGCATGTGTTGCGCGCTCGGCGTCGACTGGCTGCCTGCCGTAGCGACTTCCTAGGCCCTTGTCCTGAGCGTCTAGGAATGCGTGTGCGGCCTTCGCGCTGCGTTCCCGGGCCATGCCCTCAGTGAAGCGCCGTTCATCGCGCACAGCGGCATAGGCGGCCTTGATGAGCGGGGCAATGGTTTCTTCCAGACCCTCACGGCCGACACGCCGGTAAGCCTGGTCCATCTTCCGATGGCAGGAGCGGCAAAGGGCAACGTAATTCCGGCTGTCCTCAGACCACACGCGCCCGTCTTCGCTGCGCTCATTCTCGTCATTCCAGCGGTAAGCCCACTGGTCGGCACTCAGGAAGCACCAGGCGCACGCATGGTATTTGGCAGGAAGCCTCAGAGCGTCTAGCCGGCGGTGCATTGCACGGTACTCAGATTCGACGGAAGTCATGTGAAGTTCTTTCGGTGGGGTGCAGGAACGACTAAAGGCCCAATCCAGGGACTCAGCACAACTAGGCACCCCTGCCAGTCATGCGAGTCAACCCGGATTGGGCCTTTAGAGGTGTGCGGAAATGCTCTTGGAGCTGCCCCCGCACGGGCGTTCATGGGCAGACCTCAGCAGGGGTGCGGTCCGCAGCGAAGACACGGAAGGTGCCTTCAAGATGTGTCTAGTGAGTCGAATGCCTATTTCGACTGAAAGTCACGTGATTCTGAGCGACCGGCTAAAGCGTTACGGACCCGTTACCGCTGACGGGGGTCGGTGCCCAAAAACCATAAGGAATGCAGAAGTGTAGGTTTGGCAGTCAGTCTCGATATCGGCATAGAAACCTATATCGGTTATGAGAGTGGGTGCACTTTCTACACTTCTACACTGGAGAGAAGTTTATGCAGGTCAAGTGGGGTCTAGCTGATGGTATGTCAGGTTGTGGCGTGTAGGTTCGCCCTTCCCGCTGAACCAAAGAGGTCTAGACCAGTCTCGTAAGTTGAGATATCAACAGCAACTGTGGACAACTGCGTCCGCGTGTCGGGACATCCGCAACCCTGTGGATGGCGCCAGCAAGCGCCCTGAGTGCCCGTCTGAGCCGTTCCGGCACTTCTCGGGTGCCAGGTTGCCTCACCCCGCCAAGCGGGCTCACAGGGGCGCTGAGGGCACGAGAAAAGCCCCGCCGGGCGTCGCTGCCTGACGGGGCCTGGGTTGGGCGCTGTTGGGCCTATGTGGCTAGCGCTCTGCGGCTTCCAACTCCGCTGCCACGGCCGTGATTGCGTCTGCTGCCTCAGCGAAGAACGGGTGTTTCACGTCGAAGTTGACGCGCCGGGTATCCAACGTGCGCCACCCCCCACGCTGCGCGCGCTTAACGCTCAGATACGCCCCGGCGCTCTGCAACAGCTTTCGCTTTCCGGCCAAGTCGGCTTCCGCCCACAGGTCCGTATAGGTCTTGCCAGTCCCGATTACCTCAGTACGGGGCTCCACACGCTCACGCGTTTCCAGTTCAGCCAGTCGTGCGTCAAGGGCATCCGCCCGCTTCTGCCACGCTGCCTTAGCCGCACTGGACTTCTGCCGCCCCTGTTGCGCCTGGTGCTCTTCGTACTCAGCGAGCGTGGCGGCAATCTCAGGCTGAGGGTCATACCCCGGAATGGTGCGCGTGTGCGTGACTTCGAGCGCTCCCAGCATCCGTAGAAACTCACGCTCCGCGTACTCATCGGCCCATTCCCGCTTGATGATTGCGGGTGCATCGCACTTACGGCCCCGGGTGTGTGCGCTGCACTTGTATGTGTGGGTCATGCTGGTGCTCTTACTCTTAGGGGACGGCTGGTGCAGATACATCCGCTCCCCGCAGCTTTCACAGTGAATGACCCGGAGCAGAAGAGCCACAGTGTCCACGCGGTCCGGCTTCTTGTTGTCTACAGAGCGCTCAGCCAGCACAGCGCCGATTGCGTCGAATTCCTCGCGGGTGAGAATCGGCTCAGGGCTAGCCATGACTGGCCGGCCTTCGCTGTCCCGCACCGGCCCTGTTTCCGTGACCTTCCACCCCAACAGGCGCTCAGAGGTGAGAAGGTGCTTAATCGCGCCGTGTCGCCAAGTGAATCGGCCCCGTACGACGGTTTCACCAGCCGCACCGCCTGTCTTTCCGCCCGTCTTACGCCCTTGCTTGATGCTCCAGTGATCCCGGGAAGAGGGAATCTGGTCTTCGTTGAGCCCCCGTGCAATTGCGGCAAGGCTCTTAGGGGGAACGCCCTTGCTGGGGTCTCCCTTGAGTTCCTTGATGATGCGCTCAAGCACGGCAACGGCTTCCGGGTCCTGCACCAGCGTGTAGCCGCCGCCTTCCATGGGAGCGGGCATGTAGCCATACGGCGGACGGGAACCGCGCCAACGAAGGGGCATGACGCGCATTGCTGCCTGGGCGCTGGTCACGCGTTCCCGGATTGCCTGAGCTTCCATCTGTGCCGCAAAGGCGAAGAGCGTGACCATGAGCTGAGCCATGGGGTCCAGCGGATTGCGGAAGTCCAGCACCAGTCGCCCGCCCGGACCTTCGGCGAACACAATCATTTTCCGGTGTTCGCGTGCCCATGCAGCCAAGTTGTGCATGTCTTCCATGGATCGGACCGCGCGGTCAAAGCGCCAAAAGACCAGCGCGTCAAAGTCATCGGGGCGACGAAGCCAGGCACCCAATTCCGGGCGCTCAAAGGGCGTGGTCTTGCTTGCGCTTACTCCGAGATCAACGGCTTCCCGGTCGGCAAGGTCAATTCCCAGCGCCATTGCAGCGCCCCGGTTGGCTTCTCGCTGGCGTTCCGGGCTGGTGGTCTCGTCGGTCAGTACGGACAGGCGGAGGCAAGACACGCCCCTGAGCTGAGTGGTCACGGTCCCGTGTGAGTGAGTCGAAGGCTCAAGGCCTCTGACCTGCACAGATGCCGCCATGGCGGGTGTCTCCTAGAACTACTAGTCGGAGACCCTGCGGAAACCCGTACGGACACCCGGCCCCGGCGACCGTGGCCGCGCTGCGGACGGGCGGAGCGCTGGTGCTGCGCACCGACCGGGACGGAGAGCTCGCGGTCGGCGAAACCGGTGGGACGGGCGGGGAGATGCGGGTGGCGAGAGACCGATGACCGGGATTCGACCAGACTGGATGCATGGACTCACGTCAGGCCGACGCATATCTCCGCCGGATCAGCGCTAAGCGCCCGCCGAAACCCACCAGCGGGGCGCTGCACGAGCTGCATCTGCGCCATCTGCGGACGGTGCCCTTCGAGAACCTGTCGATCCACCTCGGCGAGGAGATCGTGCTGGAGGAGGAGCGGCTGCTGGACAAGCTGATCGGACGTGGGAGGGGTGGCTTCTGCTACGAACTGAACGGCGCCTTCGGTGCGTTGCTCACCGCACTCGGCTACGAGGTGGAGTTGCTCGCTGCACGCGTGTACGGCGCCGAGGGACGGCTCGGCATCCCCTACGACCATCTGGCTCTGCGGGTCGGGACGGTGGAGGGGGACTCCTGGATCGCGGACGTCGGGTTCGGGGCGCACAGCCACCACCCGCTGCGCTGCACGGACCGCGCGGAGCAGGCCGACCCCGGCGGGGTGTTCCGGGTGGCGGACGCCGGGCCGGACGCGGCCGGGGTGCGGGGCGGCGGCTCGGCCGGCGCCGGGGACCTGGACGTCGTACAGGATGGGACACCGCGGTACCGGCTGGAGACGCGGCCCCGGGCGCTCGGGGACTTCGTGGCCGGCGCCTGGTGGCACAGCACCTCCCCGCTGTCGCACTTCACCCGGTCGCTGGTCTGCTCCCGGCTCACCGAGGACGGCGGGAGGATCACGCTCAGCGGGCGCGAACTGAAGACGACGGCGGTCGACGGCACGCGCACCGCAACGGAGTTGGAGACCGAGGAGGCGATCCTGACGGCGTACCGGGAGAGGTTCGGGATCGAGCTGGACCGGGTGCCGACGGTGCGGGACCGGAACCCGAGCCCGAACCCGTAATTGGGCTCAGTTCCGGCGCTTGTGCCTGATTCCCGCTATGTGGGCGCGAGTTGCCTCGAAAGCCGCATCGGTGACCGAATGGATCTTCGGCAACAGGTGATGTCGAGGCGTACAGGGGTGTCGTGCATGTTCGGCCGCTGGCGGAATGACCGGGCGAAGCGGATGCAGCAGACGGGTCCCCTGACGGCGGTGCAGACGCCGCCCGGCGCCGGAGTGCTGAGCTGCCGCGTGGTCGATCCGGTCAGCGGTCCGGTCGCAGGGGCGGAGTTCGCGGTCAGCGACGCCATGGGCCGCAAGGTCGTGAGCGGCGGCACGGACCCCTACGGGTCGTTCATGACGGTCGTGCCGGCGGGAGGACCGCCTCGCGGTGTCGGCGGAGGGCTATGCGCCCTACCGGGCCACCGCGCTGGTCGGCGAGAACTCCCTCGCCTCCCTCGGTGACGTGGTCCTTCAGGTGGCCCAGCCGCCGGAGCCGCCGGCCCCGGGCGAGTGGGAGATCGAGCCCATGCACTCCTCGATCGGCTTCGCCGCGCGGCACATCGGGCTGGCCCGGATCCACGGGCGGTTCAACTCGTTCGCCGGGGCGGTGCGGATCGGGGAGCGGGTGGAGCAGTCGGCGATGCACGTGGTGATCGACGCCGCGTCCATCGACACGAGCGTGCGGACGCGGGACGACCATCTGCGCTCGGCGGACTTCCTGGACGTGCAGCGGTTTCCGACGCTGGAGTTCTACAGCGACCGGTTCGTCCACAAGGGCGGCAGCCGGTGGGCGATCACCGGTGCGCTGACGCTGCACGGCGTGACCCGCACGGTCACGCTCGACGCCGAGTACCTCGGGCTGGGCAACGGCATGGAAGGCGAGGTACGGGCGGCCTGCCGGGCCACCACGGAACTGCACCGGGACGACTTCACCGTGAGCTGGCAGTCCATGCTGGCGCGGGGCATCGCGGTCGTCGGTCCCAGCATCCGGGTCGACCTCGACGTGCAGATCGTGCCCAAGGGCTGACCTGGCGATCCGGTGTCCGAGCGGTGCCGGAGAATGTGGCCGTGAGTGATGTGCGACATGTACTGGTGCTGCCCGACCGGGACGCGGCGGAGGGGGCGGCCGAGGCGCTCGGAGAGCGGTTCGGCATCGACGAGGAGCCCCGGCTCGTCCGGGACGCGCTGGCCGGGGAGGACGACGCCGAGGACGCGCAGTGGCTGGTGGTGCTGCGGGACGAGGACGGACGGCTGGATCCGGCGGAACTGGACGCGTTCGCGGGCGAGTGGGACGGCTGGCGCGAGGAGCCGTGACCGGCAGCCGCGACCGGCGAGCCATGACCAGCGAGCGCGAAGGCTCCGGCACGGCGCCGCATGAGCCGCCCCGGTCCCGGCCCCGCTTCCTGCCCTCGGCCCCGCTTCAACCCCTCGGCCTCGCTCGCGCCGCGACCCGCCGAGCCCCGGGTTCCTGAGCCCGGGCCTGCCGAGCCGCGGGCCCCTCCGCGCTGGCCCGCGGAGACTCGGGTCCCTGAATCCCGGCCTGCCGAACCCTGCGTCCTTGAGCCCATGCCTGCCGAGCCGCGGGCTAAGCCCCGGCCCTTCGCCCCCCGCCCCTAAGCCCCGGCCCTACGAACCCCTGCCCCCCGAACCGCCGGCCCGCCAAGCCCCGCCCGCCGAACCCCCGTCACCGAACCTCCGCCCGCCAAGCACCGTCCATCCCCGAGAGCTGCTCCGGGTGCGGTCAGGGAACGGTCAGGGGTTGTGGGGAGCCTGATTGTCAGTGCCGCGTGGGATGCTTTGAGCGATGGCCAGGAAGACTGCGAATGACGACCCTCTCGCCCCGGTGACGCTCGCCGTGGGCCAGGAGGACCTCCTGCTCGACCGTGCCGTGCAGGAGGTGGTGGCCGCCGCCAAGGCCGCCGACGCCGACACGGACGTACGCGACCTCACCCCGGACCAGGTGCAGCCCGGCACGCTCGCCGAGCTCACCAGTCCCTCGCTCTTCGCCGAGCGGAAAGTCGTGGTCGTACGCAATGCGCAGGACCTGTCCGCTGACACGGTCAAGGACGTGAAGGCGTATATCGGGGCGCCCGCCGAGGAGATCACGCTCGTGCTGCTGCACGCGGGCGGGGCCAAGGGCAAAGGACTGCTGGACGCCGCGCGCAAGGCGGGCGCGCGGGAGGTCGCCTGCCCCAAGATGACCAAGCCGGCGGACCGGCTGGCCTTCGTGCGGGGCGAGTTCCGCTCCTTCGGGCGTTCGGCCACGCCCGAGGCGTGCCAGGCGCTCTGCGACGCCATCGGCAGCGATCTGCGGGAGCTGGCCTCGGCGGTCTCCCAGCTGGTCGCCGACGTGGAGGGGACGATCGACGAGGCGGTCGTCGGGCGGTACTACACCGGCCGGGCCGAGGCCTCCAGCTTCACGGTCGCGGACCGGGCCGTGGAGGGGCGCACGGCGGAGGCGCTGGAGGCGCTCAGATGGTCGCTGGCGACGGGCGTGGCGCCGGTGATGATCACCAGCGCGCTCGCCCAGGGCGTGCGGGCGATCGGCAAGCTGTCCTCCGCGCGCGGGGGGCGGCCGGCGGATCTGGCGCGGGAGCTGGGGATGCCGCCGTGGAAGATCGATCGGGTACGGCAGCAGATGAGGGGGTGGACACCGGACGGGGTCGCGGTGGCGATGCGGGCGATCGCCGAGGCCGACGCGGGCGTGAAGGGCGGCGGCGACGACCCGGAGTACGCGTTGGAGAAGGCCGTCGTGGTGATCGCCCGCGCCGCTCGCTCCCGCGGCCGCGGATAGGCGAATAGACGGATAGCGGGGGATGCCGAGGGATACCGGAGCCTCCGCCGCAGCCCCTGCTTGCCGAACTCCACCCCGGCCACTGAGAACTCCACCCCGGTCCCTGAGAACCCCACCCGGCCCCTGAGCCCCCCGGAACCTCAGAACCCCACCCCAGCCCCTGAGAACCCCACCCGGCCCCCGATCCCCCATCCCCGCCCCGGCTTGTGAAAGTCGCCCCCCGCATGCCGAAAGCCCCGCCACCCACCCTGGGGAAGGGGGAGCGGAGGGGCCTTCGGTCGAGCTGGTGGACTCGCACCCGCGTGGCGAACGCAGGCCGCGTGCGAATCCGGGGTGCCGGTCGGGAGCGGATGAGAGAGGGCCCGCTCTGGGTCCTTCCGGCGGTCAGATCAAAGAGGAGGTTCAGCCCTTGAGGGTCGCGACCTTGGAAGCAAGCGCCGACTTCTTGTTGGCGGCCTGGTTCTTGTGGATGACGCCCTTCGAGACGGCCTTGTCGAGGGCACGCGCGGCGGCGCGCTGCAGCTCGGTGGCCTTCTCGACGTCACCCGCGGCAGCGGCCTCACGGGCCTTGCGGATCGCGGTCTTCAGGGAGGACTTGACGGCCTTGTTGCGCAGCCGGGCCTTCTCGTTGGTTTTGATCCGCTTGATCTGGGACTTGATGTTCGCCACGAAGGAGCCTTTTCAGGTTCAGGTGCGGGGCCGCGAAGGTCCCGTACCGGTGATCCAAAATTGTTTGTCGCGCCTCGCGCTGAGAGGGCATGAGGCACAGCCATCTACAGTACCAGTGGCCCTGCGAGCGGCCCAAAACGGTCCCCGGTCCCTCCGCGTGGGACCATGGAGACTACGTATCGATCCGACCCGAGGCATAAGGCGCCTCAAGAGACAGGACCCTGCGTGCCCGCGACCCCTAACCATGTGCCCGAGCCGAGCCGTACCGACCCGGCTCTGATCCGCAATTTCTGCATCATCGCGCACATCGACCACGGCAAGTCCACGCTCGCCGACCGGATGCTCCAGCTGACCGGTGTGGTCGAGCAGCGGCAGATGCGTGCTCAGTACCTCGACCGGATGGACATCGAGCGCGAGCGCGGCATCACGATCAAGTCCCAGGCGGTGCGTCTGCCCTGGGCCCCCACCGAGGGCCCCGACCAGGGCACGACCCACATCCTCAACATGATCGACACCCCGGGGCACGTCGACTTCACCTACGAGGTCTCGCGGTCGCTCGCCGCCTGTGAGGGCACCATCCTCCTCGTCGACGCCGCCCAGGGCATCGAGGCGCAGACCCTCGCCAACCTCTACCTGGCGATGGAGAACGACCTCACGATCATCCCCGTACTCAACAAGATCGACCTGCCGGCGGCGCAGCCGGAGAAGTTCGCCGAGGAGCTGGCGAACCTGGTCGGCTGTGACCCGGAGGACGTCCTCAAGGTCTCCGCCAAGACCGGTCTCGGCGTGGACGCGCTGCTGAACAAGGTCGTCAAGGAGATCCCGGCGCCGGTCGGCGTCGCCGACGCGCCCGCCCGGGCGATGATCTTCGACTCGGTGTACGACTCCTACCGCGGTGTCGTGACGTACGTCCGTGTCATCGACGGCCAGCTCAACAAGCGCGAGCGCATCAGGATGATGTCGACCGGCGCCACCCACGAGCTGCTGGAGATCGGCGTCAACTCGCCCGAGATGCTGCCGGCCGACGGCCTCGGCGTCGGCGAGGTGGGCTATCTGATCACCGGTGTGAAGGACGTCCGCCAGTCCAAGGTCGGTGACACCGTCACCAGTCAGAACAAGGGGGCGACGGAGGCGCTCGGCGGGTACAAGGACCCGAAGCCGATGGTCTTCTCGGGCCTGTATCCGCTCGACGGCTCCGACTACCCGGAGCTGCGCGAGGCCCTGGACAAGCTGCAGCTCAACGACGCCGCGCTGGTCTACGAGCCGGAGACCTCGGCCGCGCTCGGCTTCGGCTTCCGCGTCGGCTTCCTCGGCCTGCTGCACCTGGACGTGATCCGGGAGCGGCTGGAGCGCGAGTTCGGTCTGGACCTGATCGCCACCGCCCCCAACGTGGTGTACCGCGTGATCATGGAGGACGGCACCGAGCACACGGTCACCAATCCGAGCGAGTTCCCCGAGGGCAAGATCCAGGAGGTCTTCGAGCCCGTGGTGCGGGCCACCATCCTGGCGCCCACCGAGTTCATCGGCGCGATCATGGAGCTGTGCCAGACCCGGCGCGGCACCCTGCTCGGCATGGACTACCTCTCCGAGGACCGGGTCGAGATCCGCTACACCCTGCCGCTCGCGGAGATCGTCTTCGACTTCTTCGACCAGCTGAAGTCCAAGACGCGCGGCTACGCCTCCCTCGACTACGAGCCCACGGGCGAGCAGAGCAGTTCCCTGGTCAAGGTCGACATCCTGCTGCACGGCGACAAGGTCGACGCCTTCTCGGCGATCACCCACAAGGACCAGGCGTACGCGTACGGCGTGCGGCTCGTCGCCAAGCTGAAGGAGCTGATCCCGCGGCAGAACTTCGAGGTGCCGGTGCAGGCCGCCATCGGCTCGAGGGTCATCGCCCGCGAAACCATCCGCGCCATCCGCAAGGACGTCCTCGCCAAGTGCTACGGCGGTGACATCTCCCGTAAGCGGAAGCTGCTCGAGAAGCAGAAGGAAGGCAAGAAGCGGATGAAGATGGTGGGTTCCGTGGAGGTTCCGCAGGAAGCGTTCATCGCCGTGCTGTCGAGTGATGACGGTGCGGGGTCGGCCAAGGGCAAGAAGTAACCAGAGGTAACAGCCGGTTACGTCGACAAACGGGACACAAAGGGGCCCGTCGTGCGAAAGCGCGGCGGGCCCCTGGGCGTCCATGGCGTCGCGGCGACTGGAAAGTGACTGGCCGAAGCCCCTTACGCAGCGGCCGGTCGCGGCTTACTCTGATCCCTGCTCGATAGTTACTCGCGAGTTAAACAACAGCGCAGCAGCAGCACGAACCCCCACCGTGAGTGAACCCAGCCGCACCGAGTACGCCGCACCGTCGCGGGCCCCGGAGGATGTCGTGAGCGACACACAGACCCTGATCGAGAACCGTCCGCCGTCCGTGGCGGCCCTCTTCCTGGAGCGCGTGGCGGCCACACCGGACGCCGAGGCCTACCGTTACCCGGTGCCTCCTGCCTCCGGTCAGGGCCCCGACGACTGGAAGTCGCTCAGCTGGGCGCAGGCGGCCGAGCGGGTCTACGCGATCGCGGCCGGCCTCATCGAGCTGGGCGTCCAGCCCGAGCAGCGCGTGGCGCTCGCCTCCTCGACCCGCGTCGAGTGGATCCTCGCCGACCTCGGCATCATGTGCGCGGGCGGCGCGACCACGACCGTCTACCCGCAGACCAACGCGGACGAGTCGGCGTTCATCCTCTCCGACTCCGAGAGCCGGGTGCTGATCGCCGAGGACGCGGCCCAGGTCGCCAAGGCGGTCGAGAAGCGCGCCGAGCTGCCCGACCTGACCAAGGTCGTCGTCATCGACCCGGCCGGCGTCGAGGCGGGCGACTGGGTCATCACCCTCGCCGAGCTGGAGCGGCGCGGCGCCGCCTACCTGGAGACGCACCCCCAGCTGATCAAGGAGCGGGTCGGTGCGATCGCCAGGGAGCAGCTCGCCACGCTCATCTACACCTCCGGCACCACCGGCCGCCCCAAGGGAGTCCGGCTCCCGCACGACAACTGGGCGTACATGGCGAAGGCGATCGCCGCGACCGGCCTGGTCACCATGGACGACGTGCAGTACCTGTGGCTGCCGCTCGCGCACGTCTTCGGCAAGGTGCTCACCTCCGGCCAGATCGAGGTCGGTCACGTCACCGCCGTCGACGGCCGCGTCGACAAGATCATCGAGAACCTGCCGGTGGTGAAGCCGACGTACATGGCGGCCGTGCCGCGCATCTTCGAGAAGGTCTACAACGGCGTCGCCGCCAAGGCCCGCGAGGGCGGTCCGGCCAAGTACAAGATCTTCCAGTGGGCCGCCGGGGTCGCCCGCGAGTACGCCAAGGTCAGCCAGGACAACTTCCGGCGCACCGGCACCGCCGCCGTGCCGTTCGGGCTGGCCGCCAAGCACAAGGTCGCCGACACCCTGGTGTACGCCAAGCTCCGCGAGGCCTTCGGCGGCCGGCTGCGCGCCTGCGTCTCCGGCGCCTCCGCGCTCGCGCCCGAGATCGGCTACTTCTTCGCGGGCGCCGGTATCCACATCCTGGAGGGCTACGGCCTCACCGAGTCCTCCGCCGCCTCCTTCGTCAACCCCGGCGAGGCCTACCGCACCGGCACTGTCGGCAAGCCGCTGCCCGGCACCGAGGTGCGCATCGCCGACGACGGCGAGATCCTGCTGCGCGGCCCCGGCATCATGCAGGGCTACCACAAGCTGCCCGAGAAGACCGCCGAGGTGCTGGAGTCCGACGGCTGGTTCCACACCGGCGACATCGGCGAGCTGTCGCCCGACGGCTACCTGCGCATCACCGACCGCAAGAAGGACCTGATCAAGACCTCCGGCGGCAAGTACGTGGCGCCGGCCGAGGTCGAGGGGCAGTTCAAGGCGGTGTGCCCGTACGTCTCCAACATCCTGGTGCACGGCGCCGACCGGAACTACTGCACCGCCCTCATCGCCCTGGACGAGATCGCGATCCTGGACTGGGCGAAGGAGAACGGGCTGGAGGGCAGGTCGTACGCCGAGATCGTCGCCGCCCCGCAGACGGTCGAGATGGTCGACGGCTATGTGCGGGAGCTCAACGCGGGGCTCCAGAAGTGGCAGACCATCAAGAAGTTCCGGCTGCTGCCGCGGGACCTCGACGTGGAGCACGGGGAGATCACGCCGAGCCTGAAGCTGAAGCGGCCCGTCGTGGAGCGGGAGTACAAGGACCTCATCGAGGAGATGTACGCCGGCACGCGGGAGGCCTGAGCGGTTTTCGAAGGGGTGGCGGGGCCGTCCGGCGGCGGGTGATCCGTGGTCTCCGGCGCCCACGCGGCGCAGCCGCGTGGCGACACGGCCCCGCACCCCTCGATGTTCACCGGCGCTCAAAAGGCGCCCACTTCTGTCCATTTCGGTAACTCCCCGCTTATGACCGCCCCCTGTCTGTCACCCTGGCCGCATGGACATGGCGGCCATACCGACGCAGAGGGAGAGCGAGCCCCGGGCCAGTGAGGCCCGGGGCCGGGCCACGCTGCCCGGCAGCCCCCTCGCGCCCGGGGCGGCCCGCGCCCTGGTGCAGGCCGCGCTGGCCGAGGCGCCCGGGGTCTCGCCCCGGCTCGTCGACGACGCCCTGGCCGTGGTCAGCGAGCTGGTCACCAACGCCGTCGTGCACGCCGGTACGGACGTGGACGTCGACTGGCGGCTGGAGGAGACCGGCGCCTTCGTCGTGGAGGTGGGCGACCGGCACCCCTCCCGCGCCCCGCGCGACGCCCTCGGCGGCGACGGCTCGTACGACACCGCCGAGTACGGACGCGGCCTGCGCCTGGTCACCACCCTCGCCGAGTCCTGGGGCGTCACCTACCGCGCCGGCGCCAAGACCGTCTGGGCCAGGCTGCCGCCCGGCGGCGTGGACGGCCCGGACGCCTCCGCGCCGGACGCGGCCCTGGAGGTCGCCGAGGACCTGGCCCCGCAGCCGCACCGCGCCGACGGCGACCGGGACTGGCTCGGCCGGGGCGCGCTGTCGTTCCTCGCCGAGGCCTCCGACCTGCTCGCCGGACAGCTGGACGAGAACCTGGTCACGGCGCTCACCGGCCAGCTCATCGTGCCCCGGCTCGCCGACTGGTGCGCGGTGTGGCTGGAGGACGAGGCGACCGTGCGCGGCCGCGGTGCCGGCGGGCCCGACCGGGTCTGGCACGCCAGCGAGAACCGCATCGAGGAGCTGCGCTGCGCCCTGGAGAAGGAGCCGCCCTGCCCCGGCGAGGGCCTGCGCTCCGGCCCCGAACCGTACCCGTGGCCGGGCCCCGCGCTCGGCCCGCAGGGCGCCGACGGCACGGCACTGGCGTACCGGCTGATCGCGGGCGGCCGGCCGCTCGGCACACTGGTCATCGGCCGGTGCGGGACGGCCGGCTTCCGCGAGGAGGTCACCGGGCTCGTGGAGGACCTGGGCCGCCGGGTGGCCCTGGCGATCGGCGCGGCCCGCCAGTACGCCCGCCAGGCCACCATCAGCGCGGTCCTGCAGCGCGGCCTGCTGCCCGGCGCGGTCGCCGAGATCCCCGGGATGAGCAGCGCCCTCGTCTACGAGCCGTGCGACAAGGGCGGCCCCAGCGGCGACTTCTACGACCTGTTCCCGGCCGGCGACGGCCGCTGGTGCTTCGCCGTCGGGGACGTCCAGGGCAAGGGACCGGAGGCGGCCGTCGTGATCGGCCTCGCCCGCCCGTGGCTCCGCCTCCTCGCCCGCGAGGGCTACCGCGTCGCCGACGTCCTCGACCGCCTCAACCAGCTCCTGCTGGACGACGCCACCGAGGCCGCCGACGCCGCCGCGCGCGCCCTGGTCGCGGCGGGCGGCCGTCCGGTGGCCGCCGGGGACGGGCCGCAGACCCGCTTCCTGTCGCTGCTGTACGGCGAGCTGACGCCGTACGACGGCGGGGTCCACTGCACCCTCGCCTCCGCGGGGCACCCGCTCCCGCTCGTCCTCAGCCCCGACGGCACCGTGCGCACGGCGGCCCGTCCGCAGACCCTGCTCGGCGTCGTCGAGGACGAGACGTACACCAGCGAGAGCATCGACCTGCGGCCCGGCGACAGCCTGCTGTGCGTCACCGACGGGGTGACCGAGCGGCGCTCCGGCTCCCGCCAGTTCGACGACGGCGACGGCCTGGCCCACGCCCTGTCCGGCTGCACCGGCCTGAGCGCCGAGGAGATCGCCGAAAGGATCCGCCGCCTGGTCCACGACTTCAGCGGCAGCCCGCCCGAGGACGACCTCGCCCTGCTGGTCCTCCAGGCGGAGTGACGGCGGCGGGGTCACGGCGCCGGTGCTGGACAATGGAAGGCATGCCTTCCGCACTCCCCGACGGCGAGCCCGTCCCCGCCGACGGCGCGCTGCCCGCGCACGCGCTCGCCGGCGCCGCCGAGCGGCCCCTCGGGTTCTACCTCCACGTCCCGTACTGCGCGACCCGCTGCGGCTACTGCGACTTCAACACCTACACCGCGACCGAGCTGCGCGGCACCGGCGGCGTCCTGGCGTCCCGCGACAACTACGCCGGCACGCTGACCGACGAGATCCGCCTCGCCCGCAAGGTGCTCGGCGACGACCCGCGCCCGGTGCGCACGGTGTTCGTCGGCGGCGGCACGCCGACCCTGCTGGCGGCCGAAGATCTCGTACGGATGCTGGGGGCCGTCCGTGACGAGTTCGGGCTGGCGCCGGACGCCGAGATCACGACGGAGGCCAACCCCGAGTCGGTCGGCCCCGCGTACCTCGCCGCGCTCCGGGAGGGCGGCTTCACCCGGATCTCCTTCGGCATGCAGAGCGCCAGGAGGCATGTGCTGGACGTGCTGGACCGCACCCACACCCCCGGCCGCCCCGAGGCCTGCGTCGCGGAGGCCCGCGCGGCGGGCTTCGAGCACGTCAACCTGGACCTGATCTACGGCACGCCCGGGGAGAGCGACGACGACTGGCGGGCCTCCCTGGACGCGGCGATCGGGGCGGGCCCGGACCACATCAGCGCGTACGCCCTGATCGTCGAGGAGGGCACCCAGCTCGCCCGCCGCATCCGCCGGGGCGAGATCCCGATGACCGACGACGACGTGCACGCGGACCGGTACCTGATCGCCGAGGAGACCCTGAGCGCGGCGGGCTTCGAGTGGTACGAGGTCTCCAACTGGGCCACCTCGCGGGCGGGCCGCTGCCTGCACAACGAGCTGTACTGGCGCGGCGCCGACTGGTGGGGCGCCGGCCCCGGCGCGCACTCGCACGTGGGCGGCGTGCGCTGGTGGAACGTCAAGCATCCCGGGGCGTACGCGGCGGCCCTCGCCTCCGGCCGCTCACCGGGCGCCGGGCGGGAGCTGCTGTCCGACGAGGACCGGCGAGTGGAGCGGATCCTGCTGGAGCTGCGGCTGCGGGAGGGTGTGCCGCTGGCCCTGCTGAAGGACGAGGGGCTCGCGGCGTCCCGCCGGGCGCTGGCGGACGGTCTCCTGCGGGAGGGACCGTACCGGGAGGGCCGGGCGGTGCTGACGCTTCGGGGGCGGCTGCTGGCGGATGCCGTGGTCAGGGACCTGGTGGACTGATCGTCGTACGGATAGGGTCCCCGGGCATGATCTCCGACAGATGGCCGGAAACCGACGCCACCGTGGTGCGGTTCGGGCTGCGGTGGCTGCTGTGGTTGCTGCTGCTGATCGTCCTGCCGTTCGGCGGGATGGGCGTGACCGGCCTGTTCATCGTCCTGTGGCAGGGCGACGCCTCCGGCTGGCCGTTCCTGCCGGGCCTCGTGAGCCTGTTCGTGCTCCGCCCGGTGTGGTCGTGGCGCCGTCGGGTCACGGCCCTGGACAGCCAGGGTTTCTGGGTGATGCAGGGCAAGCAGGCCGTGCTGATCCCCTGGGACTCGCTGGCCGGGGCCGGGATCTACTGGGCGCCCTTCGGCCGCACCCACCTCTACACGCTGGAGCTCTGCCCCCGCGGTGACATCGACTGCGACCATCCCCTGCTCTGGGAGTTCGTCCGGGACGTGGCGCCGCTGCGCCTGGGGCTGCCGCGGTTGCGCTACCGGTTCGACGTACGGCACTTCTTCGGCGTGTACGAGGAGGCGTTCCGGCGCTGGGCGCCGCCCGGCGTGTGGTTCGGGCGGGTCGAGCAGCCCAGCCACTACCGCCCGGGCGCGCCCGACCGGGCCGGCCACAAGCGGCGCATCCGCGAGGCCGCCGCGCGCGTCACTCCGGGGCCGTGACGAAGTCGATCAGCTCCTCCACCCGGCCCAGCAGCTCTGGCTCCAGGTCCTTGTAGGACGTCACCCGTTTCAGGATCGCCTGCCACACCGCCCCGGTGTTCTCCGACGGCCAGCCCAGGGCCCGGCACACGCCCGTCTTCCAGTCCTGTCCCTTCGGCACCGTCGGCCAGGCCCGGATGCCCAGCGCGGCCGGTTTCACCGCCTGCCAGATGTCGATGTACGGGTGGCCGACGACGAGGGCGTGTTCGCTGGTCACCGACTCCGCGATCCGCCACTCCTTCGTGCCCGGCACCAGGTGGTCCACCAGCACGCCCAGCCGGGCGTCGGGGCCCGGCGCGAAGGACGACACGATCGACGGCAGGTGGTCCACGCCCTCCAGGTACTCCACCACCACGCCCTCGACGCGCAGGTCGTCGCCCCAGACCTTCTCGACCAGCTCGGCGTCGTGCCGGCCCTCGACGTAGATGCGGCCGGCGCGGGCCACGCGGGCGCGCGCGCCGGGCACGGCGACCGAACCGGAGGCGGTGCGGGCGGGCCGTGCCGGGCCGCCGGACGACGGCCGCACCAGCGTGACCACGCGGCCCTCCAGCAGGAAGCCGCGCGGCTCCAACGGGAACACCCGGTGCTTGCCGAAGCGGTCCTCCAGCGTCACCGTGCCCGCCTCGCAGCGGATCACCGCCCCGCAGAAACCGGTACCGGCCTCCTCCACCACCAGACCCGGCTCCGCCGGTACCTCCGGCACGGGTTTCGGCTTCTTCTTCCACGGAGGGGTGAGATCGGCGGCGTACTGGCGCATTCGGATGACGATAGGAGAAGCGGTGGGGCCGTACCTACGACACGCCGAAACGTGCTGCCAGCTCGTCGCGTTGGCGCCGTACGAAACCCGCGTCCACCACCGCTCCGTGACCGGGCACGTACAGCGCGTCCTCGCCGCCCAGGGCGAGGAGACGGTCCAGGGCGTCCGGCCAACGGGACGGGACGGCGTCCGGACCGGCCTGCGGTGCGCCGGACTCCTCGACCAGGTCGCCGCAGAAGACCACCTCCCGGTCCCCGGGGACGAGGACCGCCAGATCGTGCCCGGTGTGGCCCGGGCCCACGTTGGCCAGCAGGACCTGACGGCCGCCGCCGAGGTCCAGGGTCCACTCGCCCGAGACCGGGTGGCCGGGCGGCACGAGCGCGTCCACCGCCTCGTCGGCGTCCGCCACCGCGAGTCCGTTGCGGACGGCGTCCAGGCGCAGCGCCTCGCGTTCGTGGGCGAGGACGGCGTCCAGGCCCACCGCCCCGTACACCTCCGCGCCCGCGAAGGCGGCCGCCCCGAAGACGTGGTCGAAGTGGGGGTGGGTCAGCGCGAGATGGGTCACACGGCCGCCGGCCAGTTCCTCGGCACGGCCCCGGAGCCGGGCGCCCTCGGCGAGACTGGAGCCGGCGTCCACCATCAGCGCCGTACCCGCGCCGAGGACCAGACCGGCCGTGCAGTCCCAGCCGGGCAGCCGGCACCGGCCGACGCCCGCGGCCAGCCGTTCCCAGCCCAGCTCTTCCCAAGTCACCGTCATACCGCGACGCTATCCGCACGAGCCGCCGCGAGGGCACCGACCTTGCCCCGGGTGTACCCGACAGCCGTACACTGGGCCCGGGACGCTGGCACTCGCATGCGAAGAGTGCCAGGCGGACGAAGGCAGGACCGAGCGGAGCCGAGGGGACCACATGCTGGAGGTGCGCGCGAATGCTGAGTGAACGCAGGCTTCAGGTGCTGCGCGCCATCGTCCAGGACTATGTGGGCACCGAGGAGCCGGTCGGGTCGAAGGCCCTGACCGAGCGGCACAACCTCGGCGTGTCCCCGGCGACGGTCCGCAACGACATGGCCGCCCTGGAGGACGAGGGGTACATCGCGCAGCCGCACACCAGCGCGGGGCGCATCCCCACCGACAAGGGCTACCGGCTGTTCGTGGACAAGCTGGCGGGCGTCAAGCCGATGACCGCGCCCGAGCGGCGGGCGATCCAGAACTTCCTGGAGGGCGCCGTCGACCTCGACGACGTCGTGGCGCGCACCGTGCGGCTGCTCGCCCAGCTCACCCGCCAGGTCGCCGTGGTGCAGTACCCGTCCCTGACCCGGTCCACCGTCCGGCACGTGGAGCTGCTCTCGCTCGCCCCCGCGCGCGTGATGCTCGTGCTGATCACGGACACCGGGCGGGTCGAGCAGCGGATGGTCGACTGCCCGGCGCCCTTCGGCGAGGCCTCCCTCGCCGACCTGCGCGCGCGGCTGAACAGCCGGGTCGCGGGCCGCCGGTTCACGGACGTGCCGAAGCTGGTCGAGGACCTGCCGGAGGCCTTCGAGGCCGAGGACCGCGGTACGGTCTCGACGGTGCTCTCCACTCTCCTGGAGACACTCGTCGAGGAGAACGAGGAGCGGCTGATGATCGGCGGCACCGCCAATCTCACCCGCTTCGCGCATGACTTTCCTCTCACGATCCGGCCGGTGCTCGAGGCGCTGGAGGAGCAGGTCGTGCTCCTCAAGCTGCTCGGCGAGGCGAAGGATCCGGGCGTGACGGTGCGCATCGGGCACGAGAACGCCCACGAGGGACTCAACTCCACCTCCGTGGTGTCGGTCGGCTACGGTTCGGGCGGCGAGGCGGTTGCCAAGCTCGGCGTGGTCGGACCGACCCGCATGGACTACCCGGGAACGATGGGAGCGGTACGCGCAGTGGCACGGTACGTCGGACAGATCCTGGCGGAGTCGTAAGTGGCCACGGACTACTACGCCGTTCTCGGCGTGCGCCGCGACGCGTCGCAGGATGAGATCAAGAAGGCGTTCCGCCGGCTCGCCCGCGAGCTGCACCCGGACGTCAACCCGGATCCGAAGACCCAGGAGCGGTTCAAGGAGATCAACGCCGCTTACGAGGTGCTGTCGGACCCGCAGAAGAAGCAGGTCTACGACCTCGGCGGCGACCCGCTCTCGCAGAGCGGCGCCGGCGCGGGCGGCTTCGGGGCCGGCGGCTTCGGCAACTTCTCCGACATCATGGACGCCTTCTTCGGTACGGCGTCGCAGCGCGGCCCGCGTTCGCGCACCCGGCGCGGCCAGGACGCGATGATCCGGATCGAGGTCGAGCTGGACGAGGCGGCCTTCGGGACGACCAAGGACATCCAGGTCGACACCGCGGTCGTCTGCAACACCTGCAACGGCGAGGGCGCGGCCCCGGGCACGTCCGCCCAGACGTGTGACATGTGCCGGGGCCGCGGTGAGGTCTCGCAGGTCACGCGGTCCTTCCTGGGCCAGGTCATGACCTCGCGGCCGTGCCCCCAGTGCCAGGGCTTCGGCACCGTGGTGCCGACCCCGTGCCCCGAGTGCGCGGGCGACGGCCGGGTCCGCTCCCGCCGCACCCTCACCGTGAAGATCCCGGCCGGTGTCGACAACGGCACGCGGATCCAGCTCGCCGGCGAGGGCGAGGTCGGGCCGGGCGGTGGGCCGGCCGGTGACCTGTACGTCGAGATCCACGAGCTGCCGCACCCGACCTTCCAGCGGCGCGGCGACGACCTGCACTGCACGGTGACGATCCCGATGACGGCCGCGGCGCTCGGCACCAAGGTGCCGCTGGAGACCCTGGACGGCATGGAGGAGGTCGACATCCGGCCCGGCACCCAGTCCGGCCAGTCGATCCCGCTGCACAACCGGGGTGTCACGCACCTGCGCGGCGGCGGCCGGGGCGACCTGGTCGTCCACGTCGAGGTCCAGACCCCGACCAAGCTCGACCCCGAGCAGGAACGCCTCCTGCGCGAGCTGGCCAAGCTCCGCGGCGAGGAACGCCCAAAGGGCCAGTTCCAACCGGGGCAGCAGGGCCTGTTCTCGCGGCTGAAGGATGCGTTCAACGGGCGCTGAAGCGGGCGCTGAGAGGCTGGGTACGGGGTGTTTTCCGCACCCCGTATGCCAGCGGTTTATGCCGCGGGAAGCCCGATTCGGACTCTTTCAAAGGACGTGACAACATGCGGTCATGTCCTCCGCGCTGACCGATCTCCTCCTGCATCCCATCGTGCAGGCCCCCATGGCGGGCGGTGTCTCCGTCCCGCAACTCGCCGCCGCCGTCTCCGAGGCCGGTGGCCTCGGGTTTCTCGCCGCCGGGTACAAGACCGCCGACGGCATGTACCAGGAGATCAAGCAGCTGCGGGGCCTCACCGCCCGCCCCTTCGGCGTGAACGTGTTCATGCCGCAGCCCGAGTATCCCGGTGCAAGCACCGGCACCACTGGAGCGGCTAACGCCGCGCCCCCTTCCGGTGCCGTCGAGGTCTACGCCCACCAGCTGGCCGGCGAGGCCGCCTGGTACGAGACCGAGCTGGGCGACCCGGACAGCGGCCGGGACGACGGCTTCGACGCCAAGCTCGCCGTGCTCCTGGACAACCCGGTGCCGGTGGTCTCCTTCCACTTCGGCGTGCCGAGCCCCGAGGTGGTCGACAGCCTGCGCCGCGCCGGCACCTTCACCCTGGTCACGGCCACCACCGCCGAGGAGGCCCGCGCGGTGGAGCGGGCCGGCGCGGACGCGGTGATCGCACAGGGCGTGGAGGCCGGCGGTCACCAGGGCACCCACCGCGACGTCCCCGAGAACGACGGCGCCGGCATCGGCCTGCTGTCGCTCGTCGCGCAGATCCGCGAGGCCGTGGACATCCCGGTCGTCGCCGCCGGCGGCATCATGCGCGGCAGCCAGATCGCCGCCGTCCTCGCGGCCGGCGCGAGCGCGGCCCAGCTGGGCACCGCCTTCCTCGCCACCCCCGAGTCCGGCGCCCACGCCGTGCACAAGCAGGCGCTGACCAACCCCCTGTTCACGCACACCGAGCTGACCCGCGCGTTCTCCGGGCGGCCGGGGCGCGGACTGGTCAACCGGTTCCTGCGCGAGCACGGTCCGTACGCTCCCGCCGCCTACCCGGACGTCCACCACCTCACCTCGCCGCTGCGCAAGGCCGCCGCGAAGGCCGGGGACGCGCAGGGCATGGCGCTGTGGGCGGGGCAGGGGCACCGGCTGGCCCGCGCGCTGCCCGCCGCGGAGCTGGTGGAGGTGCTGGCCGCCGAACTCGACGCCGCCAGGACAGCGTTGTCGGCCAAGGGCGGACCGGGCGGACCGGGCGGACCGGGCCGCCCGGGCGGACTGGGCGGCCGGCGATGACCGCGCCGGTGTTCGTCGTCGACTCGCTCCAGGGCGTGGGCCCCGGCTCGGTCGTCGACGTCACGGGCGCCGAGGGACGGCACGCGGTCTCCGTGCGGCGCCTGCAGCCCGGCGAGCACGTGGTGCTCACCGACGGCAAGGGGCGTGGGGCCGCCGGGGTCGTCGTCGGCGTGTCCGGCAAGGACCACCTGGTGGTGGAGCCCCACGAGTTCCCGGTGGAGCCGGAACCCAGCCCCCGGATCACCGTCGTACAGGCGCTGCCGAAGGGCGACCGGGGCGAACTCGCCGTCGAGACGATGACCGAGACCGGCGTCGACGCGATCGTGCCCTGGCAGGCCGCCCGCTGCATCACCCAGTGGAAGGGCGAGCGCGGCCAGAAGGCGCTCGCCAAGTGGCGGGCCACCGCGCGCGAGGCCGGCAAGCAGTCCCGCCGGCTGCGCTTCCCCGAGGTCGCGGACGCGGCGAGCACCAAGCAGGTTGCGGCACTTCTCGCCACAGCGGACTTCGCCGCCGTGCTGCACTCCGACTTCGAGCACGACAGCGGGCGGCTGGCGACCGCCGAACTGCCCGCCGAGGGAGAGATCGTGCTGGTCGTCGGCCCGGAAGGCGGCGTCGCCCGGGACGAGTTGGCGCTCTTCGAGGAGGCGGGTGCGAAGGCGTACGTGCTCGGTCCTACCGTGTTGCGGACATCGACCGCCGGCACCGCGGCCGCAGCCCTGCTGCTGGGCCGAACGGGCCGCTGGTCCTGACCCACCCGACACCCTGGGGGAACGCCGTGGAACTCGCCCAAGTCCGGCTCCTGGTCACCGACTTCGCCACCTGCTACCGCTTCTACGCCGACGTCCTCGGGCTCAAGGCGCAGTCCGGGGCGACCGAGGGCCCGTACGAGAAGTTCAGCCCGCACACCGGCTCCGCGGGGATCGCCCTGCAGGACCGCTCGATGATGGCCGAGGTGCTGGACGAGCTGGGCGAGTCGGCCACGGGGCACCGGTCGCTGGTGGTGCTGCGGGTGGACGACCTGGATGCGTACGTGTCGGAGATCACCGGCCGCGGTGCGGTGGTGGTGCACGGGCCCGCGCCCATGACGGACCGCATGCGGGTGGCCCATCTCAAGGACCCCGAGGGGAACCTGGTGGAGCTTCAGGAGTGGCTGCTGCTGCGCGGGTAGCCCGCCCCCCCCGTACGGGTGAGTGGCCGTATGTGTTCTTCCCCGGCGCCCGTGCCGGTGGCACCCTCGCCTGCATGGGGGTTTCGAGAGGGAACCGGCGTGCGGTGCGGGCGCTGGCCGCGGGCGGTGTCGTCGTGGCGGCCGGTGCGGTCCTGGTGGCGTGCCAGCCCGGTGATCTCAGCACCACCTCCGCCGCCTACACCACCGACACCACCGCGACGGCCGAGCTGAAGCGGCAGCACGTCGACGTCAGCTGGCTCACCTGCACCGGTGAGTACGGCGGCGGCTCGGCGAAGAGGACGCCCTCGCCCAGCGAGAGCACCGTGGTGTCCGTCGACTGCCGGGGTGAGACGAAGGACGGCCGGAAGATCACCGTCACCGGGAAGGTGACCCGGGCCGTCGACGGCGCCTGTGTGCGCGGGGACCTGACCGCGAAGGTCGGCGGCCGGCAGGTGTTCCACGTCGACGGGCTCGGCGACTGCAACGCCACGACCGGGCCGACGTACCGGCCGCCCACGTACCGGCCGGGCGGCGGTCGGCCGACCGTGACCGTCACCGTCACCCGGACGCTGTGGTGCAAGGGCGATCCCACCTGCTGGCCCGTCCAGGGCAAGTGATCGGAACACCGGGCGCGGTACGCCCCCGCTGCGTACAGTGACGGGGTGACTCAGGGTGCCGCTTATCTCCGATATCCCCATGTACACGGCGACTTGGTGGCCTTCGTCGCCGAGGACGACGTCTGGCTCGCGCCCTTGGAGGGCGGCCGGGCCTGGCGGGCCAGCGCCGACAACATGCCGGTCACCACGCCCCGGATCTCGCCGGACGGCCGGCACCTCGCCTGGACCTCGACCCGTGACGGCGCGCCCGAGGTGCATGTGGCCCCCGCCGAGGGAGGGCCGGCCGAGCGGCTAACGTACTGGGGCAACCGCCGTACCGAGGTGCGCGGCTGGACCCCCGACGGGCGGGTGCTCGCGCTCGGCGCGCACGGCCGGCACAGCTTCCGGCACAGCTGGGCGTACGCCGTCCCGCTGGACGGCGGCCCCGCCGAGACCCTGCCGCACGGCCCGGTCGGCGAGGTCGCCTTCGGCCCGGCCACCGTGCTGCTGTCCGCGCCGATGGGCCGCGAGGCCGCCCACTGGAAGCGCTACCGGGGCGGCACGGCGGGCAAGCTGTGGATCGACCGGGAGGGGAGCGGGGAGTTCGAGCGGCTGCACGAGGAGGTCGACGGGAACATCGAGTGCCCGGTGTGGGCGGGCGACCGGATCGCCTTCCTGTCCGACCACGAGGGCACCGGCGCGCTGTACTCCTCCCTCGCCGACGGCTCCGACCTGCGCCGGCACACCCCCCTCGACTCCTTCTACGCCCGGCACGCCTCCGGTGACGGCAGCCGCGTCGTCTACAGCTCCGGCGGCGAACTCTGGCTGCTGGACGACCTGGAGGGCGCCGAGCCGCGCCGGCTGGAGGTGCGGCTCGGCGGCCCCCGCGTCGATCTGCGCCCGCAGTCCGTGGACGCCGCCCGCTGGTTCGGCGAGGCGGCGCCCGACCACACCGGGCGCGGCAGCGCCGTCTGCGTGCGCGGCGGCATCCACTGGGTCACCCATCGCTCCGGGCCCGCCCGCGCCCTCGCGGCCACCCCCGGCGTCCGCGCCCGGATGCCGCGCACCTTCCGCGCCGACGGCGAGGAGTGGGTGGTGTGGGTGACGGACGCGGAGGGCGACGACGCCCTGGAGTTCGCCCCGGCGACCGGGACCGTACCGGGCGCCCCGCCCCGCCGGCTGGCCGCCGGGCAGCTCGGCCGGGTGCTGGAGCTGGCCATGGCCCCCGACGGCAGCCGGGCCGCCGTCGCCGCGCACGACGGACGGCTGCTCCTCGTCGAACGGGAGACCGGCGAGGTCCGCGAGGTCGACCGCAGCGACGACGGCGAGGTCTCCGGTCTCGCCTTCTCGCCCGACTCCGCCTGGCTGGCCTGGGCCCACCCCGGTGCCCGCCCGCTCTCCCAGCTGCGCATCGCCCACACCACCGACCTGTCCGTCACCGAGGCGACCCCGCTCCGCTTCCAGGACTACGCGCCCGCCTTCACCCTCGACGGCAAGCACCTGGCGTTCCTCTCCAACCGCGCCTTCGACCCGGTCTACGACGAGCACGTCTTCGACCTCGCGTTCGTGGTCGGCGCCCGGCCGCACCTGATCACCCTGGCCGCCACCACCCCCTCGCCGTTCGGCCCGCAGCGCCACGGCCGCCCCTTCGAGAGCCCCGACAAGGACGAGACCCCGGACAGCGAGGGCGCCCCCGCCACGCGTATCGACCTCGAAGGCCTCGCCGACCGGATCGTGCCCTTCCCGGTCGAGGCCGGCCGCTACTCCACGCTGCGCGCCGCCAAGGACGGGGTGCTCTGGCTGCGCCACCCCGTGCACGGCGTCCTCGGCGCCGCCCGCGCCCACCCCGAGGACCCCGCCCCGCACACCGACCTGGAGCGCTACGACCTCGGCCAGCGGCGCCTGGAGCAGCTGGCCGCGGGCGCCGACCACTTCGAGGTCAGCGGCGACGGCCGACGCGTTCTGCTGTGGGCCGGCGAACGGCTCCGGGTCGTCCCCGGCGACCGCCGCTCCGGCGCCGACGACGACGGCGACACCAGCGTCACCGTCGACCTGGGCCGCGTCCGGCAGACCCTCGACCCGGCCGCCGAGTGGCGGCAGATGTACGACGAGACCGGCCGCCTCATGCGCGACCACTTCTGGCGCCCCGACCTCGGCGGCGCCGACTGGACCGGCGTCCTGAACCGCTACCGCCCGCTGCTGGCCCGTGTCGCCACCCACGGCGACCTGGTCGACCTCCTGTGGGAGGTGCACGGCGAACTCGGCACCTCGCACGCCTACGTCATCCCCGCCGGCGGCCGCGGCGACGGCCCCCGGCACGGCCTGCTCGGCGCCGACATCTCCCGCCACTCGGACGGCAGTTGGCGGGTCGACCGGATCCTGCCCGCGGAGACCTCCGACCCGGACGCCCGTTCCCCGCTCGCCGCACCCGGTGCCGCGGTCCGCCCCGGGGACGCGATCATCGCGGTCGCGGGCCACCCCGTCGACCCGGTCACCGGGCCGGGGCCGCTGCTCGCCGGCACGGCCGGCCGGCCGGTGGAGCTGACCGTCTCCCCGGCGGGCGGCGGCGAGCCGCGCCACACGGTCGTCGTCCCGGTCGCCGACGAGGAGCCGCTGCGCTACCACGCCTGGGTGGCCGACCGCCGCGCCCACGTCCACGCCGCCTCCGACGGCCGGCTCGGCTACCTCCACGTGCCCGACATGCAGGCCCCCGGCTGGGCGCAGATCCACCGGGACCTGCGCGTGGAGGTGGCTCGCGAGGGACTGGTGGTCGACGTCCGCGAGAACCGCGGCGGCCACACCTCCCAGCTGGTCGTCGAGAAGCTGGCCCGCCGCATCATCGGCTGGGACCTGCCGCGCGGCATGCGCGCCACCAGTTACCCGCTCGACGCCCCGCGCGGCCCGGTCGTCGCCGTCGCCAACGAGTTCTCCGGCTCCGACGGCGACATCGTCAACGCCGCGATCAAGGCCCTCGGCATCGGCCCGGTCGTCGGCACCCGCACCTGGGGCGGCGTCATCGGCATCGACAGCCGCTACCACCTGGTCGACGGCACCCTGGTGACCCAGCCGAAGTACGCGATGTGGCTGGAGGGGGTCGGCTGGGACGTGGAGAACCACGGCGTGGACCCCGACGTGGAGGTCGTACAGCGGCCCCAGGACTGGGCCCAGGGCCGGGACGTCCAACTGGACGAGGCGGTCAGGCTCGCCCTGGAAGCACTCGAGGAACGGCCCGCGAAGACACCGCCGGTGCTGCCGGCCTGATACGACTACGATGCACCGGTATTGATCACCAGCGTGAGGAGGCACACGCATGGCCGGCGAACCGCAGGACGACTGCCTGTTCTGCAAGATCGTCGCGGGTACGATCCCGGCGACGATCGTCCGCGAGACAGAGACCACCGTCGCCTTCCGGGACATAAACCCCCAGGCCCCCACCCACGTCCTGGTGATCCCCAAGGCCCACTACGAGAACGCCGCCGCGCTCGCCGCCGGCGCCCCGCAGCTCGCCGCGGACGTGCTCGCCGAGACCCAGGCCGTGGCGGACGAGGAGAAGCTGGACAGCTACCGCACCGTCTTCAACACGGGCGGCGGCGCCGGCCAGACCGTCTGGCACGCCCACGCGCACGTCCTCGGCGGCCGTGGCCTGCAGTGGCCGCCCGGGTAACTCGCCGTGTCCGTACGTGAACTGGTGATCCTCGGCACCGCCAGCCAGGTCCCCACCCGGCACCGCAACCACAACGGCTATCTGCTGCGGTGGGACGGCGAGGGCATCCTGTTCGACCCCGGCGAGGGCACTCAGCGCCAGATGGTGCGCGCCGGGGTCGCCGCCCACGACCTGAACCGGATCTGCGTCACCCACTTCCACGGTGACCACTCGCTCGGTCTGGCCGGCGTCATCCAGCGGATCAATCTCGACAAGGTGCCGCACGAGGTCACCGCGCACTATCCGCGCTCCGGGCAGCGCTTCTTCGACCGGCTCCGATACGCCACCGCCTACCGGGAGACGGTCCCCCTCACCGAGGCGCCGGTCGCCGTCGACGGGGTCCTCGCGGCGACCGGGTCGTACACGCTCGAGGCCCGCAGGCTCTCCCATCCGGTGGAGTCCTACGGCTACCGGCTGATCGAGCCCGACGGCCGCCGGATGCTGCCCGACCGGCTCGCCGCGCACGGGATCCAGGGCCCGGACGTCGGCCGGCTGCAGCGCGAGGGCCGGCTCGGGGACGTGCGGCTGGAGGACGTCAGCGAGGTGCGGCGCGGGCAGCGGTTCGCGTTCGTCATGGACACCCGGCTCTGCGACGGCGTGCACGCGCTCGCGGAGGGCTGCGACCTGCTCGTCATCGAGTCGACCTTCCTCGACGAGGACGCGGAACTCGCCGTCGAGTTCGGCCATCTGACGGCCGGTCAGGCAGCGGCGGTGGCCCGGGACGCGGGCGTACGGCACCTGGTCCTCACCCACTTCAGCCAGCGCTACGCCGATCCGGAGGAGTTCGAGCGGCAGGCGCGGGCGGCCGGTTTCGAGGGCGAGCTGACCGTGGCACACGATCTGCAGCGAGTGCCGGTTCCGAAACGTCGATGAAGCAGCCGTACGATGCCCTGATGCCCCTCCCGAAAGCAGAACTGCACCTCCACATCGAAGGCACCCTGGAGCCGGAGCTGGCCTTCGAGCTGGCCGCCCGCAACGGCGTGACCCTGCCGTACGCCGGCACCGACGCCCTGCGCGAGGCCTACCGGTTCCAGGACCTCCAGTCCTTCCTGGACCTCTACTACGAGCTGATGGCCGTCCTGCGCACCGAGCAGGACTTCGCCGACCTGGCGAACGCCTATCTCGCGCGGGCCGCCGCGCAGGGCGTCCGGCACGCGGAGATCTTCTTCGACCCGCAGGCCCACACCGCGCGCGGCGTCGACCTGGGCACGGTCGTGGAAGGACTGTGGCGGGCGCTGGGACGCAGCGAGGAGAACCACGGCGTCTCCACGAAGCTCATCCTGTGCTTCCTGCGGGACGACTCCGCCGAGTCGGCCATGGAGACCCTGCGGGCGGCCCGGCCGTACCTGGACCGGATCACCGGCGTCGGCCTGGACTCCGCCGAGGTCGGGCATCCGCCGGCGAAGTTCCGGGAGGTGTACGAGGCCGCCGCCGCGCTCGGGCTGCGCCGGGTCGCGCACGCCGGCGAGGAGGGGCCGCCGGCGTACATCGCCGAGGCCCTGGACGTGCTCGGCGTCGAGCGCGTCGACCACGGGCTGCGCTGCATGGAGGACCCGGCGCTGGTCGAGCGGCTGGTCCGGGAACGGATCCCGCTCACCCTGTGCCCGCTGTCCAACGTCCGCCTGCGCACCGTCGACACCCTCGCCGACCACCCGCTGCCGGCCATGCTCGACGCCGGGCTGCTGTGCACGGTCAACTCCGACGACCCGGCCTACTTCGGCGGGTACGCCGGCGACAACTTCGACGCCGTGCGGCGGACCCTGGGACTGACCGAGGACCGGCTGCGCGAGCTGGCCCGCAACTCCTTCCTCGCCTCCTTCCTGGAGGACGACGAGGAGCGCCGGGCCCGCTACCTCGCCGAGGTCGACGCGTACGAGTTCGGGGACGCGGTGTCGTAGGCGCCGCGGTCGGCCGGGGCGGGCGCCTCCAGCGGGACTTCCACGACCGGCAGCTCCGTGACCGGCAGCTGCGCGGCCGGGATTTCCACGACCGGGATTTCCACGACCGGGATTTCCACGACCGGGATTTCCACGACCGGGATTTCCACGACCGGGATTTCCACGACGGGGATTTCCACGACCGGGAGTTCCGTGCCCCGCAGGGGGCGCCGGCCCGCCCGCAGCGCCACCGCCGTCATCGGCGCGGCGATCAGCAGCAGCCCGGCCGCGAGCAGCCGCCCCATCGCCGGGAAGCCCGCCCCCGCCGCCAGCACACTCCCCGCCAGCGGTCCCGCCGCCGTGCCAAGCGAGGCCGCCGAGCCGACCAGCACCGCCCAGCGGCCGCGCGGGTCGAGGGAGGCGGCCAGGCCGATGACGTACGACAGGACGACCGGGTAGAGCAGGTTCCAGGAGATCTCGCCCGCCGCGAAGGACGGCAGCCCGGACGCCGACGCGCTGAGCGCGATGCAGCCCGCGATCAGGGCCGTGCCGGCGCCGATGGGCACCGCCTGGCCCAGCCGGGGGCCGAGCGCGCCGGCCCCGACGACCCCGAGGAGCCCGGCGCCGAGCGCGACGGCGAACACCGCGCCGACGGTGACCTCCGACAGGTGGGCCTGGTCGAGCCCGATCCGGCCGCTGACACCCCAGAGGGCGTTCTGCGCGAGGGACCAGCAGGGCATGGCGGCGGCCAGCAGCAGTCCGGCCCGCGGGTGCGGCAGCCGCGCGTGCGCCGACGACGCCGTGCGGGCCGGGGCCGTACGGCCGGGCAGCCGGCCGGTGAGCGGCAGGACGGCGAGCGCGGTGAGCGCGATCGCGGCCAGCGGCACGCCGTGGCCGGGGCCGAGGTGAGGGATCGTCAGGTAGAGGGCGCCGGCGAGGGCGGAGACGCCGAACAGGCCGAGCGTGGTGACCCGGTGCGGATCGCGGTGGGCGGCGATGGCGGTCGCGGCCACCGCCGTGACCGTGCCGGACCCGAACCCGCCGGCGACCGCGCCCGCGACGACGGCCGGTACGAAGGCGGTGAGCGCGGCGCCGCCGTAGCCGAGGGCGGCGAGCACGAGGCCCGCGCGGGCGAGGGTGCGGGGGCCGGTCCGGTCGACCCGGGAGGCCAGCAGGAAGCCCGCCGCCGCGGAACCCAGCAGCAGCGCGCTGCCGACGGCCCCGGCCTGGGTCGGGCTGAGCGGAAGTCCGGAATCGAGCCGGCCCACGACGGTCGGCAGCAGATACGGCGCGAGATACCCGGCCGTGAACAGGGCGACGAGGGGCCAGGGCAGGGTGCGGCGGGCGGACACGGGCGTTCCCAGGGCAGGCGGAAGGAAGGGCTCGGCAAAGGGGTTGGAGCGACGACCGTCGACGGACAGGGACGCGCTAGGAAGTTGTACCAAGCACGCGGTTTGCCGAGGAAACGTGAGCGGTGCGATCTACATCACTTTTCGGTTTGCTGTGCGTGGGGTCGGGTAGGAGAAGTTGAGGTTCGTTCTCATATATGGACGACATTCATAAGGAGAGATGATCCTCCTGTGATCCGTGACCTGACCATCGCCGAGGTGCGGCTGACGCCGATCCTGGTCGCCGACGCGCCGCTGCTCAACACCCAGGGGGTGCACCAGCCGTACACCCCGCGGCTGATCGTGGAGATCGTCACCGTGGATGGCATCACCGGGCTCGGCGAGACCTACGGTGACGCCAAGTACCTGGAACCGGCCCGCCGGCTGGCCGGACTGCTCCCCGGACATTCGGTCATGCACGTGAACGGCCTGTTCGCGATCGACCTCGGTGTCGACGAGTCCCGGGTGCGGGGACAGGCCGACGCCGGCGGGCTGCGCGGTGTGCTGAGCGCCGACAAGCTGCGGCTGTCGGTGCTGTCCGCCTTCGAGGTGGCCTGCCTGGACGCCCAGGGCAAGGCGCTCGGGCTGCCCGTGCACGCGCTGCTCGGCGGCAAGGTTCGGGACGCCGTCGACTACAGCGCCTACCTGTTCTACAAGTGGGCCGCGCATCCGGCGGGCGTGAGCGCCGAACCGGACGACTGGGGCGCCGCGCTCGATCCGGCCGGAATCGTGGACCAGGCGCGGGAGTTGCAGCGGCGGCACGGGTTCGGGTCGTTCAAGCTCAAGGGCGGTGTCTTCCCGCCCGAGGAGGAGATCGCCGCCGTACGGGCCCTCGCCGAGGCCTTCCCCGGGCAGCCGTTGCGGCTCGACCCCAACGGCGCCTGGTCGGTGGAGACCTCGCTGAAGGTGGCGAAGGAACTCGGGGACGTCCTGGAGTACCTGGAGGACCCGACGCTGGGCACGCCCGCGATGGCGGAGGTGTCGGCCGGGACCGAGGTCCCGCTCGCCACCAACATGTGCGTGACCACCTTCGCCGAGATCAAGGAGGCCTTCACCCGGGACGCCGTGCAGGTCGTGCTCTCCGACCACCACTACTGGGGCGGGCTGCGCAACACCCAGCGGCTCGCCGCGGTGTGCGCCGCGTTCGGCGTCGGGGTGTCGATGCACTCCAACACCCACCTCGGGATCAGCCTCGCCGCCATGACCCAGGTCGCGGCCACGGTCCCCGAGCTGCACCACGCCTGCGACTCCCACTACCCCTGGCAGTCCGAGGACGTCCTCACCGAGCGGCCGGAGTTCCGCGCCGGGAAGGTGGAGGTGTCCGACGCGCCCGGCCTCGGCGTCGAGCTCGACCGGGACGAACTGGCCCGGTTGCACCGGCGGTGGGCCGAGGACGACGGCGCGCTGCGCGACCGCGACGACGCCGCCGCGATGCGGGTCGCCGAGCCCGGCTGGCGGCAACCGGTGATGCCCCGCTGGTAGCCCCGTGCGCGGCGGCGTGATTGGTGCACACTGGCGAGATCCGCACCACGCCAGGGAGCGCACCGTGACCCCGTCGCACTCGATCCTCGGAGAGGAACCGGAACACCTCACCACCGCCGCACGCCGGCAGGCCCAGGTCGATCCGCTCGCCGGGCTGCGCGCGCCCGGGGACCCGCCCTGGGACGTCTATCTGACGGGCACGGTCTTCCTCGACATCGTCTTCACCGGTCTGGACTCGGCGCCGGTGCGCGGCACCGAGTCCTGGGCCCGGGGCATGGGCTCCAGCCCCGGCGGGGTCGCCAACATGGCCACCGCCCTGGCCCGGCTCGGCCTGAGGACCGCGCTCGCGGCGGCCTTCGGCGACGACCACTACGGCGAGTACTGCTGGGACGCGCTGGAGCAGGGCGAGGGCATCGACCTGTCGGCGTCCCGGACCGTGCCCGGCTGGCACTCGCCGGTCACCGTGTCCATGGCGTACGAGGGCGAGCGCACGATGGTGTCGCACGGGCACGAGCCGCCGCCCGAGGCCGTGTTCGGCCCCGAGGGCAGCCCCTCGTGCCCGCCCCGCGCGCGTGCCGCCGTGGCCTCGCTGACGCCCGGCACGCGCGCGCCGTGGATCGCGAAGGCGGCACGGGAGGGCACGCGGATCTTCGCCGACGTCGGCTGGGACGACACCGGCGCGTGGGACCTGGCCGGGCTCGCCGATCTGGAGTACTGCGAGGCGTTCCTGCCGAACGCGGAGGAGGCGAAGCGGTACACCGGCGCCGACTGCCCGCGGCTCGCCGCGCACGCCCTGACCGAGTACGTGCCGGTGGCGGTCGTGACCCTGGGGGCGGAGGGCGCGTACGCGGTGGACCGGCGGACGGGCGAGGCGGCGGAGGTGCCGGCGATCGCCGTGGAGGCGCTGGATCCCACGGGGGCCGGAGACGTCTTCGTCGCCGGGTTCGTGACGGGCTCGCTGGCGGGGTGGCCGCTGGCGGACCGGCTGGCCTTCGCGGGGCTCACGGCGGCCCTGTCGGTGCAGGAGTTCGGCGGGTCCCTGTCGGCGCCGGGCTGGTCGGAGATCGGGGCGTGGTGGCGCCGGGTGCAGGCACTTCCCGGGCAGGACCCGGCGGCGCTGGAGCGCTACGCGTTCCTGGAGGGCCTGGTGCCGGAGGTGCTGGACCGGCCCTGGCCCCTGCGGCGGGCGGTGCCGACGATCGGCTTCCGCCGCTCCGGATGACGTGCCCGCGGGCGCGCTCGTATGAAAAGCCCTACGGGGTTGTCAGTGCACCGTCGTACCCTGGAATCGCGAGGCCGCCCTCAGCCGTGCGGCCGTGACGAGGAGGAAGCGCAGGCCTTAAGCGCCGGCCCATGACACAGACACCCACAGCTCACACCCCCGCGCAGGAGCAGGCGAGAGCGCAGTTCACCGTCCCCGCCCAGCACCCCATGGTGACCGTGCTGGGTTCCGGCGACTCCCTCCTGCGTGTGATCGAGAGGGCCTTCCCGGCGGCCGACATCCACGTCCGGGGCAATGAGATCAGCGCGGTCGGCGACCCGGTGGACGTCGCTCTGATCTCGCGCGTGTTCGACGAGATGATGCTGGTGCTCCGCACCGGGCAGCCGATGACGGAGGACGCAGTGGAACGCTCGATCGCCATGCTCAAGGCGAGCGAGGACGGGACGAGCGACGGGCCCGAGACCCCGGCGCAGGTGCTCACGCAGAACATCCTGTCCTCGCGGGGCCGGACCATCCGTCCGAAGACCCTCAACCAGAAGCGGTACGTCGACGCGATCGACAAGCACACGATCGTCTTCGGCATCGGCCCCGCCGGTACCGGAAAGACCTACCTGGCCATGGCCAAGGCCGTGCAGGCCCTGCAGTCCAAGCAGGTCAACCGGATCATCCTCACCCGGCCGGCGGTGGAGGCGGGCGAGCGCCTCGGCTTCCTGCCCGGCACGCTGTACGAGAAGATCGACCCCTACCTGCGCCCGCTGTACGACGCGCTGCACGACATGCTCGACCCGGACTCCATCCCGCGCCTGATGGCGGCGGGGACGATCGAGGTCGCGCCGCTCGCGTACATGCGCGGCCGGACCCTGAACGACGCCTTCATCATCTTGGACGAGGCCCAGAACACGAGCCCCGAGCAGATGAAGATGTTCCTCACCCGCCTCGGTTTCGACTCCAAGATCGTGATCACCGGCGACGTGACGCAGGTCGACCTGCCCAACGGGCAGAAGTCCGGTCTGCGCCAGGTGCAGGAGATCCTCGAAGGGGTCGAGGACGTCCATTTCTCCCGGCTGTCGTCCCACGATGTCGTACGGCACAAGCTGGTGGGCCGTATCGTCGACGCGTACGAGAAGTACGACAGCAAGTACGGCACCGAGAACGGCGCTCACAAGGGCGGCCGTGCCAAGACCGGCGCCAAGGGCTCCAAGGGGAAGTAGACCAGCACGACCATGTCGATCGACGTCAACAACGAGTCCGGCACCGAGGTCGACGAGCAGGCGATCCTCGACATCGCCCGCTACGCGCTCGCGCGGATGCGCATCCACCCGCTCTCCGAGCTCTCGGTGATCGTCGTGGACGCCGACGCCATGGAGCAGCTGCACGTGCAGTGGATGGACCTGCCCGGGCCCACCGATGTCATGTCGTTCCCGATGGACGAGCTGCGGCCCCCGTCCAAGGACGACGACGAGCCGCCGCAGGGGCTGCTCGGCGACATCGTGCTGTGCCCGGAGGTCGCCAGGAAACAGGGCGAGGAAGCCCCGACCCGGCACTCCATGGACGAGGAGCTGCAGCTGCTCACCGTCCACGGGGTGCTGCACCTGCTGGGCTACGACCACGAGGAGCCCGACGAGAAGGCCGAGATGTTCGGGCTGCAGGCCGCCATCGTGGACGGGTGGCGGGCCGAGCGCGGGCTGACCGGGCCCTCCCCGGCGCCGACCGTCTCATAAGCGGCCCGTATGTCTCCGCAGATCGTCATCGGCGCGATCGCGCTGGTCGTCGTCGCCTGGCTCGCCGCCTGCGCGGAGGCGGGCATCGCCAGGATCTCCAGCTTCCGGGCCGAGGAGGCCGTCAAGTCGGGGCGGCGCGGCAGCGCCAGGCTCGCCCAGATCGCCGCCGACCCCACCCGCTATCTCAACGTGGCCCTGCTGGTCCGCGTCGCCTGCGAGATGGCCGCCGCGGCCCTGGTGACGTACGCCTGCCTGGAGGAGTTCCCCGCCACCTGGCAGGCGCTGCTCACCGCCATCGCGGTCATGGTCCTGGTGTCGTACGTCGCCGTGGGCGTCTCCCCGCGCACCATCGGCCGCCAGCACCCGCTGAACACCGCGACCGCGGCGGCGTACGTGCTGCTGCCGCTCGCCCGGATCATGGGGCCGATCCCCTCGCTGCTCATCCTCATCGGCAACGCCCTCACGCCCGGCAAGGGCTTCCGGCACGGCCCGTTCGCCTCCGAGGCCGAGCTGCGGGCGCTGGTCGACCTCGCCGAGAAGGAGTCGCTGATCGAGGACGAGGAGCGCCGCATGGTGCACTCGGTGTTCGAGCTGGGCGACACCCTCGTCCGCGAGGTCATGGTGCCGCGCACCGACCTGGTCACCATCGAGCGCTTCAAGACCATCCGGCAGGCCCTCACCCTCGCCCTGCGCTCCGGCTTCTCCCGGATCCCGGTCACCGGCGAGAGCGAGGACGACATCGTCGGGATCGTGTATCTGAAGGACCTGGTCCGCAAGACGCACATCAGCCGGGACGCCGAGAGCGACCTGGTCTCCACCGCGATGCGGCCCGCCGTGTTCGTGCCGGACACCAAGAACGCCGGCGACCTGCTGCGCGAGATGCAGAAGGAACGCAACCACGTCGCCGTCGTCATCGACGAGTACGGCGGCACCGCCGGCATCGTCACCATCGAGGACATCCTCGAGGAGATCGTCGGCGAGATCACCGACGAGTACGACCGGGAGCTCCCGCCCGTCGTGGAGCTCGGCGACGACCGCTACCGGGTCACCGCCCGCCTCGACATCACCGACCTGGGCGAGCTGTACGGCCTGGAGGAGTACGACGACGAGGACGTGGAAACCGTCGGCGGCCTGCTCGCCAAGGCCCTCGGCCGCGTGCCCATCGCCGGCGCGTCCGCCGAGGTCGAGCTGCCCGACGAGCGCCGGCTGAAGCTGACCGCGGAGGCCGCCGCCGGACGCCGGAACAAGATCGTCACGGTCCTGGTGGAACCGGTCCCCGTGCCGGCCGTCGAGGAGGAGACGTCCGAGTGACCCCTCAGGAGCTGCGCGCCTTCTGCCTGTCCTTCAACGCGGCCGTGGAGGACTTCCCGTTCAACCCGGAGACCTCGGTCTTCAAGGTGCAGGGCAGGATGTTCGCCCTCACCGCCCTGGACGCGCGGCCCCTGACGGTCAACCTCAAGTGCGACCCGGAGGACGCGATCCGGCTCCGGGCCGACCACGAGGGGCTGATCGTCCCCGGCTGGCACATGAACAAACGGCACTGGAACACCGTCACGGTGGACGGCGGACTGCCGGACCGGCTGGTCGAAGAGCTGATCGAGGACTCCTACGACCTCGTCGTCGCCGGCCTGCCCCGGGCGGAGCGGCTGCGGCTGGACCGGCCGTAAATCCGGTTGCCCGGCGCCGCCCGCACGCGGTCGGATCTGACGTATGACGACCAGGTATCCGCGCCCCCTGCGCCCCGGCGACCGTATAGGTGTGACCTCCCCCTCCAGCGGGGTGGCCGAGAAGATGCGCGCCCGTCTCGACGTGGCGCTGCGCGACCTCGAACAGCGCGGATACGAGGTGGTCGTCGGCCGGTGCATGGACGGCTCGACGCACCTCAGCGCCCCGGCCGCGGACCGCGCCGCCGAGCTGACCGCCATGCTGACCGACCCGGCGATCCGGGCCGTGGTGCCGCCGTGGGGCGGCGAGACGGCGATCGACCTGCTGCCGCTGCTGGACTTCGAGGCGATCGGGCGGGCCGAGCCGACCTGGGTCGTCGGCTACTCGGACATGTCCACGATCCTCACCCCGCTGACCCTGCGCACCGGGGTCGCGACCGTCCACGGCAACAACCTGATGGAGACCCCCTACCGGACGCCCGGGGGCCTCATGTCCTGGCTCGACATCGCGACCGCCGCGCCGGGGGAGCCGCTCGCGCAGCAGCCGCCCGGCCGGTACCGGACCGCCCGCTTCGACGACTTCGTCGGACACCCGGAGGTCCGCGACTTCACCCTCGACGCCGAGGGCGCCTGGACCCGCCTGGACGGCGCCGGTGACGTGGACGTCGAGGGCCGGCTGATCGGCGGCTGCGTCGAGACCATCGGCCATCTGGCCGGCACCCCGTACCTCGACACCTCCCGGTTCGCCGGGGACGAGCCGCTGCTCGTGTACGTCGAGGCCTGCGAGGACAACGCCTACACCATCTGCCGCCACCTGCACGGCATGCGGCTCGCCGGGTTCTTCGACCGGGCCGCCGCCGTCCTCGTCGGCCGCACCCACGCCCCCGACAGCCCCACCCTCACCCAGCACGAGGCCGTCCTGGACGCGCTCGGCCCCCTCGGGGTGCCGATCGTCGCCGACGTCGAGTGCGGGCATGTCGCGCCGTACCTTCCCCTGGTCAACGGCGCGCGCGGCCGTGTGGTGCACACGGCCGCGCGGAGCGTGATCGTTCAGACCCTGGACTGACCCCGGCGCAGGCCCAGCCCGACCAGGACGGCGGCGGCGAGGACCACGCCCGCGTCCAGGGCGAGGACCGTGTGGACGCCGCTCAGCAGGTCGCCGGAGGTGGTGGCCAGCACCCCCAGCAGCGGGATGCCGACCGTGATCCCCACCTGCTGGGTGGAGGTCACCAGCCCGGTGGCCAGGCCCTGCTCCTCGTCGGGGACGCCCGAGGTGACGGTCAGGCCGTACGAGATGATCGCGCCCAGGTGGCACATGCTGGCCAGGGACACGGCGGCCGTCGCGAGCCAGACCGACCAGGTGTGGGCGTTCAGCAGGAGCAGCGTCGCGATCAGCGCGCCCTGGCCGGTCAGCGAGCCGACCAGGGTGCGGCGGGCGCCGAAGCGGCCGATCACCTTCGGGGCGAGGGTGCCGGCGACCGCCGACAGTACGCCCTGGACCCCGAAGACCAGGCCCGTCTCGAAGGCCGACAGGCGCAGGACCTCCTGCAGGTACAGGGTCAGCACGAAGACCACCGTCGACATCATCGAGAAGGTGACCAGGCCGCCCACGTTGCCCCAGGCCACCGTGCGGCGGCGCAGCATCGGCAGCGAGACCAGCGGGGCGGCCGTACGCGACTCGACGACCGTGAACGCGGCCAGCAGGAGCAGGCCGGCGACCAGGGTGGTGACGACGTCGGCGCGGGCGAAGCCGTGGTCCGCGGCCGTGGACAGGGCGTAGATCAGGGACAGCAGTCCGGCGGTGACGGTGACCGCTCCGGGCACGTCCAGGCGCGGCCGCTGCGGCGTGCGCGACTCCGGCAGCAGGCCCGGGGCCAGCGGCAGCACGATCAGCGCGAACACCGACAGCAGGGCCATCGTGGAGCGCCAGCCGAACGCGTCCGTCAGCACACCGCCCGCGACCATGCCGACGGTGAAGCCCAGCGACAGCAGCGTGCCGGAGATGCCGAGGGCGCGGTCGCGGGCCGGGCCCTCGGGGAAGGTGGTGGTCAGCAGGGACATGCCGGTCGGGACGATGGCCGCCGCGCCGAGGCCCTGCAGGGCGCGTCCGGTGAGGAAGGACGCCGGGTCCCAGGCCAGGGTGGCCAGCAGCGAGGCCGCGCCGAACAGGGCCAGGCCGCTCAGGAACAGCTTCCGGCGGCCGTACAGGTCGCCGATGCGGCCGAAGAGCAGCAGGAACCCGCCGGAGGGCAGCGCGAACGCGGTGACCGCCCACTGCAGCGCCGAGCGGCTCATGCCGAGGTCGCCGCCGAGTTCGGGCAGGGCCACGTTCAGCACGGAGAAGTCCAGCGCGACCATGAACTGGGCGGCGCACAGCACGAACAGGACGAGCTTGTCACGCGTCGACAACCGGGGCGGCCGGGGGGTGTCGAGCGTCGTGCCCGTGGAGGTCGGGGTGGATGAAGTGGTGGTGTCGATCGCCATGCGTCGAGCTTCGGGCGCGCGGGATACTGGTGGGGAGTCGGAACTTATGGTGGTGGTGGCACCACCAGACACGGGGACCGTCACGACGGGGGAGGAGCGGCACGTGCCCGCTGCCGAGGCGACACGCAGTCAACGACGCGAGGAACTGCGCGAGTTCCTGATGAGCCGGCGGGCCCGGGTCAGTCCCGAGGAGGCCGGGCTGCCCGTGGGCGGCGGCCGGCGCCGCACGCCCGGGCTGCGCCGGGAGGAGGTCGCCGTGCTGGCCGGGGTGGGCGCCTCCTGGTACCAGTGGCTGGAGCAGGGCCGGGAGATCTCCGTCTCCCCGCAGGTGCTGGACGCCGTCGCCCGGGTGCTGCGGCTGAGCGACGCCGAACGCCGGCATCTGTACCTGCTGGCCGGGATGAACCCGCCGGCGCCCGAAGTGGCCCCGGAGAAGCGGGACATGTGCGACGGGCTGCGGCGGCTGATCGACACGTGGATGCCGTATCCGGCGCACATCATGGACCTGTACTACAACTGCGTGATGTACAACGACGCGGCCGCGATCGTGCTCGGCATGCGGCCGGACATCACCCAGAACTGCCTGGTCGACTTCTTCACCGACCCGCTGTACCGCGCGCGCAGCCACAGCTGGGAGCGGAACGCGCGCACGGTCGTGGCCCAGTTCCGGGCGGCGTGCGCGGCGCGGCCGGACGACGAGGGGTTCCAGGCGGTGCTGGCGGAGGTGAGCGAGGCCAGCGCCGAGTTCCGGGAGATGTGGGCCGAGCGGGACATCGAGGACCAGGGTCAGATCCGCAAGGAGCTGGAGCATCCGCTGGCCGGGCTGCTGGTGGTGGAGTCGACGGTGCTGAAGGTGCCGGCCCGGCCCGACCTGATGATCGTGCTGCACACTCCGCTGGACGAGGCGAACACCGCGGAGAAGCTGGAGTGGCTGGCGTCTCCGGAGGGCCGGCGGGGCGCCATGTATCCCGTGGCGGGATGACGCGACCCCGTGGCGGGGCCGGCGGAGCGGGGCTTCGTATGCTCGGGGCATGACCGAGAGCAACGCGCTTGATCCCGAGGACCGCAAGATCGTGACCCTGGCCCGTTCCGCGCGGGTCCGCAACGGGGTGCCGGAAGGGGCGGCCGTACGGGACGACACCGGCCGCACCTATGTCGCCGGGACGGTGTCGCTGCGCTCGCTGGAGCTGAGCGCGCTGCGGACGGCCGTGGCCATGGCGGTGGCGTCCGGGGCCGCGTCGCTGGAGGCGGCGGCGCTGGTGACGGAGGCGGAGTCCGTGCCGGCGGAGGACCTGGCCGCGGTCGCCGACCTCGGCGGAGCGGGCACGCCGGTGCTGCTGGCCGGGCCGGACGGAGCGGTACGCACGACCCTTTCCGCCGGCTGAGGCGGGGCGGCGCCGGCCGCCGACGCGTCCCTCCGCACGCCGGCGTTGCCCGCGGGCGGGGCGTCGCGGTGTCCTGCGGGTCAGAGTGCGTCGGGGCCGCGTTCGCCGGTCCGCACCCGGACCACCGTCTCCACGGGCACCGCCCACACCTTCCCGTCCCCGATCTTCCCCGTCCGCGCGGCGCCGACGATCGCCTCGATCACGGCGTCGGCGTCCGCGTCCTCCACCACGACCTCGATCCGCACCTTCGGCACCAGGTCGACGCGGTACTCGGCGCCCCGGTACACCTCGGTGTGGCCGCGCTGCCTGCCGTAGCCGCTGGCCTCGGTCACGGTCAGGCCCTGCACGCCCAGCTCCTGCAGGGCGGTCTTGACCTCGTCCAGACGGTACGGCTTGACGATCGCGGTGATGAGCTTCATGCCTGGCTCTTGACCTTCTGGGCGGTGGAGAGGACGGACGGGCTGACCGGGGCGCCGTGGCCCAGGACCCCGTGATCGTAAGCCGTCTCGGCGTGCACCGTAAGGTCGAGACCGGTGTGTTCCTGCTCCTCGCTCGCCCTGAGGCCCATCGCCTTGTCGAGCAGCTTGGCCACGCCGAACGTCACCGTGAAGGCGTACCCGGCGACGGCCAGCACGGCGAGGAGCTGCTTGCCGAGCGGGGCGAGCCCGCCGCCGTAGAACAGGCCCTGCGCGCCGCCGGTCATCGCCTTCTCGGCGAACAGGCCGATCAGCAGGGTGCCGATGATCCCGCCGACCAGGTGCACGCCCACGACGTCCAGGGAGTCGTCGTAGTTCAGCTTGAACTTCCAGCTCACCGCGTAACTGCAGACGACACCGGCGGCCAGGCCGACGACGAGGGCGCCGAGCAGGGAGACCGTGCCGCAGGAGGGCGTGATCGCGACGAGACCGGCGACCGCGCCGGAGGCGGCGCCCAAGGTGGTCGGGTGTCCGTCCCGCTTCTGCTCCACGAAGAGCCAGCCGAGCAGGCCGGTGCAGCCGGCGGCCATGGTGTTGAGGAAGGCGGCCGCGGCGAGACCGTTCGCGCCGAGCGCGCTGCCCGCGTTGAAGCCGAACCAGCCGAACCAGAGCAGACCCGCGCCGAGGATCACCATGGGCAGGTTGTGCGGGCGCATGGCGTCCTTCTTGAAGCCCAGGCGCGGGCCGAGGACCAGGCACAGGGCGAGACCGGAGGCGCCGGAGGTGATCTCGACGGGCAGACCGCCCGCGAAGTCCAGCGCGCCGAGCCCGCTCGCGATCCAGCCGCCGGGGCCCCACACCCAGTGGGTCACCGGGACGTATACGAGCAGCGTCCAGACCGGCACGAAGACCAGCCAGGCCGCGAACTTCGTCCGGTCCGCGACCGCGCCGCTGATCAGCGCCGCCGTGATGATCGCGAAGGTGAGCTGGAAGGTGGCGAAGAGCAGGGTCGGGACGGCGCCGTGCACGCTGCCGGGGCCGAGGTGCGCCATACCGGCCTCCCGCAGATCGCCGATCAGCCCGCCGAACGCGTCGTCGTCGAAGGCGAGGGAGTAGCCGGCCGCCAGCCACACCACCGTGACCAGCGCGATCGACACGAAGCTCATCATCAGCATGTTGAGGACGCTCTTCGTGCGGACCATGCCGCCGTAGAACAGGGCCAGGCCCGGGGTCATCAGCAGGACGAGGGCGGTCGCGGCGAGCAGCCAGGCGGTGTCGCCGGTGTTCACGTGCGCGGCGGCGAGGGTCACGGGCGTCTCCAACGGGGTGGGGGCTCGTCAGAGGGTCACCGGTGAGCGTTTCCGGTTGCGTACGGGTGTGTTTCCGTGACGTTTCATTGCCTGACGGTTACCGGAACCTCACAGCGCGGCGCGGCCCGCGAGACGGGGGCCGTGCGGTACGGGGCGAGGTTGTGGATCAGGGACAATGAACGGCATGAGCGTTCGCACCCCGTCATCCGAAGAGCCGGCCGAGACCGTCCACCGCGCCGGCTTCGCCTGCTTCGTGGGCCGCCCCAACGCGGGCAAGTCCACCCTCACGAACGCTCTGGTGGGGCAGAAGGTGGCGATCACGTCCAACCGGCCGCAGACCACCCGGCACACCGTACGCGGCATCGTGCACCGCCCCGACGCCCAGCTGATCCTGGTCGACACCCCGGGCCTGCACAAGCCGCGCACGCTGCTCGGCGAGCGCCTGAACGACGTGGTGCGCACCACCTGGGCCGAGGTCGACGTGATCGGCTTCTGCCTGCCCGCCGACCAGAAGATCGGCCCCGGCGACCGCTTCATCGCCAAGGAACTCGCCGGTATCAAGAAGACGCCGAAGGTCGCGATCGTCACCAAGACCGACCTGGTGGACTCGAAGGCCCTCGCCGAGCAGCTGATCGCCGTCGACCAGCTCGGCAAGGAGCTGGGCATCGAGTGGGCGGAGATCGTGCCGGTGTCGGCGGTCGGCGCCAGGCAGGTGGACCTGCTGGCCGACCTCCTGATCCCGCTTCTGCCCGAGGGACCGGCGCTGTACCCGGAGGGCGACCTCACGGACGAGCCCGAGCAGGTGATGGTGGCCGAGCTGATCCGCGAGGCCGCGCTGGAGGGCGTCCGCGACGAGCTGCCGCACTCCATCGCCGTGGTCGTGGAGGAGATGCTCCCGCGCGAGGACCGCCCCGCGGACCGGCCGCTGCTGGACATCCACGCCAACGTCTACATCGAGCGCCCCAGCCAGAAGGGCATCATCATCGGCCCCAAGGGCAAGCGCCTGAAGGAGGTCGGCATCAAGTCCCGCAAACACATCGAGGCCCTCCTCGGCACACCGGTCTTCCTGGACCTCCACGTCAAGGTCGCCAAGGACTGGCAGCGCGACCCGAAGCAGCTGCGGAGGCTGGGTTTCTGAGGCCGGGGCTGTCCGGCCGGCACGCCTGCCGCGCGGCGGTAGCCGCATATCGACACAGCCTGGACCTCCACGTCAAGGTCGCCAAGGACTGGCAGCGCGACCCGAAGCAGCTGCGGAGGCTGGGTTTCTGAGGCCGGGGTTGCCTGAGGCTGGGTTTCTGAGTTCTCGGTTCTCTGGAAGTCGGCTTCCGAGGTGCCTTCCGGGGGCGGGTGCGAGCCGGGTCAGGGGCCTGTGGCGCCCTGGGGCGTCATGTCCTGCAGGCCCACCACCCTCAGCAGCTCCAGGCGTTCGTAGGACTCCGTGCCCGGGCGGGCGGTGTGCAGGACGAGGTGGTGGCGGTGGTCGTCGGACAGCAGGATCTCGCAGTCGAGTTCCAGCAGACCCACCACCGGGTGCCGGAAGCGTTTGGTCGTGCCGCGCCGCACCGCCACCTCGTGGGTGTCCCACAGCCGGCTGAACTCCTCGCTGCCGGCGCGGAGTTCGGCGACCAGGGCGGCCGGCTCGGGGTCGTCGGGCCGTGCGGCGGCCACCGCGCGGAGGTTCGCCACGTGCCCGCGCGCGTGTTCCGGCCAGTCCTCCGGCGGGAAGATGCCGCGCGCCGCCGGGTCCAGGAAGAAGCGGCGGACCATGTTGCGCTCGCGCACCGGGCGGGCCAGCACGTCCCCCGACAGCGCCCGCGACAGCGCGTTCTGCGCCAGCACCTCCCCGCAGTCCGTCACCACCAGCGCCGGCGCGTCGTACAGCCGGTCCAGGACCAGCAGCAGACCGGGCCGGACATGGGCCGACACCCGGTCGCGGCGCGGCGGCTCCTCGCCCGCCAGATGGAACAGGTGGTCGCGTTCGTCGTCGGTCAGACGCAGCGCCCGGGCCAGCGCCGTGAGCATCTGACGTGACGGCCGCGGACCCCGGCGCTGTTCCAGCCGCGTGTAGTAGTCGACCGACATCCCGGCCAGCGACGCCACCTCCTCCCGCCGCAGACCGGCGGTGCGGCGGCGGGCGCCGGGGGGCAGGCCCACGTCGGCGGGGTCCAGGCGGGCACGGCCACGGCGCAGGAAGTCGGCGAGTTCGGCTCGGTTCACCTCTTCAGGGTGGGGCAGCGGGCCGGGCTTATCCAGGGAGTGCCGGTCCCCTGATCGCAGGGTCTCTCCCGGTCCCGCCGGCGCCGCCCGACAGTGGTGGCACCGGATTCGAGAGGAGCAGGAGATGCTGACACTGGTGACGGGCGCCACGGGACAGGTCGGCCGGCGGTTCGTGCCGAGGCTGCTGGCGCAGCGGCGGCCGGGGGAGCAGGTGCGGGTGCTGGTGCGGGACGCGGCGCGCGGCGAGGCGTTCGCGGAGCTGGGCGCCCAGGTCGTCGCCGGCGACCTGCGGGACGAGGAGGCGCTCGGCAAGGCGGTGGCCGGCGCGGACGCCGTCGTGAACGTCGCCGCCTCCTTCCGCGGAGTCCCCGACGAGGAGGCGTGGGCCGTGAACCGGGACGCGGCCGTGGCCCTGGGCCGGGCCGCGCTCGCCGCGGGCGTACGGCGGTTCGTGCAGGTCAGCACGGGACTGGTGTACGGCCGTGGACGCGGCCGCCCGCTGACCGAGGACGACGAGACCCGGCCCGGCGGCGCGATGTGGGGCGCCTATCCCGAGTCCAAGGCGGCGGCCGAACGGGAACTGCTCGCGCTCGAGGGCATGGAGGTGCGCGTGGGCCGGCTGCCGTTCGTGTACGGCGACGGCGACCCGCACCTCGCCCAGGTCCTGCGCTGGGCCGCGCACTGGGCGTCCACCCAGCGGCTGCACATGGGCCACCACGCCGACGTCGCCCAGGGGCTGCTGCGCCTGCTGCACGCCCCGGCGGTGCACGGTCCCGTGTACAACATCGCCGACGACGCTCCCGTCACCGCGCTGGAGCTGCACCGGCTCAACGGCGTGGAGCCGCCCGCGGACATGCACACCCGCACCGATCCCGACCCGTGGCTGGTGATCATGTCCACCGAGAAGATCCGCCGGGACCTGGGCTTCCGGCCCGTGTACCCGACCGTCTGGGCGGCCCGCGACGCCGGGGCCCTGTGACGGGTCAGTCGACGCCCCGTATCCGCCCCACCAGCACCGCGCCCGCCAGCCCGATCACCGCCGACACCAGGTACAGGACCCGGTAGCCGCCCAGGTACGTCACGACCGGCGCGGCCAGCGCGGGGGCGGCCACCTGGGGCAGGGCGTTGGCCACGTTGACGACGCCCAGGTCCTTGCCGCGGTCCAGCGCCTCGGGCAGCACGTCCGTCATCAGGGCGAAGTCGACGGAGGTGAACACTCCGAAGCCGACGCCCAGCACCGCCGCCGCCACGATCGCGCCAGGCCAGGTCTGCCAGCCGGCCAGCGCCGCCGTCGCCACCGCCATCAGCACGCCCGACCAGACGACGAACGGCTTGCGCCGCCCCACCCGGTCCGACCACACCCCGCCCGCCACGACGGTCGCCATCAGCGTCAGGCTGTTGACGGCCGTCAGGACCAGCACGCCCTGACCGGGGTCGGGGCGGTGCAGGCGGTCGCGGAGGTAGTACAGGAGGTACAGCAGGACGAGCGAGTTGCTGAGGTTGATCAGGAACCGGGTCAGCCAGGCCCAGCCGAGGTCGGGATGGCGGCGCGGGCTCAGCCAGAAGCCCGCGAGGAAGCCCCGCCAGGACCAGGGCGGCCGGTCCCGCGGCAGCAGCCGCAGGTCGTCGTGGCACAGCACGTACGGCAGCACGCCCGCCACCGCGCACACCGCGCACAGCGCGTACCCGGCCCCGGTCCCGCCGGCCGCGGTCGCCAGGCCGGTGCCGCCGACCACGCCAAGGATCTGCGCCGCGCCCAGCCAGCCGCCCACGGCGCCCCGCTGCCGCCGGGGCACCCGGTCCGGCACGGCCGCCGTCACCGCCGCGAACGCCGCGTTCAGCGTGAGCTGCACCAGGCACCAGCCCGCCGCCATGGACCACACCCCGCCCGCCCGCGCGAGCAGCAGCAGGGACAGCGCGCCGCCGGCCGCCCCGGCCACGATCCAGGGCGTACGGCGGCCTGGGCGGGCCGTCGTACGGTCGGACAGGGCGCCGAAGACCGGGTTGGCGAGCAGGGAGACCACCGCGCCGGCGCCGGTCACCCAGGCCAGCAGGGTCTCCTTGGACATCCCGGACCCGGGCGCGAAGTTCTTCGCCTGGGAGGCGAGGAGGATCTGCAGCGGGCCGAACCAGCCCACCCAGATCGCCCCGTTGGCCAGCGACAGCGCGGCCGTCCAGCCCCGGCCGACCGGCTCGACCGGTTCGGCCAGCGCGGCCGGGGGCCGGACCGTGGTCATCTCTGCGCCCGGAGCACGTCCCGGAACCAGTGGTAGGAGGCCTTCGGGGTACGCTCCAGCGTGTCGTAGTCCACGTGCACCAGGCCGAAGCGGCGCGCATAGCCCTCGGCCCACTCGAAGTTGTCCATCAGGGACCACACGAAGTAGCCGCGCACGTCCACGCCGGCCTCCAGCGCGGTGTGCAGGGCGCGGATGTGGGCGTCCAGGTAGGCGATGCGGTCCTGGTCGTCGAGGCCGTCGTAGGAGCAGCCGTTCTCGGTGATGACGATCGGCGGGAGCCGGTCGCCGTACCGGTCACGGAAGCCGCACAGCAGCTCGGTGAGGCCCTCCGGGACGACCGGCCAGCCGAAGTCGGTCACCGGGCGGCCCTCGATCTCCCGGACGGAGAAGGGCAGTTCGGCGGGGAGTGCCAGGCCGCCGTACTCGCCGTCGGTGCCGCCGGGCGCGCCCACCCGGGTCGGGGCGTAGTAGTTGATCCCGTACCAGTCGACGGGCTCGCCGATGACCTTCAGATCGGCCGCGACGTCGCCGGGCATCAACTCGCCCATTCCCTCCGGGTATTCCCCGAGGACGACCGGCTCGGCGAACAGGCGGTTGAGCAGCAGGTCGTAGAAGCCGGCCGCCTCCACGTCGGCCGGTTCGGCGGAGGCGGCCCAGGTGGGGCCGTGGGAGTTGGCGATGCCGATGCCGCCGGCGCCGGCCGCGCGCAGGGCCCGTACCGCGAGGCCGTGGGCGAGGAGCTGGTGGTGGGCGACGGGGAGCGCGTCGAACAGCAGCCGCCTGCCGGGGGCGTGGGCGCCGATGGCGTGGCCGAGGAGGGTGTGCTCGGCGGGTTCGTTGAGGGTGATCCACTTGTGCACCCGGTCGCCGAGCCGTTCGGCGACGGCCGTCACGTGGTCGGCGAACCGCGCCGCCGTGTCCCGCCGGAGCCAGTCCAGACCGGCGGGCAGGTCCCAGTGGAAGAGGGTGGCCACGGGCCGTACGCCCGCCGCGCACAGCTCGTCGACCAGGCGGTCGTAGAAGTCCAGCCCGCCGGGGGAGCCGGCCCGGGGCCAGGAGACGGAGAACCGGTAGGCGTCCACGCCCAGTCCGGCGAGCAGGGCCACGTCCTCCCGGTACCGGTGGTAGTGGTCACAGGCCACCGCCGCCGTCGAACCGTCCTTCACCCGCCCCGGCTCGGCCGTGAACACGTCCCACACGGACGCCCCGCGCTCCTCGACGGCCCCCTCGATCTGATGCGCAGAGGTCGCCACCCCCCACAGAAACCCGTCCGGAAAACGCGGCACCGGGGGCCGCGGACCGCCTGCGTCAGTCGCCATGGCGGGATCATCCGTACCCCCGGTAACAGAAGTCAACGCCCCGTCGGAGACCGGTCCTTACGCCCCCTCCTTCAGCACCCGTGACACCAACTCCCGTTCCTCGTCCGTGAGCCGGGGGTCGGCGGTGTGGATCGTGCGGTCGTCCACGGTGATCTCGTAGTGGAAGCCGTCGGGGACGCCGGTGGGTGGCACAGCCCGGCCGGACGCGAGGACGCGTTCGGCGAGGTCGTGCCACTCCTGGGCGTCGGGGCGGCCCGCGGTGTTCAGCTCGGCCTGGCGCTCGATGCCCGCGAAACCGCCCGTGCGCCGTACTCGGATATGCATGGGGACTGTCTAGTACGGAACTACAGCGTCCGCACCCCGACCTGTTCCCACGCCTTCTGCACGGCCTGGAGTTCGTCGCCGGTGCCGTACCGCTCACGGGCCGCCTTCACCGTCAGGGTGGCGAAGTCGGCGAACACCGCGCCGCTCTTCAGCTCGCCGCCGGTGAGGACGTCGTACCAGATCTGTCCGGCCCGCTCCCAGGCGTGGCCGCCGATGGCCGTGGCGACCAGGTAGAAGGCGTGGTTGGGGATGCCGGAGTTGATGTGCACGCCGCCGTTGTCGCGGCCGGTGCGGACGTAGTGCTCCATGGTCGCCGGCTGCGGGTCCTTGCCGAGCCTCGGGTCGTCGTACGCGGTGCCCGGGGCCTTCATCGAGCGCAGCGCGGTGCCGTGGACGTGCGGGGCGAGCAGCCCGGCGCCGATCAGCCAGTCGGCCTCGGCGGCGGTCTGGCCGAGGGTGTACTGCTTGATCAGGGAGCCGAAGACGTCGGAGACCGACTCGTTGAGCGCGCCGGACTGGCCGAAGTACTCCAGGTTCGCGGTGTGCTGGGTGACGCCGTGGGTCAGCTCGTGGCCGATGACGTCGACCGGGATGGTGAAGTCGAGGAAGATCTCGTTGTCGCCGTCGCCGAACACCATCTGCTCGCCGTTCCAGAACGCGTTGTCGTACGACTCCCCGAAGTGCACGGTGGCGTTCAGCGGGAGGCCCTCGCCGTCGATGGAGCGGCGGCCGTAGGCCTTCAGGTACAGCTCGAAGGTGGCGCCGAGGCCCGCGTAGGCGCGGTTGACGGTGGCGTCCGGGCCCGCCTCGGAGCCCTCCGCGCGGACCTCGGTGCCGGGCAGGTCCTGGGTGTGGTGCGCGTCGTAGATCGTGCGGTGCGGCTGGTCAGCGGCGGCGCCCGCGGGCGCGGCGGCGGAGGGCGCGCCGACGACCGTGGTCAGCCGGCGCTTGGTGCGCTGGTAGGCGTCGTGCTCCAGGGAGCGGCGGGCCGGGCCGGCGAGCGCGGGGTCGCCGGCCTGCGCGAGCTTGTCGAGGATGTGCGGCGGCACGATCGTGCAGAAGACGGGCTGGAAGCCCCCGTTGGTCGTCATGCCCGGCACCATTGCACTGCGTGATGCCGATGTCACTAGGGGCCACCATGATTGGTGAAATAGCGGGACAGGAGTCGCCACGCTCCGTGACGATGTGGTACGGCGCCTGTGGCATGGCGCACGATTTATCCATGTTCTAGTGGGTTTATAGGTGTGGTCCCGCATACTGGGACACGCCCCCGCGTCCTGGGTGGCTCGGCTAGGCTGCTGCGCATCATGCGTTTCGGGCTGCTTCTCCTTAGCTGCCGCGGCGAGGGCCTGTAGACAAGGCCGACTCCCTCCCCGCGGAGCTTGGTGTTGCGTCGTCGGCCGTCCACCAGGACATCCGGACCTCCGGAACTCCCCAAGGAGCCCACGCGATCATGGCCAACCGCCAGCAGCCCAGCCCCATGCCGATCCACAAGTACGGCCGCTACGAGCAGGTGGACATCCCGGACCGCACCTGGCCGGACCAGCGGATCACCGTAGCCCCGCGCTGGCTCTCCACCGACCTGCGCGACGGCAACCAAGCGCTGATCGACCCGATGTCGCCCGAGCGCAAGCGCCGGATGTTCGACCAGCTGGTCAAGATGGGCTACAAGGAGATCGAGGTCGGCTTCCCCGCCTCCGGCCAGACCGACTTCGACTTCGTGCGTTCGATCATCGAGGAAGAGGGCGCGATCCCGGACGACGTCACGATCTCCGTGCTGACCCAGGCCCGCGAGGACCTGATCGAGCGGACCGTGGAGTCGCTGAAGGGCGCCAAGCGCGCCACCGTGCATCTCTACAACGCCACCGCGCCCGTCTTCCGCCGGGTGGTCTTCCGCGGCTCCAAGGACGACATCAAGCAGATCGCCGTCGACGGCACCCGCCTGGTGATGGAGTACGCCGAGAAACTGCTGGGCCCGGAGACCGAGTTCGGCTACCAGTACAGCCCGGAGATCTTCACCGACACCGAGCTGGACTTCGCCCTGGAGGTCTGCGAGGCGGTCATGGACGTCTACCAGCCGGGCCCGGGCCGCGAGATCATCCTCAACCTGCCCGCCACCGTGGAGCGTTCGACCCCGTCCACGCACGCGGACCGGTTCGAGTGGATGCACCGCAACCTGACCCGCCGCGAGTACGTCTGCCTGTCCGTCCACCCGCACAACGACCGCGGCACGGCCGTGGCGGCGGCCGAGCTGGCCCTGATGGCCGGCGCCGACCGCGTCGAGGGCTGCCTGTTCGGGCAGGGCGAGCGCACCGGCAACGTCGACCTGGTCACCCTGGGCATGAACCTGTTCTCGCAGGGCGTCGACCCGCAGATCGACTTCTCCGACATCGACGAGATCCGCCGCGTGTGGGAGTACTGCAACCAGATGGAGGTCCACCCGCGCCACCCGTACGTGGGCGACCTGGTCTACACGTCCTTCTCCGGCTCCCACCAGGACGCCATCAAGAAGGGCTTCGACGCCATGGAGGCCGACGCCAGGGCCAAGGGCGTCACCGTCGACGACCTCGAGTGGGCGGTGCCGTACCTGCCCATCGACCCCAAGGACGTCGGCCGCTCCTACGAGGCCGTCATCCGCGTCAACTCGCAGTCCGGCAAGGGCGGCATCTCCTACGTCCTGAAGAACGACCACAAGCTGGACCTGCCGCGCCGGATGCAGATCGAGTTCTCCAAGCTCATCCAGGCGAAGACGGACGCCGAGGGCGGCGAGATCACGCCGAAGGAGATCTGGGCGGTCTTCCAGGACGAGTACCTGCCGAACCCGGAGAACCCCTGGGGCCGCATCCAGGTCAGGACGGGCCAGTCGACCACCGACACCGACGGCGTGGACACGCTGACCGTCGAGGCGACCGTCGACGGCGAGGACACCGTCCTGACCGGCTCCGGCAACGGTCCGATCTCGGCCTTCTTCGACGCCCTGCAGTCCATCGGCATCGACGTACGCCTGCTGGACTACCAGGAGCACACGATGAGCGAGGGCGCCTCCGCGCAGGCCGCCTCCTACATCGAGTGCGCGATCGACGGCAAGGTCCTGTGGGGCATCGGCATCGACGCGAACACGACGCGTGCGTCGCTGAAGGCGGTCGTCTCCGCGGTCAACCGCGCGGCGCGCTGACCCCTCTGACCGGGCCTTCCGGTGCCCCGGCCGCTGTGTACGGCGGCCGGGGCACCGTCGTTTTCCGGCCACAGGGCCGAACAGGTCACAGAAAGGTCTCGTACGGGGTACTGACTCAGCGTCGGTGGTGTGGCTAACATCACGCCAGCGCGGCGATGTTGCCGCGTGGTTACGGAGGTGCGACGTGCCAGTACGGGGACGAGACGGCCGTGCCGCCGGCGCTGCGCGCATCCTGCGCATCGGCACCGCATGGACACCCGTCGGGGACGGCGAGTTCTACTGCCCCGGATGCGGCGGCGACCGCAACTACCAGCGGCTCACCGGACGCCGCAGGCTCACCCTGCTGGGCGTGCCCCTGCTGCCCCGCGGCACCGCCGGACCGGTCGTGGAGTGCGCCGCCTGCGGGCGCCACTACGGCACCGACGTGCTCGACCACCCCACCACGCGCCGCTTCTCCGCGATGCTCCGCGACGCCGTGCACACCGTCGCCCTCGCCGTGCTCGCCGCGGGCGGCACCTCCTCCCGCACGGCCCTGGAGACGGCCGCCGGCACCGTGCGCGCCGCCGGCTTCGACGGCTGCACAGAGGAACAGCTGGCCGCGCTCGTCGAGGCCCTCGCCGCCGACACCGGCCGGGTGCTCGGCGCGGAGTGCGGCACCAGCCTGACGATAGAGCTGCACGAGGCCCTGGACCCGCTCGCCCCGCACCTCGCCCCGGCCGGCCGCGAGTCCCTGCTCCTCCAGGGCGCCCGCATCGCCCTCGCCGACGGACCGTACACACCGGCGGAACGGGACGCCCTCACCACGGTGGGCGCGGCGCTGACCATCTGCGCCGACGACGTGACCCGGCTGCTGGCGGCGGCGCGCACGCCGTCCTGATCCTCCGCGGCGGCCTTCGCCGAGCCGCGCACCGGCCGGGAGGCCGTCGGTCTCGCCCGCGGCGCATGCGCCGACGCGGCCGTCGGTTACCCGTCCGGGGCGCCGGCGCCGGGGAACATGGGCGGGTGACA
>NZ_JBIDAL010000010.1:181904-200609 GCF_043202415.1 Streptomyces sp. NPDC048192
ACACCGAGAAGCCGCCTCCTGCTCACCGCGCTCGTGCTCCTCGCCTCGCTCACCGTCCGCCCGCCCGCGGCGGCCTTCGCCGAGCCGCGCACCGGCCGGGAGGCCGTCGGTCTCGCCCGCGGCGCACGCGCCGACGCGGCCGTCGGTTACCCGTCCGGGGCGCCGGCGCCGGGGAACATGGGCGGGTGACACCGAGAAGCCGCCTCCTGCTCACCGCGCTCGTGCTCCTCGCCTCGCTCACCGTCCGCCCGCCCGCGGCGGCCTTCGCCGAGCCGCGCACCGGCTGCGCCGGGTCGCTGCCGTACGTCTCCGGCCGCGGCGGCTACGCCGTCTACCGCATCCCCGCCCTGGTGCGCACCCGGCACGGCACCCTCCTGGCCTTCGCCGAGGGGCGGCGCGGCGGCCCGGCGGACACCGGCGCCATCGACGTCGTGCTGCGCCGCTCCACCGACGGCGGCTGCACCTGGGGTCCGCTGACCGTGGTGGCCGCCGGGCACGGCGACACCCGCGGCAACCCGGCGCCGGTCGTGGACCCGCGCACCGGCGCCGTCGTCCTGGTGACCTGCGCCAACAGCGGCAGGCTGACGGAGGAGCAGATCCGGCGCGGTGCGGGGGAGCGCCGGGTGTTCGTGCAGCGCAGCCGGGACGACGGCCGGCACTTCACCCCGCCGGTGGACATCACGGCGTCGGTGAAGCGGCCCGGCTGGACCTGGTATGCCACCGGCCCCGGCCACGCCGTCGCCCTCACCCGGGGCAGCCACGCCGGCCGGCTGCTGGTCCCCGCCGACCACTCCACCGGCCCCGGCTCCCCGTCCGACGGCGGCCACGCCCTCTACAGCGACGACGGCGGCCGCACCTGGCACCTCGGCTTCGTGACCGGGCCGCACGGCGGCGCGATCCGCCCCAACGAGACGACCGCCGCCCAACTCCCCGACGGCCGCGTCTACTTCAACGCCCGCGACCAGTACGGCAGCGCGCCGGGCAACCGTCTCGACACCTACTCCTCCGACGGCGGCGCCACCCTCGACCGCCCCTACGCCGTCCAGCCCAGCCTGAACGCCGTCCCGGTCGTCCAGGGCAGCCTCCTCCAGCTCCGCGGGCGCCGGGCCCCGCTGCTCTTCTCCGCCCCCTCCACGCCGACCGCCCGCCGTGCCCTGGCGATCTGGTCGAGCACGGACGCCGGCCGCACCTTCACCCGACTGCTCACCCTCTCGAACCGTCCGGCCGCCTACTCCGACCTGGTCCAGCTCGGACACGGCAAGGTCGGCGTCCTGTACGAGACGGGCGCCGAGCACGCCTACGACACCCTGGAGTTCCGTGAACTGGCCGTGCCGGAGCGCCAGGTCGACAGGGCCTAGAGCAGCCCCGCCGCCGCGAGGAACTTCCCGACCCGCTCCACCTCGTCTCCCGACAGCGGCACCTGCGGCTCCGCCGTGGCCGGGCAGTCGATGACCCCCCGCAGATGCAGCGCCGCCTTGAACGCGCCCAGCGCCGACGAGCTGCCGCCCATCCGGGCCGGGTCCCCGGCCGTGACCATCCCGAACAGCGCGCACAGCCGCTCCTGCTCGGCCCGTGCGCCCTCGAAGTCGCCGGCGCGGCACATCCGGTACAGCCGCACGTACCCGTGCGGGTCGACGTTGGCCAGGCCCGGCACCGCCCCGTCGGCGCCCAGCATCAGCGCCGAGTCCACGACCAGCTCGGAGCCGGTGAGCGCGCTGAACCCGGGGTGCGCGCGGGCGCCGGTGACGATCTCCCGGAACGCGGCCAGGTCGCCGCTGGAGTCCTTGATCCCGGCCAGCACCCGGTCGGCGGCCAGGCCCAGCACCGCCTCGGCGGGGAGCTTGGTGTGCACGGCGACGGGGATGTCGTACGCGATGACCGGTACGTCGGACGCGGCGGCGATCCGGCGGTAGTGGTGGATGATCTCGGAGCGGTGGGTGCGGGCGTAGAACGGGGCCGTGACGACCACCGCCTCCGCTCCGGCCGCCGTCACCGCCGCGACGTGCTCCAGCACCCGCGGCGTCGTCATGTCGATGGCGCCGGCGAGGACCGGCAGCTGACCGCCCATGTGCGCCACCACGGCCTCCACCACCTGCCGGCGCTGCCGGTCCGTGAGGAACGCGGCCTCGGACGTCGACCCGAGCAGGAACAGCCCGTGCACCCCGCCCTCCACCAGATGGCCGACCAGCCTGAGCAGCGAGGGCACGTCCACCTCGCGGTCCGGCGTCAGGGGCGTGCAGACGGGCGGGACGACACCGGTCAGCGGGGCGGGGAAGGGCATGTCAGGGCTCCTGGCGGGCTAGGTCTGCTAGGTCGCGGGTCGATTCCTCCTCCTGCACAGGATGGTGGCACCGGTAGCGGTGTCCGGGCCGTGACGCGGCCGAGAAGTCCGGCATCGCCTCGGTGCACAGCCCGTCCGCCTTCCAGCAGCGGGTGCGGAACGGGCAGCCGCTCGGCGGCCGGGTCGCCGACGGCACCGGACCGGTCAGCGGGATCGGGTCGATCGGGTCCAGCAGGCCGGGCGTGGCGGAGAACAGGGCGCGGGTGTACGGGTGCCGGGCGGCGCCGGTGACCCGGTCCGCCGGGGCCTCCTCCACGATCCGGCCCAGGTACATGGTGATCACCCGGTCGCTCATCCGCCGTACCGTCTGGATGTCGTGCGAGACGAAGACCAGGGCGAGCCCGAGGCGCTCCTTCAGGTCCAGCAGGAGATTGAGGATCTGCGCGCGCACCGACACGTCGAGCGCGCTGGTCGGCTCGTCGGCGACGACCAGCGCCGGGTCCAGGGCGAGCGCGCGGGCGATGGCGACGCGCTGCCGCTGGCCGCCGGAGAGCTGACCGGGCAGCGCCTCCGCGAGGGCCCGGGGCAGACCGACGAGCGCCATCAACTCCCGTACCCGGTCCTCCCGTTCGGGCCGGGTGCCGCGCTGGTGCACGTCCAGCGGGTCGCGCAGGATCCGCCGTACCGTCAGCCGCCGGTTCAGCGCCGTCGACGGGTCCTGGAAGACCATGCCGACGCCCGCGCCGACCATGGCCCGGCGCTCGGCGGGCGGCATCGTCCACAGGTCCCGCCCGCGGAACGCCACCGTCCCGGACGTCGGCCGCTGCACGCCGACCAGCACCCGCGCCAGCGTGGACTTCCCGCACCCCGACTCGCCGACCACGCCCACCGTCTCCCCGGCGGCCACGGTGAGGCCGGCGCCGGTCAGGGCGTACACCCGGTCGCGGCGGAACAGTCCGCCGCTGCGGGCCTTGTGCACGACATGGACGTCCCGGACCTCGACGACGGCGTTCACTGCAGGGCCCCCTCCACGGATACGGCCGGATGGTGGCAGGCGGCCGTGTGGGCGGCCGTACCGGTGAGGACGGGCGCCCGGTCGTGGCACACCTCGGTCGCCAGCGGGCAGCGGTCGGCGAAGCGGCAGCCCGCCGGGAAGTCGGCCGGGGCGGGGACGACCCCCTTGATCTGCGTCATCCGCTCCTCGGCCGACTCCAGCGACAGCACGCTGCCGAGCAGCCCCCGCGTGTAGTGGTGGGCCGGCGCCGCCACCAGCTCGGCGGTCACCCCGCTCTCCACGATCTGCCCGCCGTACATCACCACCACCCGGTCGGTGACGTCGGCGACCAGCGCCAGATCGTGCGAGACCAGGATCAGCGCGAACCCCAGCTCCTCGCGCAGCCGCAGCAGCAGCTCCATCACCTGCGCCTGCACGGTGGCGTCCAGGGCGGTCGTCGGCTCGTCGGCGACGATCAGCCGGGGTTCGCGGGACAGCGCCATGGCGATCAGCACACGCTGCCGCTGCCCGCCGGACAGCTCGTGCGGATAGCTGCGCAGCGTGCGCTCCGGGTCCAGGCCGACCAGCTCCAGCAGCTCGGCCGGACCGCGCCGGCCGCCCCGCCGCACGAGCTGCTTCAGCTGGGCGCGGATCGTCATCGCCGGGTTCAGCGAGGACAGGGCGTCCTGGTAGACCATCGCCATCTCGTGCCCGAGCAGCCGCCGCCGCACCCGCATCGGCTCGGCGAGCAGCTCCCGCTGCCGGAACCGCACCTGGCCGCCGACCCGCGCACCCCTCGGCTGGAGCCCCATGACGGTGAGCGCGGTCAGCGACTTGCCGCACCCCGATTCGCCCACCAGGCCGAGCACTTCACCCGGGTACACCTCGAAGCCGACCCCGGCGACGACGTCCACGCCCCGGTGCCGGTCCGGGAAGCCGATGGTGAGGTTCTCCACCGCGAGCACCGGCTGCGCGGAGGCGTCGGGGCGGGGCCGGGCGCGGGCGCGCAGCCGCCGGGCGGCCTCGGTCAGGCCGGGCAGCCGCAGCACCTCCCCGCTCCCGGGCTCGGGGGCCTGCAGCCGGTCCGTCGCGCCTGCCCCCTCCGGGCGCGCCTCCACCTCACGGGCGGCCGGCGCCGCCCAGGCGTCCGACAGGCCCTCGGAGAGGATGTTCAGCGACAGCACGGTCAGCAGGATCAGCAGCCCGGGGAAGACGGTCGCCCACCAGCCGCCGGTCAGCACCATGTTCTTGCCGTCGGCGATGACACTGCCCCAGGACGGGTCCGGCGGCCGGACCCCGGCGCCGATGAAGGACAGCGACGCCTCGAACACGATCGCCTCGGCGACCTGCACGGTGCAGAACACCAGCACCGGGGCGGCGCAGTTGACGGCCACGTGCCGCAGCACGATGTGCGGGGTGCGGGCGCCGATCACCCGCTCGGCGGTGACGTAGTCCTCGCCGTACTGGTCGAGGACGTTCGCCCGTACGACCCGGGCGACGGGCGGCGTGAACAGGAAGGCGATGGCGCAGATCAGCACCCCGATCCCGCCGCCGAACACCGCGACCAGCACGGCCGCGAGCGCGATGCCCGGGAACGCCATCACCACGTCCAGGCAGCGCATCAGCGTCTCGTCGACCGCCTTGCGGGAGGTGGCCGCGAGCGCGCCGAGCACGGCGCCGGCGACCAGGGCCAGCGCGGTCGCGCCCAGCCCGATCGCCAGCGACCACCGGGCGCCGTACATCAGCCGGCTCAGGATGTCCCGGCCGAGGCTGTCCTGCCCCAGCCAGTGCGCGGCGGACGGATGCCCGGAGCCGCCGGCCGGCTCCTGCTGGTCCAGCGGGTCGTCCGGGGCGAGCAGCGGGGCCAGTACGGCGGCCAGGAGGACGACGGCCAGGAAGCAGACGGCGGCCTTCGACAGCGGCGGCAGCCGGCGCCAGGCCCGCAGCCGGACGCCGCCGGGCCGGGAGAGCCGCTCGGCAAGACGCGCGCGTGTGACCATCAGCCCGTCCTCAGACGTGGGTTGACCAGCAGATACAGGATGTCGATGACGAGATTGACGACGACGAACCCGGTGGCCGTGGTCAGGACCACGCCCTGCACCACCGCCGGGTCCCCGTTCTGCACGGCGTCGATCATCAGCTTGCCCATGCCGGGCAGTGAGAAGATCGTCTCGATGACGACGGCGCCGCCGAGCAGATAGCCGACCCGCAGCCCGAGCACGGTCAGCGGATTGACCAGGGCGTTGCGCAGCACGTTCCGGCCGACGACGACCCGGGGCGGCAGCCCGCTGCCGATCGCCGTCCGGACGTAGTCCTTGTCCAGTTCCTCCACCACCGAGGTCCGCACGATCCGCGTCAGCTGCGCGGCCACCGGCAGGGAAAGCGCGAAGGCGGGCAGGGCCATGGTCTTCAGCCAGCCGGTGAGCGAGTCGGCCGGGTTGATGTAGCCGCCGGTCGGGAACCAGCCCCGGTCCACCGCCAGGTACTGGATCATCAGCAGCGCCAGCCAGAAGCCGGGGGCGGCGACGCCGACCAGCGAGACGACGCGGATCACCTGGTCCGGGATCCGGTCCCGGTACACGGCGGCCGTCACCCCGCCCAGCAGCGCCAGCACCACCGCGAGGACCAGGCCGAGGAAGGTCAGCTGGAGGGTGAGCGGCAGCGCGGTGGTGACCTGGTCGGCCACGGGCGCGCGGGTCAGGGCGCTGGTGCCGAGGTCGCCGTGGAGGAGGGCGCCGACGAAGTGGACGTACCGCACCGGGAGCGGATCGAGCAGGCCGTTGCGCTCCCGGAAGTCGTGCAGCTGCTGCGGGGTCGGATTGGCGCCCTGGAAGAACGCGGACGCGGGGTCGACGTCCGAGAACCGCATCACCAGGAACACGAACAGCACGATCCCGAGCATCAGCGGCACGAGCAGGGCGATGCGCCGGACCAGGATCCGTGCGGCGGCCGTCATGCCGTCAGACCCACTTCGCCTGGAGCAGGTTGACGCCCGGGTACGGCTGGGCCCTTATCCCGGTGAGCTTGCGGGGGTCCCAGGCGGTCATCAGCTCGTTGTGCACCACCGGGTACAGCACGGCCTGCTCGGCGACGACGTCGATGTAGTCCTGGATCATCGCCTTCTTCTTCTGCGGGTCAGGCTCCCGGGTCGCCCGGTCCATGTCCTTGAAGAGCTGTCTGGCGACGGGGTCGCCGGCCCACCGGGTGTACTGCATCCACAGGTTCTGCGGCCCGTAGTTGTAGTGCATGATCAGGTCGGCGTCGAGCCCGAACTGGTTGGGGTTGGAGGCGGCGGCGACGACCTGGTAGTCCTGCTTCTGGTCCATCTTGGTGAACACGGCCGTGGTCTCCTGCGGCGCCAGCGTCGTGTGCACGCCGACGGCGTCCCAGGAGGCCTTGATGGTCGGCAGGCAGTCGACGATCCAGCTGACGTTGACCGCGAGGATCTCGACCCTGAGATCGCTCACCCCGGCCGCCTTGAGGAGGGCCTTGGCCTTGTCCGGGTCGTAGTCGTAGACGGTCCTGGCGCGCCGGTAGGCGGGGTTGCCCTCGTTGAGGAAGGAGGACGCGGGCTTGCCGTGCCCCTTGAGGGCGACCTGCACCATCTTCTCGGTGTCGATGGCGTAGTGCAGGGCCTGCCGCACCCGCACGTCGTCGAAGGGCTTGTGCCGGGTGTTGAACATCAGGAACAGGTTGTTCATCCCGGCGCCGCCGGCGACCTTCAGCCCGCTCTGCTCCAGCCGCGCGATGTTGGCGTACGGGATGTTGTCGGCGATCTGCGCCCCCGCGTCCGACCCGGAGATCTTCGCGACGCGCGGCGCGGCGTCGACGATGGTCAGCCAGTTCATGCGCTTGAAGGCGGGCGGGCGCGGGCCGTTGTAGCCGGCGTACGCCTCGAAGGCGGTGTTGGACTTCGGGTGGTGCGCGGTCTGCCGGTACGGTCCCGAGCCGACCGCCAGCCCCTTGACGGCGTCGTCCCAGGCGCCGGGCTCGGAGAACACGTGCTTCGGCATGACCTTGGCCAGCGTGAGCCGCGAAAGCCCGTCCGGGAAGGGGAACTTGAGCACCAGCTCGACGGTGCGCGCGTCGACCTTCCTGACACCGTCCAGCCAGCTTGCGAAGAAGCCCTTGGCGAGGGTCTGGGTCTTCGGGTCGAGGATCCGGTCGAAGACGAACACGACGTCGTCGGCGGTGACGGGCTTGCCGTCGTGGAAGGTGGCGCCGGAGCGCAGCGTGAACCGCCAGGTGGTGGCGTCCGGGTCCTTCGGCACCTCGGTGCCGAGCGCCGGATACGGCGCCCGGGTGATCGGGTCGGTGTCCAGCAGCCCCTCGTAGATGTGGTTGTTGGCGGCCATGCAGAACGCCGACGCCGTCTGCGTCGGATCCCAGCTGCCGTCGTTGCCGTAGCCGATCACGGCGGTCAGCGTCCGGTTTTTGCCGCCGCCCCCGCCTCCGGTGTCGTTCGTCGACTGCGGCCCGGCCGAGCACGCGGTCAGCGCCGGCGGCAGCAGGGCGGCCGCACCGAGCGCACCGGTGCAGGTGAGGAACTGCCGGCGGCGCGGTGCCGGTGCGCCGGGCTCGGGTGTCACGTCGTCGCGCACGGGTCCTCCAACGAGTCGGGGGGCGGGAGGGTGAGGCGGGGGTGGGAGATACGACGTCCTACGTCCTACGTCCGGCCGGTAGCGCGACCATAGGAGGGGGCGTGGGGGTGGTCAAGACGGCGTACACGGATGGGTGAGCTGCCAGTGGTCGGCACCACTGACGGCTCCGGCTCCCGTCCGCCCGCCGGAAACCGGCGAGCGCGCGACCGGGCCCGGATGCGACCTTGACCCGCGTGAACGACACCACTCCCTACGACGAGGCGCGCGGCACCTACACCCGGGAGGCGCTCGCCCGCCTGGTTCTCAGCAGCGCGGCGCACGGACTCGCCGACACCGCCCGCGAACTGGTGCCGACGCGCCACGACGCCTACGCCGGGCCGGGCGGCCGGGTCAGCGAGGCGCGCACGCTGGTCGGGCCGGCCGAGGAGCTGCTCACGAGGGCCGTCGTGTACGAGCGGGAACGCGGCGCTTCCTGGGCGGACATCGCCCGTTACCTCGGCGTGGACGCACGGGAGGCAAAGGAGCGGTACGCACCAGAACTCGCCCGGTGGCAGGAGGCGTTCGAGGCGCCGTACCGCCCCGACGAGACCGGCCGCAAGCGGATCCCGCAACTCCCGGTCGCCGCGTACGACCCCGACCGTGCCGTGAGCCGGCTCGACGGCTGGGCCTGGCTGTACGTCACCATCCGCGACCGGCACGCGGTCAGCGCCGGCCTGCGCCGGACCGGCCCGCCGGCCGAGCAGACGTACCCGGAGACCGAGCCGGACGAGATCACCGGTACCGTACGGCGCCCTGCCCTGCGCCGCTTCCTCGCGCTCCTCGCCTCCTGCACCGGCGCGGAGTTCGAGGCCGCCGACTGGGAGCGGACCGAGCGCAACCTGACCGGCGCCGCCCCCTGGACCCACCCCGTCACCGGCTCCACGGCGACCCTCCGGGCCCGCCTCGCCCCTGCCGCCTCGACCGACGTGATCTCGGTCACCATCACCGGCGTCCACCTCGTGGAACACCACCTGAGGATCACCACCCTGCTGGACGCGTTCGCGTCCTGAGGACCGCCCGCCCCTGCCGAGCGGATGGGCGCTTCGTGTAGCGAGGACCGCCCGTCCCCGCGAGCGGATGGGCGACAATGGGCTCCATGAGTCTGTTCCGCGACGACGGCATCGTGCTGCGCACCCAGAAGCTGGGTGAGGCGGACCGGATCATGCTGTGCCGTTCCGGGGGGCGACCCCCGGGCCCCCGGCCGGTGGATAGCGGGGGGCGGTTGTGAGTCTGTTCCGGGATGACGGCATCGTGCTGCGCACCCAGAAGCTGGGTGAGGCCGACCGGATCATCACGTTGCTCACGCGGGGGCACGGGCGGGTGCGGGCGGTGGCCCGGGGTGTGCGGCGGACGAAGTCGAAGTTCGGGGCCCGGCTGGAGCCGTTCTCGCACGTCGACGTGCAGTTCTTCGCGCGGGGGAGCGAGCTGGTCGGGCGGGGGCTGCCGCTGTGCACGCAGAGTGAGACCATCGCGCCGTACGGCGGCGGGATCGTCACCGACTATGCGCGCTACACCGCCGGGACGGCCATGCTGGAGACCGCCGAGCGGTTCACCGACCACGAGGGCGAGCCGGCCGTGCAGCAGTATCTGCTGCTCGTGGGCGCCCTGCGGACCCTCGCCCGGGGCGAACACGCGCCCCATCTCGTGCTCGACGCCTTCCTGCTCCGCTCCCTCGCCGTGAACGGCTACGCCCCGAGCTTCGGCGACTGCGCCAAGTGCGGCATGCCCGGACCGAACCGGTTCTTCTCGGTGGCCTCCGGCGGTTCCGTCTGCGCCGACTGCCGGGTGCCCGGCAGTGTCGTACCGTCGCCGCAGACCCTGGTGCTGCTCGGCGCGCTGCTTACGGGAGACTGGGAGACGGCGGATGCCTGCGAGGCGCGGTACGTCCGCGAGGGCAGCGGGCTGGTGTCCGCCTACCTGCACTGGCATCTGGAGCGCGGGCTGCGTTCGCTCAGATACGTCGAGAAGTAGTCCGCTCCGGTACGAAGCAAGAGGGAGACGAGGAGCACATGGCCGTACGCGGGATCCTGGGGCGCCAGCGGCGCGAGTACAAGGCGCCGGAGCCGCACCCCTCGGGTGCGCGCGCGCCGAAGCTCCCGGGAGAGCTGGTCCCGAACCATGTGGCGATCGTCATGGACGGCAACGGCCGCTGGGCGAAGGAGCGCGGGCTGCCCCGCACCGAGGGGCACAAGGTCGGCGCCGAGCGGGTGCTCGACGTGCTCCAGGGCTCCATCGAGGTCGGCGTCCGCAACATCTCCCTGTACGCCTTCTCCACCGAGAACTGGAAGCGGTCGCCCGACGAGGTCCGCTTCCTGATGAACTTCAACCGCGACTTCATCCGCAGGACCCGCGACCAGCTCGACGAGCTGGGGGTCCGGGTGCGCTGGGTGGGCCGGATGCCCAGGCTGTGGAAGTCCGTCGCCAAGGAGTTGCAGATCGCCCAGGAGCAGACCAAGGGCAACGACCTGCTCACGCTGTACTTCTGCATGAACTACGGCGGCCGGGCCGAGATCGCCGACGCGGCGAAGGCGCTGGCCGAGGACGTCGCGGCGGGGCGGCTGGACCCGTCGAAGGTCACCGAGAAGACCATCCAGAAGTACCTGTACTACCCGGACATGCCGGACGTGGACCTCTTCCTGCGTCCCAGCGGGGAGCAGCGCACCTCCAACTACCTGCTGTGGCAGAGCGCGTACGCCGAGATGGTCTTCCAGGACGTGCTCTGGCCCGACTTCGACCGCCGTGACCTGTGGCGGGCCTGCGTCGAATTCGCCTCCCGCGACCGGCGGTTCGGCGGTGCCGTGCCCAACGAGCAACTGCTCGCCATGGAGGCCGCGATGAAGGGCGACTCCACCTCGTAGCCATCGGCGGTTCATCCGGGCGGCGCGGGCCGGTTCATCCGGGGCGCCGAGGATGCGGGACTCATGAGACGTCTCACCCCTGTCCTCGCCCTCGGCGCCCTGCTGCTCACCGCGCTGCCCGCGCACGCCGCCCCGGACGGCGGTCCCGCGCACCGCGAGAGCTACGGCACCAAGGCGCCGTACGAGCCCGGGCAGAACCCGCGCGGCTACCAGCGGCCCCCGGCCGGTTACGTCCCCGTCTTCACCGAGAACGTCTCCCGGCACGGCTCCCGCGCGGCGACCGACGGCGGGGACGCCGGCCTGATCCTCCCGCTGTGGGACAAGGCCCGGGAGGAGGGCCGGCTCACCGCCGGGGGCGAGAAGTTCGGGCCGGTCGTGCGGGCGCTGACGGCCGCCATGGAGAAGACCGGGTACGGCGATCTCAGCGGTCGCGGCCGGCAGGAGATGCGGGACACCGCGACGCGCACCGAGCAGCGGCTGCCCACCCTGTTCCGGGACATCGCCGACCGCGGCGAGAAGATCGACGTGGTCAGCTCCGGGCAGGGGCGGGCCGTGGACAGCGCCGGGGAGTACACGGCCGCGCTGGCCGCCGCCGCCCCGGCGCTGAAGCCGCTGATCGGGCCGACCCGCACCGACAGGGACCTGCTGTACTTCCACAAGGCGGCGGGCGGCGCCGCGTACCGGGACTACCTCGCCAACGACCAGCGCCTGAAGGACACCCTGGCGGCGGTCACCGACCAGCCCCGGACGCACGAGGCCGCGCGCAGTGTCCTGCGGCGGCTGTTCACGGCGCCTTTCGTCGACGGGATCACCGACCAGGTCGGCGCCGCGCAGGCCGTCTACAACCTGTACGCCATCGCGCCCGCCATGATCCAGGAGAGCCCCGACCCGGACGGCAGGGGCTGGGACATGGGCCGCTTCGTCTCCCGCTCGGACGCGGCCTGGTTCGGATACCTCTCGGACGCGGAGGACTTCTACGAGAAGGGCCCCGGCTTCGCCGGCAGCGACATCACCTACAAGATGGCCGGCGTCCTGCTGGACGACTTCTTCCGCCAGGTCGAGGCCAAGCGCGCCGGCACCGGCGACCTCGGCGCCGAGCTGCGCTTCACCCACGCCGAGGAGATCATCCCGCTGGCCGCGCTGATGGGCCTGCCGGGCAGCACGGAACCGGCGACGCCGGCGCAGCCGTACACCTACGCCGACAACCCCTGGCGCGGCGCCTCGGTCGCCCCGCTGGGCGCGAACATCCAGTGGGACGTGTACGAGAAGGACGGCCGCTACCTGGTGCGCATGCTCTACAACGAGCGCGAGACGCCGTTCAGGGCGGGTTGCCGTCCCGTCGCCAAGGGCAGCGCGTTCTACGACCTGGACGAGCTGGAGCGCTGCTTCGGCCGCACCGCCTGATCACCTTCGGGGGAACGGCTGTACGATCCCGCCTCATGGTCATGGACATGGGGCGGGAGACCGCTCATGAGGCCGTGGAGCTGGCGTACCGGCCGACCGCGCGTGACTTCACCAAGGCACTCTGGGTGCGCCGCAGGATGACCTGGTGGGACCGGAACACGCTGGGGGTCGCACTCGCCGCCCTGCTGTGGACCGGGTTCCTCGCCGCCGACGGCGTGGACGTGATCTCGGTCCTCGTCACCGGCTACCTGGCGCTGGGCCTCCTGCTGATGCCCCGGTTCCTGGGGCGGAGCCTGGCGCGGACCGCGGAGGTGAGCGGGGCGTGCCGTACGACGGTGTCGGACGCAGGGGTGACGGTCCGCGGGGACCACATCACCGTCGTGCAGGAGTGGGGGGCGCGGCCGTGCTACCGGGAGACACCGGAGATGTTCGTCCTCTTCAGCGGTGATCCCCAGGCGCGGTGCCTCACGCTGCTGCCGAAGCGGGGGCTGGCGGAGCCGTCGGACGCGGACCGCCTGCGGGAGATCCTGGACCGCCACATCACCCGCGTCTGACCGGAGCCGCGGGCCCCGGACGGCCCGCACCGCCGGCGGCGCCGCCCCGGCCGGTGGTCAGCTCTGGGCACAGTCGGCGCAGGTGCCGAAGATCTCCACCGTGTGGGCCACGTTGACGTACCCGTGTTCCGCCGCGATCGCCTCGGCCCACTTCTCCACGGCCGGCCCCTCGACCTCGACGGCCTTGCCGCAGGCCCGGCAGACGAGGTGGTGGTGGTGCTCGCCGGTGGAGCAGCGGCGGTAGACGGACTCGCCGTCGGAGGTGCGCAGGACGTCGACCTCGCCGGCCTCGGCGAGGGACTGGAGGGTGCGGTAGACCGTGGTGAGGCCGACCGAGTCGCCCTTGTGCTTGAGCATGTCGTGCAGTTCCTGCGCGCTGCGGAACTCCTCGACCTCGTCCAGGGCCGCCGCCACGGCTGCACGCTGACGGGTCGCGCGGCCCTTCACGGGCGGTCCAGCGGTCGTCACCGGGTGCCTCCTCACGTCTCGCTTCTGCCCGGGCGGCCATTGTGCCAGCCCGGGCTGTCGGCGGTCAGACGCCGATCTTGTCCCCGGCCTGTCTCGTGGCCGGAATCGTGCACTCGGCCGGGTCCGCCGCGGGCCGCGCCGCGGCGGCCGCACGGGCGCGGCGCCGGGCCAAGGGCGCGGCCAGGGCCGTCAGCGCGACGAACGCGGCGATGGTCAGCAGGACGATCGTCGCGCCGGGCGGGACGTCCTGGTAGTAGGAGGTGATCGTGCCGCTGACGGTCACGGCCACGCCGATCGCGACCGCGATCACGAAGGTCGCCGTGAAGCTGCGGGTGAGCTGCTGCGCCGCCGCCACCGGTACGACCATGAGCGCGGACACCAGCAGCAGGCCGACCACGCGCATGGCGACCGTGACCGTGACCGCCGCCGTGACCGCCGTCAGCAGGTTCAGGGCGCGCACCGGCAGGCCCGTGACCCGCGCGAACTCCTCGTCCTGGCTGACCGCGAACAGCTGGCGGCGCAGGCCGAGCGCGACCAGCACCACGAACGCGGCGAGCAGGCAGATCGCCGTCACGTCGGACTGCGACACGGTGGACAGCGAGCCGAACAGGTACGTCGTCAGGTTCGCGTTGGAGCCCGTCGGCGCGAGGTTGATGAACATCACGCCGCCGGCCATGCCGCCGTAGAAGAGCATGGCGAGCGCGATGTCGCCGCGGGTCTTTCCGTACCAGCGGATCAGTTCCATCAGGACCGCGCCGAGGACCGAGACGGCCGTCGCCATCCACACCGGGGAGGTGGAGAGCAGGAAGCCGAGGCCGACGCCGGTCATCGCGACGTGCCCGATGCCGTCGCCCATCAGGGCCTGGCGGCGCTGGACCAGGTAGATGCCGACCGCGGGCGCCGTGATGCCGACCAGGACGGCGGCGAGCAGCGCCCGCTGCATGAAGGCGTAGTTCAGGAAGTCCATCAGCTCAGCAGTCCTGTCCGCGGGGATTCGGCACCCGCCGGCGCGTGCGGGTGTACGTGGTCGTGGCCGGGCAGGGCGTGCTGGCCCACGGCCTTCGGCGGTGGGCCGTCGTGCAGCACGCAGCCGTCGCGCAGGACGACCGCCCGATCGATCAGGGGCTCCAGGGGGCCCAGTTCGTGCAGCACGAGCAGGACCGTCGTACCGGAGTCGACCTGCTGCCTCAGCGTGCGCGCGAGGACCTCCTGGCTGGCCAGGTCGACGCCCGCCATCGGCTCGTCCATGATCAGCAGCTCGGGCTCGGCGACGAGGGCGCGGGCGATCAGGACGCGCTGGTGCTGGCCGCCGGAGAGGGCGTTCACCGAGTCCTTGGCGCGGTCGGCCATCCCGACCAGCTCCAGGGCCCGCTGCACGGCCTCCCGGTCGGCCCTGCGGAAGACGCCGAAACGGGTGCGGGACAGGCGGCCCGAGGAGACGATCTCCGTCACCGTCGCCGGGACGCCGCCCGCGGCCGTCGTCCGCTGCGGTACGTAGCCCACGCGCGACCAGTCCCGGAAGGCGTGGCGCGGGGTGCCGAACAGCTCGATGGTGCCGCCGCTCGCCGGGACCTGGCCGATGATCGTGCGGATCGCCGTGGACTTGCCGGAGCCGTTGGCGCCGAGCAGCGCGACGACCTCGCCGCGGTGGACCGTGAGGTCTATGCCGCGCAGCACGGGCCGGGCGCCGAGTTCGGCGGTGACGCCCCGCAGGGATATGACGGGTTCGCCGGTCATCTCGTGTCCCTTCACTTCGCGCCGAGCGCCTGCCGGAGGGCCTTGAGGTTGGCCTCCTGGACGGAGAAGTAGTCCTTGCCGCGGGACTTGGCGGTGATGCCCTCGATCGGGTCGAGCACGTCGGTCCTCAGGCCGGCGTCGTGGGCGATGGTCTTCGCGGTCTTGTCGCTGACGAGCGTCTCGTAGAACACGGTGGAGACGCCGTCGGCCCTGGCCATCGTCTCCAGGTCCTTCACGCGGGCGGCGCTGGGCTCGGACTCGGGGTCGAGACCGCCGACGGCCTCCTCGGTCAGGCCGTAGCGCTCGGCGAGGTAGCCGAAGGCGGCGTGGGTGGTGATGAAGACCTTGGTCTTGGTGTGGGCGAGGCCGGTCCTGAACTGCCGGTCCAGGTCGTTCAGCCGCTTGACGAGGGCCGCGGTGTTCTTCTCGTAGTCGGCGGCGTGCTTCGGGTCGGCCTTCTCGAAGGCCTTGCCGACGCCCTCGGCGACCTGGGCATAGCGCACCGGGTCGAGCCAGATGTGCGGGTCCTTGCCCGCGGACTCCTCGCTCTTGTGGGTGTCGTGCGCCGCGGCGTGGCCGCCGACCTCGGTGCCGTGCTCCTCCAGCGTGGTGAGCGAGCCCGCGTCGATCTTGGTCTTGACCGGGGACTGGGCCACCGCGTCGTCGACGGAGGGCTGGAGGTTCCTCAGGTACAGCACCGCGTCGGAGTCCTGGAGCAGGGCGATCTGCCGGGGGCTGATCTCCAGGTCGTGCGGTTCCTGGCCGGGGGAGGTCAGACTGGTGACGTGGACGTGGTCCCCGCCGATGCGTTCGGCGAGGAAGGCCATCGGGTAGAACGACGCGACGACGTCGAACTTGCCGGTGTTCGCGGCCTCCGCGCCGGCGCCGGAGCATGCGGTGAGGGTGCCGAGGCCGAGGGCGGTCACGGCGGTGATCGCGGCGGCGGGTATGAGGCGGCGTCGTACGTTCATGACAGTCATTTTCAACTGACATGGAAACCGTTGTCAATAACGGTCGGTGAGAGGCCGGTGAGAGCCGGTGAGAGCCTGGGGGAGGCCCCTCGTGGAGGGGGGCCGATTTGGTCCGGGGGGAGCCTGCGCCGGTAACCTGAATCATTCGCTGGAAGCATCTCGCTTCAACGCCCGTCGTCGTAATGAAGAGAGCACCGTGGCCGCCGACAAGATCGACACCATCGTCAGCCTGAGCAAGCGCCGTGGCTTCGTTTTCCCGTGCAGTGAGATCTACGGCGGACAGCGCGCCGCCTGGGACTACGGACCGCTGGGTGTCGAGCTCAAGGAGAACATCAAGCGCCAGTGGTGGCGCTACATGGTGACGTCGCGCGAGGACGTCGTCGGTATCGACTCGTCCGTCATCCTGGCCTCCGAGGTGTGGGTCGCCTCCGGTCACGTCGCCACCTTCACGGACCCGCTGACCGAGTGCACCGCGTGTCACAAGCGGTTCCGCGCCGACCACCTCGAAGAGGCCTACGAGGAGAAGAAGGGCCACGCCCCGGCGAACGGCCTGGCCGACATCAACTGCCCGAACTGCGGCAACAAGGGCCAGTTCACCGAGCCCAAGCAGTTCTCCGGCCTGCTGTCGACGCACCTCGGCCCGACCCAGGACTCCGGCTCCGTCGCCTACCTGCGTCCGGAGACCGCCCAGGGCATCTTCACCAACTTCGCCCAGGTGCAGACCACCTCGCGCCGCAAGCCGCCGTTCGGCATCGCCCAGATGGGCAAGTCGTTCCGCAACGAGATCACGCCGGGCAACTTCATCTTCCGCACCCGCGAGTTCGAGCAGATGGAGATGGAGTTCTTCGTCAAGCCGGGCGAGGACGAGAAGTGGCACGAGTACTGGATGGAGCAGCGCTGGAACTGGTACACCGGCCTGGGTCTCCGGACTGAGAACATGCGCTGGTACGAGCACCCGAAGGAGAAGCTCTCCCACTACTCCAAGCGCACCGCCGACATCGAGTACCGCTTCCAGTTCGGCGGCTCGGAGTGGGGCGAGCTGGAGGGTGTCGCCAACCGCACCGACTACGACCTCGGCGCCCACTCCAAGGCCTCCGGCCAGGACCTGTCGTACTTCGACCAGGAGGCCGGCGAGCGCTGGACGCCGTACGTCATCGAGCCCGCGGCGGGTGTCGGCCGGACCATGCTGGCCTTCCTGCTCGACGCGTACGTCGAGGACGAGGCGCCGAACGCCAAGGGCAAGATGGAGAAGCGCACGGTGCTGCGCCTCGACCACCGGCTCGCCCCGGTGAAGGTGGCCGTCCTCCCGCTGTCCCGCAACCCCGAGCTGTCCCCGAAGGCCAAGGGCCTCGCCCAGGCGCTGCGGCAGCACTGGAACATCGAGTTCGACGACGCGGGCGCGATCGGCCGCCGCTACCGGCGCCAGGACGAGATCGGCACGCCGTACTGCGTGACCGTCGACTTCGACACGCTCGAGGACAACGCGGTCACGGTGCGCGAGCGCGACTCGATGAAGCAGGAGCGGGTGTCCCTCGACCAGATCGAGGGCTACCTCGCCGGACGCCTGGTCGGCTGCTAGTCCCACCGGCCCACCGCCTCGCCGGCCCCCGTCGGGGTTCCGCCCGGAACCCCGACGGGGGCCTTGGTGTGTGCGGCGGGACGAGGGGGAGGGCGCGAGGCCGCCGAGTCCGCCCGCTGAATCCGCTGGGGCGACTCGTTGCCGCAGTCGACTGTTCATGTCCGGACTGTTGCGGCCATGACAATCTACCCATGACAATCCACTCCTACGGTTTACGCGCGTCAACCCTTCCCTTCCGAGGAGTTGATCAGTCATGCCGTCCACCAGACTCCCGCGGTCAGCGGCGCCGGCCGGCGCGGCCGTCCTGCTGACCGCCTTGCTGACCCTGCTCTTCCTGCCCGCCACCGCCTCGGCCCGGCCCGCGGACCCCGCGGCGCACGGCGGGGACCGAGGCACCCCGGTGCGCATGACGCACCCCGAGGACGACTACGCCGGAGCCGGACTGCAACGTCTCGGCGCCGCACCGCGCGCCCTCGCCCCGGCCGCCGTCACCGGCACCGGCCCGGCCGGACTCGACGTCAGCGGCCACCAGGGCACCGTCGACTGGGCGTCCGTGAAGGCCGACGGCGCCGCCTTCGCCTACGTCAAGGCCACCGAGGGCACCACCTACACCAGCCCCGACTTCTCCCAGCAGTACAACGGCGCCTACAACGCGGGCCTGGTCCGCGGCGCCTACCACTTCGCCCTGCCCGGCAACTCCAGCGGTACGGCGCAGGCCGACTGGTTCACCGGCCACGGCGGCGGCTGGAGCGCCGACGGAAAGACCCTGCCGCCCGCGCTGGACATCGAGTACAACCCCTACGGGGCCACCTGCTACGGCCTGAGCCAGAGCGCGATGGTGTCCTGGATCCGGGACTTCAGCAACGAGGTGCACGCCCGCACCGGGCGCTACCCCACGATCTACACCACCACCGACTGGTGGACCACCTGCACCGGCGACTACAGCGGCTTCGGCGCGACCAACCCGCTCTGGATCGCCCGCTACGCGAGCAGCCCCGGCACGCTGCCGGCCGGCTGGTCGGCGCAGACCATCTGGCAGTACGCCGACTCCGGGATCTTCCCCGGCGACCAGGACACCTTCAACGGCACCGCCGCCCAGCTCCAGTCCTTCGCCCGCAGCGGTTACACGCCCCCGCCGAGCGCCGGCTGGCCCACCGTACGGCAGGGCGCCACCGGTGAACGCGTCAGGACCGTGCAGTACCTGCTGAACGCGCACGGC
>NZ_JBIDAL010000010.1:200704-395390 GCF_043202415.1 Streptomyces sp. NPDC048192
ACGTCGCCGCGCTCACCGTGGACGGCGACTTCGGGGCGGCGACGGACGCTGCGGTGCGTTCCTTCCAGTCGGCGCACGGGCTGAGCGTCGACGGCATCGTGGGCCCCGACACCTGGCAGGCGCTGATCGTCACCGTGCGGCAGGGCTCCACCGGCCAGGCGGTGTCGGCGGTGCAGAGCCAGCTCGACGCGCACGGCGCCGCGCTCACCGTGGACGGCGACTTCGGGGCGGCGACGGACGCTGCGGTGCGTTCCTTCCAGTCGGCGCACGGGCTGAGCGTCGACGGCATCGTCGGCCCCGACACCTGGCAGGCCCTGGTCGCCTGACCGCCGCCCGCTCTCCCGTCCCGTTCGTCAGAACTCTCCCGTCCCCGTTCCAGAGAAGAGGAGACACGCATGAACGAGTCACAGCCGCACGACCAGGTCATCGGGCGGCGCACGCTGCTGCGCGGCGCGGCCGGCGTGACCGCCGCGCTCGGCGCCGCGGCCGTCACCCTGGGCACGGCCGGCCCCGCCTCCGCGTACGGCTGGTCCCGCACCCTCCAGCAGGGCGCCTCCGGCTCCGACGTGGTCGAACTGCAGATCCGCGTCGGCGGCTGGGCCGCGTCCGGGGCCTCCCAGACGTACATCGCCTGGGACGGCGACTTCGGCCCGGCCACGGACGGCGCGGTCAGACGCTTCCAGTCCGCCTACGGCCTGAGCGCGGACGGCGTCGTGGGCCCGCAGACCCAGAGCGTGCTCAACAGCCTGGAGAGCGGCGACGGATCGACGGCGCACTTCGACTGGAGCGAGTTCACCTCGCACGACGGCTCCGGCTTCGGCGGCGGCAAGGTCGGCTCCGCCACGGTCAAGGAGAACGTGCGCCGGCTGATGTACAAGCTGGAGGCGCTGCGCAAGAAGGCCGGCGACAGCGCGGTCACCATCAACTCCGGCTTCCGCAGCGTCTCGTACAACTCCTCGGTGGGCGGCGCCTCCAACAGCATGCACTGCTACGGCGTCGCCGCGGACGTCGTGGTCTCGGGGCACACCACCTACCAGGTCTACAAGATCGCCGAGACCTGCGGGTTCTCCGGCCTGGAGGCGTACTCCCACTCCTGGCAGCACTGCGACAGCCGGGTCCAGTACCCCTCGTACGGCTCCGGCTCCTGGTGGTGGGAGAGCGGCGTGGTGTGACCGGCCGGGCGTTCGCGGCCCCCGGCACATGACAGCTGACAGATATTGAAATCTGTCAGCTGTCATGGCAGGGTGGGCGCCATGACGATGCGAACCCGAACCCTCGGAACCACCGGCCCCCAGGTCTCCGCCCTGGGCCTCGGCTGCATGGGCATGTCCGCGCTCTACGGCGACGCCGACCGCGCGGAGTCCATCGCCACCATCCACGCCGCTCTCGAAGCGGGCGTGACCCTGCTGGACACCGGCGACTTCTACGCCATGGGGCACAACGAGATGCTGATCGGCGAGGCCCTGCGCACCGCCCCGGCCGCCCTGCGCGAACAGGCCCTGACCAGCGTGAAGTTCGGCGCCCTGCGCGACCCGGAGGGCAACTGGAACGGCTACGACGGCCGCCCGGCTGCCGTGAAGAACTTCGCCGCCCACTCCCTCCAGCGCCTCGGCGTCGACCACATCGACGTCTACCGGATCGCCCGCCTCGACCCCGAGGTGCCGATCGAGGAGACCGTCGGCGCGATCTCCGAGCTGATCGAGAAGGGGTACGTCCGGCACGTCGGCCTCAGCGAGGTCGGCGCCGAGACCATCCGCCGGGCCGCCGCCACCGCCCCCGTCGCCGACCTGCAGATCGAGTACTCGCTGATCAGCCGGGGCATCGAGCGGGAGATCCTGCCGGCCACCCGCGAGCTGGGCATCGGCATCACGGCGTACGGCGTGCTCTCCCGCGGCCTGATCTCCGGGCACTTCTCCCGCGACCGGCAGCTGGCCGCGAACGACTTCCGCGCCCACTCGCCCCGCTTCCAGGGCGAGAACCTCCAGCACAACCTGAACCTGGTCGAAGCCCTGCGCAAGATCGCCGAGCAGAAGGGCGCGAGCGTCGCGCAGATCGCCATCGCCTGGGTCCTCTCGCGCGGCGAGGACATCGTGCCGCTCGTCGGCGCCCGCACCCGGGAGCGGCTCGGCGAGTCCCTCGGCGCGCTGGACGTCACCCTGGACGCGGCCGACCTCGCCGCCATCGAGGAGGCCGTGCCGGCGGACGCGGCGGCCGGCGACCGCTACCCGACCGTGCAGATGGCACACCTCGACAGCGAACGCTGACCGGGTGGCCGGGTACGGTCTAGGCATGGCACCGCCCGCAGAGACCCTGACCGCCGAGCGCATCCTCGAAGCGACCGAGGAGGTGCTGCGCCGCCACGGCCCGGCCAAGGCCACCGTGGTGGACGTGGCCCGCGCGCTCGGCGTCAGCCACGGCAGCGTCTACCGGCACTTCCGCACCAAGGCCGCGCTGCGCGAGGCGGTCACCAAGCGCTGGCTGGACCGGACGGCGGAGAAACTCGCCGTCATCGCCGCCGGGGACGGCACCGCGGAGGAGAAACTACGGGCCTGGCTCGCCGCACTGTTCGAGGCCAAGCGGCACAAGGCGGGCGACGATCCCGAACTGTTCGCCACCTACACGGTGCTGACCGACGAGAACGGCACGGTGGTCGGCGAGCACATCGCCGACCTGACCGGGCAGCTGACCCGGATCATCGCGGAAGGGGCCGGGTCGGGCGCCTTCCCGGTGCCCGACCCGGCCACTGCGGCCCGAGCCGTCTTCCAGGCCACCGGCCGCTTCCACGACCCCTGTCACGCCCGGGAATGGACCGTTCCCGGCGTCGACGAGGAGTTCACGGCCGTAGTGGACCTGCTGATACGAGGGCTGACGACACCCGCACGGTGAGCCTCGGGTGCGGGGGACGGCTCACCCGGGGGTCAGCTCACCTTCACCGTGACGGTGGGCGAGTGGACCTTGCCGGCCATGGTCGCGCTTGCGACGCGCAGCTTCTGGGAGCCGGTCTTGGTGAGCTTGGCGGTGATCGCGTACGAACTGCCCGTCTTCACCTTGCCGGTGGCCTTCAGCGGCACCCACTTGCCGTTCGTCTCCTGCTGGACGATCAGCGGGGAGCCGACCTTCAGGCCCTTGGTGCGCCCGGTCAGCAGCACCGTGTGACCGTGCTTCACCGAGGTCGGTCTGGCGGTGGCGGTGATCGACGCCATCCCTGCGGTCGGGCTGGCCATCGTCTTGGTGGGCGTAGGACTGGGACTCGGGCTCGCGGCGAACGCTCCGGCCGTTCCGCCGGAGAGCAGCGCCGCGGACAGGGCGCCGGCGCCGAGCGCGCGGCCGTAGTTGTGACGGAGTACCGAGGTCATGGTCGTCTCCTGTCGCTCGTGGAAGGGACGTCTCAAGGCTGACCCCGGTCCGTCACGCAGGCCACTCGAGTTGTCACGGTCCGTGACATTTGACCTCAACGACCCATCTGACCTGCGCTCTTACCCTCTTTTTCTTACCTTGACGGCTGCCGGGCGGCCGCCGGGTCGACCGTCGCCTGATGGGCCTCGGCCAGATGCTCCTCCGCCTTCAGCCACGGCAGGAACTGGGCCCCTCTGCGCCAGCCGCACGTGTCGCATCTGATCGTGCGCTGCACCCCGGTGCGCTGCACCCGGACCACGTGCTCCCGGCCGTGCCCGTCCCAACGGCTCACCTTGCTCGTGGTGTTGCCCTGCGCCATGACGCCTCCCGCTCCCTCGCGTCCGCGAACCCCGGCCGGACAGGAGTGTGCAGCACAACGAACATCAACAGGGGGAGCTTCACGCGGAGTTGTCCGAGCCGTGGCCGGGAGCGGGACCCTCCCCGCTCCGCCCGCCCGGCTCAGCCGACCTCGCGCGGCAGCCGCAGGCTGAGCAGCCCGGTCAGCACCACCCCGGCCAACTGCACCAGCAGCGTGGTGACCAGCGCGTCCCGCATCCCCATGCGCGGCACCAGGGTGAGGAACAGCGTGCCCAGCGTGGCCACGCCGAGCGCGAGCGCCGACTGCTGGGTGGTGACCATCACACCGCTGCCCACTCCGGCCCGGGCGGGCGGCACCTCGGACATCACGATCCGGAACACGTTGGGCAGTTGGAGCGCCTGCCCGGCACCGGCCACGGCGGCGCCCGGCAGCAGCGAGCCGAAGTCCAGGTGCGGCCAGTCCCGCCACGCCGCCAGCACGATCAGCAGCACGCCCACGCCCTGCACCACCGAACCGGCGGTCACGACCCGGGTGCCGTACCGGCCGATCAGCCGCGGCCCGGCGAGGGAGACGAACAGGAACGCCACGGCCATCGGCGCGAGTGCCAGCCCGGCCGGCACCGGACCGAGCCCCGCGCCCTGCTGCAGCGCCAGCGCGATCACGAACATGAAGCCGCTGAAGCCGATGGAGAACGGCAGCATCAGCACCAGACCGCGCCGCAGCGAGGCCAGCGCCAGCAGACTCGGCGGCACCAGCGGGGTCCGGCCCGCCCGGTCGGCCCGCCGCTCCACGGCCCAGAACGCCCCCGCGGCGAACGGGAACGCGGCCAGCGACAGCCAGGTCCACAGCGGCCAGCCCGCGGCCCGGCCCTCGGTGAGCGGGGCGAGCAGCGTCAGCAGGGAGGCCGCGAGCAGGACCGTGCCGGGCCCGTCGACGGGGTCGGGGTGCTGCGAGCGGGTCTCCGGCACCGCCCGCACGGCCAGGACCAGCCCCACCGCGACCACGGGCACGTTGACCAGGAACACCGACCGCCAGCCGGTCCCGGCCACGTCGGCGGCGACGAGGACCCCGCCGAGGATCTGCCCGGCGACCATGGACAGTCCGGCGGTGGCGCCGTACAGGCTCATGGCTTTGGCTCGGCGCGTGCCGCGGGTGGTGGCCTGGATGGTCGCGAGGACCTGCGGCAGCATCGCCGCGGCCGAGGCGCCCTGGGCGACCCGCGCCGCGACCAGGCTCCAGGCGCCGGGCGCCAGCCCGCAGGCCAGCGAGGTCAGGCCGAACGCGGCCATCCCGCCGAGGAACAGCCGGCGCCGTCCGAACAGGTCGCCGAGCCGCCCGCCGAGCACCAGCAGCACGGCGTACGCGACCCCGTACCCGGCCACGACCAGCTCCAGCACGGCCTCGCCCGCGGCGAGATCGGCGCCGATGGCCGGCAGGGCCACGTTGACGATGAAGAAGTCGACCAGCGGCAGCGCCGCTGCCAGCAGGACGGTGAACAGCCCGAGCCCGCCGAGCGCGGGCGGCGCGGCCGTCGTACGGACGGCCCGGGTGGTGACGGTTTCACTCATGTCCCCGAGCCTGCGCCGCCGCCCAGGGGGGTACCAGAGTGTCCTCATCCTGGTACAAGAACTACCTGGCAACAGGATCACGGACAGGGCACCCTGGGACCATGACGACCATGGCCACGGACCGGACCAGCCCCCCGCAGACGGCGAGCCGGGGCGGCTCGGAGATCCGGCGGCATGAACTGGCCGCGTTCCTGCGCAGCCGGCGTGAGCGCATCACCCCCGAGCAGGTGGGCCTGCCGCGCGGCGCCCGCCGCCGCACCCCCGGACTGCGCCGGGAGGAGGTGGCCCAGCTCTCCGCGGTCGGCGTGACCTGGTACACCTGGCTCGAACAGGCGCGCGACATCCAGGTCTCCGTGCAGGTGCTGGACGCCCTCGCCCGCACCCTGATGCTGGACGCCAGCGAACGCGCCCACCTGTTCCAGCTCGCCGGCGCCACCGACCCGACGCCGGCGACGAGCTGCCCGAGCGTGACCCCGGCACTGCGGCAGGTGCTGCGCCGGCTGGACCCGAACCCGGCCCTCATCCAGAACAGCCGCTACGACATCGTCGCCTACAACCGCACCTACGCCCTGCTCCTGGGCGACCTGGACGCGATCCCGCCCGAGGACCACAACTGCATGCTCCTCATCTACACCAACGAGGAGTGGCAGGGCTCGATCGTCCACCTCGAGGAGACCCAGCGCCTGATGGCCGCCAAGCTGCGCGCGTCCCTGGCCGGTCATCTCGGCGAGCCGGCCTGGAAGATGCTCCTGAAGCGACTGGAGGCGGAGTCCTCCGACTTCCGCGAGCACTGGCAGCGTTACGAGGTCGTCGGCAGCCGCACCCGGACCAAGGAGTTCCTCAACGCGCACGTGGGCCGCCTCAAGCTGGAGCACACCGACCTGTGGCTCGGCCCGGAGCAGGGCCCTCGCCTGGTGACGTACACCCCCGCCGACGAGGAGACCCGCGAGCGCCTGGAGCGGCTGTACGCCATCGCGCTCGCCCGCACCACCGCCAGGGCCTAGCCGGCCGAGGGGCGCTCGACGCGGCCGCGCCGCAGGGGGCCGGTGCGGGTGGCCGGCCGGGAAAACCGCTGTCCGGACGGCAGGGCGCGGTGATAGACAGCCGAGGTGGAAGAGACTCTGGAGTTCCCCGACCTGCTGCGGCTGATCGACGAGCGGTCGACCGCGTTCCGTGCCGCGGTCGCGTCCGCGCCCGGCCTCGACGCGCGGGTGCCGACCTGCCCCGAGTGGACCCTGTCCGACCTGGCGCGGCACCTGGGCGAGGGACGCCGCGCCTGGGCCGCCACGATCGCCGCGGGCCCGGCCGCCACGGCCAAGTCCGCACCGCAGGGCCCGGCCGCGCCCCAGGAGCGCGGCGCCCTCGTCGAGTGGCTGGCCGAAGCGACGCGGGAGCTGCTGGAGGCCTTGCGGGAGGCCGGCCCGGACCGCGGCTGCTGGACCTGGTGGGGCGCGTCGCAGTCGCCGCGGACCTGCGGCGCCGTCGCCCGGCACCAGCTCCAGGAGATCTCCGTGCACACCTACGACGCCCAGCTCACCGCGGGCGCGCCGCAGCCGCTGCCGGAGAGGGTGGCGCTCGACGGGGTCGAGGACTTCCTGTTCACCTGCTGCGCCACGACGGCCGCCTGGCCGCACCGGCCCGCCGTCGTCGACTACCACGCCACCGAGGGCCGCTCCTGGCGCACCTGGCTCTCCGCCGACGGCGCCCGGACCGCGCGCCTGCCCGCACCTGCCGCCGCTGAGCCCGGGGCGGCCGACGCCTCCCTGCGGGGCACGGCCGGTGACCTGGTCCTGGCCCTCTACGACCGCATCCCGCCGGACTCCCTGGACCTCGAAGGCGACGGCCGCCTCTTCGATCTGCTCCAGGCCTGGGAGCCGGAGGAGTAGAGCGGGACCCGGCGAAGGGCCGGGAACCCCTCGGCGCGGCCTAGCCGCGCCCCGGTGCTCCCACCGGCTGGCGGATCTCCGCCGCCTGGAGCTTCTCGGCCGTGCGCTCCGCCGTGCGGTGGGCCCAGGGGCCGCTGGTGAGCAGGCCGAGGACGAGGACGGCCAGGCCGCAGGCGGTGAGGATCCACCAGCCGGGGCGGGCCGCCGGGACGAAGGTGTCGCGGATGGCGGAGGCGTGGATGCCGGAGGCCAGCACCGCGCCGACCACCGCGACGCCGAGGGTCTGGCCCAGCTGCCGGCTCGTGGAGGCGACCGCGGCGGCGACGCCGGCCTGGGCGCGGGGCATCCCGGAGACGGCCGTGTTGGTGATCGGCGCGTTCACGAAGCCGAATCCGATGCCGAACAGGACGTAGCCGACGAGCAGGGTGGCGTTCGACGTCTCCGCCTCGAAGGCCGCGAAGAGGGCGCCGCTCGCCGTCATCGCCGTCCCCGCGATCAGCAGGGGCAGACGGGGGCCGCGGCTGCCGACCAGGCGGCCGGACAGGGGCGCGCACAGGAAGGTCGGCGCGGCCATCGGCAGCATCCACAGGCCCGCGTGCAGGGCGTCCAGGCCGCGGACGTTCTGCAGGTACAGCGTGGACAGGAACAGGAAGCCGCCCAGCGCCGCGAAGGCGCTGATCGCTATCACCGTGGCGCCGCTGAACGGGGCCGAGTGGAAGAAGCGCAGGTCGATGAGGGGTTCCTCGCGCCGCGGCTCGTACCAGAGCAGGCCGAGCAGGGCCGCGAGGGCGATCGCCGCGTAGGGGGCCACCGCGGCCGGGCCGGAGTCCGGCGCCTCGATGATCGCGTACGTCAGCGAGCCGAACAGGGCGATGACCAGGATCTGGCCGAGCGGGTCGGGCCTGCGGGCCTTGGGAGCGCGGGACTCGGGGACGAAGCGGAGGGTGAGCAGCAGCGCCGCGAGGCCCACCGGGAGGTTGATCCAGAAGATCGCGCGCCAGCTCACCGACTGCACCAGCAGGCCGCCGACCAGCGGTCCCGCCGCCATGGAGATGCCGACCACCGCGCCCCAGACGCCGATCGCGCGGGCCCGCTCCCGGGCGTCGGTGAAGGTGTTGGTGATGATCGACATGGCGACCGGGTTGAGCATCGAGCCGCCGACCGCCTGCACCATGCGGAAGATCACCAGCAGGGACAGGTTCGGCGCCAGCGAGCACAGCAGCGAGCCGACGGAGAAGACCACCAGGCCGGACATGAAGACCCGCTTGCGGCCGATCCGGTCGGCCGTCGACCCCGCGAGCATCAGCAGGGAGGCGAGGACCAGGGTGTAGGCGTCGATCGTCCACTGCAGGCCTGAGGTGCTGGCGTGCAGATCGCGCTGCAGGGACGGCAGCGCCACGTTCAGCACGGTGTTGTCCAGGCTCACGATCAGCAGGCTCATGCAGCAGATCGCGAGCACGAGCAGACGGCGGCGATGGCTCAACTCGGGCATGACGACAATCGTACGCTCAACTCGATAGTGCGTCTAACTAATAGTGTGCCTAATTGATGCGGTGTACACGATGATCGCTGCGGTCATCGTGCAGGGCCGGGGCGCGGACTCTCCCGGTACCCGCCCCGGCCGGAGGCCAAGCCGCCGCACCCCGCCGGTTCCTCGGCAGCGGCCTGCCGGGCCGGTCGTGCGGTGAGGGACAATGGGGGCTTGCCCCGTGTCCCGTGTCGTAGATCCGTCCCGGAGCCCTGTGATGACCCAGCCCCTGACCGTCGGCCCGCACGCCGTGACGCCGCCCGTCGTGCTCGCACCCATGGCGGGCATCACCAACGCGCCCTTCCGCACCCTGTGCCGTGAGTTCAGCGGCGGCAAGGGACTGTTCGTCAGCGAGATGATCACCACCCGGGCGCTGGTCGAGCGCAACGAGAAGACCATGCAGCTGATCAGGTTCGACGCGAGCGAGAAGCCCCGTTCGATCCAGCTGTACGGCGTCGACCCGGCGACCGTCGGCAAGGCCGTCCGCATGATCGCCGAGGAGGACCTGGCCGACCACATCGACCTGAACTTCGGCTGCCCCGTCCCGAAGGTGACCCGCAAGGGCGGCGGCTCGGCCCTGCCGTTCAAGCGGAACCTGCTGCGCGCCATCCTCCGGGAGGCCGTCAGCGGCGCCGGCGACCTTCCGGTGACCATGAAGATGCGCAAGGGCATCGACGACGACCACCTCACCTACCTCGACGCCGGCCGCATCGCCGTCGAGGAGGGCGTCACGGCGATCGCCCTGCACGGCCGTACGGCCGCCCAGCACTACGGCGGCACCGCCGACTGGGACGCCATCGCCCGGCTCAAGGAGCACGTGCCGGAGATCCCCGTGCTCGGCAACGGCGACATCTGGTCGGCCGACGACGCGCTGCGGATGGTGCGCGAGACCGGCTGCGACGGCGTGGTCGTGGGACGCGGCTGCCTGGGGCGGCCCTGGCTGTTCGCCGACCTGGTCGCGGCGTTCGAGGGGCGCACCTCCTTCGCGCGGCCGACGCTGCGGGAGGTCGCCGACGTCATGGTCCGGCACGCGACCCTGCTCGGGGAGTGGAGCGGCGACGAGACCAAGGGCGTGGTCGACTTCCGCAAGCACGTCGCCTGGTACCTGAAGGGCTTCGCGGTCGGCTCCGAGATGCGCAAGCGGCTGGCGATCACGTCGTCGCTGCAGGAGCTGCGGGCCGGGCTGGACGAGCTGGACCTCGACCAGCCGTGGCCGGCCGGCGCCGACGGGCCGCGCGGCCGTACCTCCGGCAACAACCGGGTGGTGCTGCCGGACGGCTGGCTGAAGGACCCGTACGACTGCGCGGGCGTCGGCGAGGACGCGGAGCTGGACACCTCCGGAGGGTGAGCTAGCCCTTCTTCGGGTGCGGGGTCGAGCCGTACGCCGTCAGGAAGCGGTCGCGGAACGCGCTCATCTTCCACACCGGGGCGTTGTGGGCGGGGCGCAGCCCGTCCGTCCAGCCCCAGGAGGCGATCTTGTCGAGGACCCTGGGGTCCTTGGCGACGATCGAGACCGGCACGTCACGGCTGGCGTGGTTGCCGCTGACCCGGGCGATGGGCTGGTGGTCGCCGAGGAAGACCAGCACGGTGTCCTTGCTGCCGTAGCGCGTCAGCCACTCGGTCAGCGCGGTCACCGAGTACTGGATCGACTTGCCGTACTCCTGGCGGGACTTGGTGGTGTCGGCGATGACGCCGGCCGGCTTGTTGCCGGCCGCCTGGATGCCCTTGAAGACCGACCCGTCGCCCAGCTGGTCCCAGCCGACCATCTTCGGGATCGGCGCCCACGGCTGGTGGCTGGAGGTGAGGATGAGCAGCGACATCCGCGCCTTGCCGTCGGCGGGCTTCTTGCTGTGCACCCGCTCCTGGTACTGCTGCAGCGCGTACTGGTCGGGCATGGTCGACCAGCTGAACTTCGGCCCCTTGTAGCCGAGTTCGAAGGCGTTGTAGACCTTGTCCAGGCCGTACCACTTCTGCTCCGGCCACGCCTTCTGCACGCCCGGCATGACCCCGACCGTGTCGAACGCGCCCGTCTTCCTGAACGCCTCGGTCAGGCTGAGGTGGTCGCTCGCCATGACCGTGCGGTAGCGCTGCTGGTTGCTGATCCACAGGCCCGACATGGTGGTGGAGTGGCCGAGCCAGCTGCTGCCTCCGTACGTCGCGGAGGTCAGCCAGCCGCTCTTGGCGTGGAAGCCCGCCTTGGCCAGGGCCTTGGTGCGGGCGTCGAGGGTCGCGTCGACGCCGGGCGCCATGATCGGGTCCTCGATCGCGCTGCGGCCGTAGCTCTCGATGAACGTGAAGATCATGTCCTTGCCGCGCAGATCCGGGACCAGCTGGCTGCCCGGGGTGTTGCCGAAGGCGTCGACCTTCGCCACCTTCTGGAACTCCGCCTCGTCCTTGAGCGTGGCCGACACCAGACGGGCCTGCGCCTTGAGCGCGTTGGCGGTGCTGTAGGCGGCGAGCGGCACGCCGGACACCTGCAGGCCCAGGGAGGAGCAGGTGATCCAGACCACCCCGGCGGCCAGCGTGCCCCGGGTCGCGATGCCGGTGTGCCGGGCGAGCAGATTGCTCAGCCGGACCATGGACAGCGCCAGCAGCAGGAAGAGGAGCAGCACCGCGGCGATCAGCCCGGCCACGGCGGCCAGCGTCTCCGTGCGGCCGAGCGAGTCCTCCAGATACGACTCCGCGTCACCGAACAGGCTCCAGTCCAGGACGACGTTGAAGCCGCGGCCGAGGTACTGCTTGAACCCCATGTCCAGCGCGTTCAGCACGGTCATCACGCCCAGCGCGACCCCGGACACCGCCGCCAGCGCCACCCGCGGCCGGCGCGGCAGCGCGATCAGCACGGCCGCGCCGATCACGGCCTCCGCCGGGATCCGCACGAACTGCCGCGGCTCCAGCCGGACCACGGAGTTCGGCATCACCAGCGCGGCGATCACCAGGGCGGCGGCCAGCACGGTGACGGAGACGGACACGCCCTGCGCCGCCGCGGGGTGCTCCTCGCGCCAGCGCCGGACACGGCCCCGCACCGCGGCCCAGGGGCGCGGCACGGAGCGGGCGCCGGGTACCGGGGGTGCGGACTGCTCCGGCTCGGCCTCTTCGGCTTCTGCTACGGCTGGTTCGCGCGTGCTCATGTCCTGGGACAACCCGGCGTCCTTCCCTACGTGACCCGATCCGCAGTCCCGTACGGCGACTCCCGGCCCCCTGTTCAGGGCACTGAGCAAACACCGGGCAAATACCGGCCCGGCAGAGGCGCTACACCCCGCCCATCGCCGTCAGCAGGGCGAGCGGCACCGCCGCCGACCGGGACTCGCGCACACACGCGTGCGGATACGGCACCGGCTCCGGATGCGTGTCCCTGCCGTAGCCGGCGAGCGCCTCCGGCAACCGGTGCCCGGCCGCCGTCGCCGCGTCCACCAGCGCGTGCGCCAGCGTCCGGGCCTCGTCGTGCAGGCCGTAGCGCGCGAGCCCCAGCGTGATCAGCGCGTTGTCGTGCGGCCACACGGAACCGCGGTGACAGGAGAGCGGATGGTACGCCGCCTGGCCCGCGGCCAGCGTCCGCACGCCCCACCCGGAGAAGAAGTCCGGCTCCAGCAGCCGCCGGCCCACGACCTCGCCGTACTCCTTGTCCAGCAGCCCCGACCACAGCAGGTGCCCGGCGTCGGACGCCAGCGCGTCGATCCGGCGGCCCTCGCCGTCCAGCGCGAGCGCCGGGAAGGAGTGCTCCGGCATCCAGAAGTCCCGCTGGAACCGGTCCCTGAGATCGGCGGCGGCCTGCTCCAGCAGGGCGCCGTACGTCTCGTCGCCCCACACCGTCCGCGCCAGCCACGCCGTGCGGCGCAGCGCGTCGTAGGCGTAGCCCTGCGCGCCCGCCGCCATCACCGCGCCGGTGGGCCGGGTGCCGTCGGCGCAGCAGATCGCGCCGGGGGAGTCCTTCCAGTTCTGGTTGGCGAGGCCGCCCTCGTCGGCGCGGTAGACGAGGTAGCCCCGCGAGGTCAGTCCGCCGTGGTCCAGCATCCAGCCGACGGCGGCCCGCGCGTGCGCCTGGAGCCGCAGGGCGGCCCCGGTGTCCCCGGTCTGTTCGACGTACGCGCCGAGCAGCACGAGGAACAGCGGGGTGGCGTCGACCGAGCCGTAGTACCGCCCGAACGGCACCTGCCCGAAGTGCGCCAGCTCGCCGTGCCGCACCTCGTGCACGATCTTGCCGGGCTGGGCGAGCGGGGAGGGGCCGGCGCCGGTGGCCTGGGTCGCGGCGAGCGCGAGCAGCGTGGCGGCGGCCGGCTCCGGGCGGTACGGCAGCGCGAACAGGGAGGTGAGCAGGGCGTCGCGGGCGAGCAGGGTGAGGAACCAGGGGGCGCCGCCGGCCGGGACCCGCAGCTCCTCGCCGTCCGGGCCGGTGGCCGGGACCTGGAGCGCGGCGAGGTCGGCGAGGCCCCGCGCGCAGGCCGCGGCCAGCTCCGGCCGACCGGTCGGGAAGGCCACGCCCTCCATGAACTCCCCCTCCAGCGCGAGGAGTTGACCATGCACGGCGGCCGGGTCGCGCGGCACCCGCACGGCCCGCCGCTCGCCGTGCGGACGGGCGATCACGCGCAGCAGCAGCTCGGTGCTGCCGTGCGGCGGCAGGTCCAGCGCCCACACCAGCCGCCGGGCGCCGGTGCCGGTCTCCTCCACGGCGTCGGGGGCGGGGTCCGCGGTGATCGTCGTACAGGACCGCCACTCGGCGCGCCGGTAGGTGAACTCGATGCCGTCGTCGAGGACCTGGCGGGAGCGTACGGCGCCGGGCTTGGCGTAGGTGCGGTGGTCCGAGCGGAGTTCGAACTGGTCGGTGAAGTCGGCGTCGGCGGTGACGGCGAGGCGGACGGTGGTGGGCACCGGACGGTTGCTGGTCACCCGCACGGACTCCACGAACGAGCCGTCGCCGACCGCCTGCCGGCGGAACAGGGTGTGCGCCGGGGGCTCCTGACGGCCGCCGCGCGGGACCAGGACGCAGCAGGGCGCGTCACTGTCGGTGACCGGGGCGAGAATCTCCGGGACGGCGCCGTCGACGGTGAGCTGCCAGCGGCTGAGGTGCCGGGCGTCCCGTACGAAGAACCCGTCCGGGGAGCCGCTGCCGCGGACCCCGCTGATGTCGCCCCGGTCGCCCACGGCGGCGAACGTCGCCCCGTGCACGAGCAGATGATGCCGGTCCGTCATCGCCGGATCCCTCCTTCGTCACTCCTGTCGAACGTGCCGGTGGCCGCCTCGGACACGCCCTCGCGCGCGCCCTTGAGAAGGTCTTGGTGCAGCTCGTGGTGCAGGTCCAGGGCGAGCGCCGCCGTCCAGCCGAAGCCGGTCGCGCCGCAGGCCTCGCCGGTGTACGGGTCGACGTACTCCGCGAAGCCGGTGGCCTCGGCGAGCTGCAGCACGGCCGCGCGCAGCGCGTCGGCCGACTCCTGCTCGCCGTGCACCCTGAGACCCCGCTCCAGCAGCCAGCTCGTGTTGAACCAGGCGGGCCCGCGCCAGTACCGGTGCGGGTCGAAGGCCTCACCGAGCAGGTCGTAGCTCGGCACCAGCCGGGTGCGGTCGCCGAGCCCGAAGTGCGGCCCGCACAGGGTGCGGACCAGCGCGGCGGCGATCTCACGCGGCAGCCCGGGCAGGAGAAGCGGCACCAGCCCCGACACACCCCGCTCGGGAACCAGCCCGCCCCGCGCACCGGGCACCCCCGCCGGCCCGTCCGGCCCGGGGCCCCTTTCCAGCCCGCTCGGGCCGTCGGTCCCCGGTGGGTTGCTCAGGCCGTTGGTCCACAGTGCGCTGCTCGGGCCGGGGCTCCGCTGCGGGTCGCTCGGGTCGCTCGCTCGCGGTCGGCCGCTCGTCCCCGGGCTCCGCTGCGGGCCGGTCGGGCCGGACGCCCCGGGGCGGTCGCTCCGGCCGGACACGTCCCGTCCGTCGTCCGGACCGGCCCCCCTCCGTCCACCGTCCGGGCCCGCCCCCCTTCGTCCACCGTCCGGACTGGACCCCCTCCGTCCGTCGCCCGGGCCGGGGCCGTCCCGCTCGGCCGCGTGCAGGTCCCGGCAGCGGAACATTCCGGCCGCCGGGTCCCACAGGCGGTCCACCAGCGCCGTCGTCAGCCGGTCGGCGCGGGCTCGGCGGGCGGCGCCGGAGGCGCCCAGTTCCTCGGCGATCCGGGCCAGGGCCTGTTCGGAGGCGATGAGCAGGGCGTTGAACGCCGGGTCCTCCACGGCGAACTCGCCCCCTCCGTCGGCGTACCCGGCGTCCCGGTAGTCGGCGGCCAGCCGCACGTACCGTCCGTAGTCCAGATCCGTCGGCCGGTCCTCGGGCGCGCCGTGGTCGAGGTCGGCGCGGCGGAAGGAGCGGGCCGGGGCCGGGGTGATCCGGGCGAGCGGAGCGTCCCAGCAGGGGCTGTTGTCCATGCCCTGCTCCCAGGGGTGGACCACGGACACCAGCCCGCCGCCGCCCAGGTCCCTGCGGTGCAGCAGATAGCGGTGCCAGGCGGCCAGCCGCGGGTACACCCGGGCCAGGAAGCCGCGGGCGCGCGACAGTTCGGGGTCGGCGCGGTGCACCAGCCAGGCCGCGAGCGCGTGCACGGGTGGCTGCACGATCCCGGACGTCTGTACGGTGCGCGGGGCGCCCGCCGCGCGGCCGGCGGTGGCGGAGCGCCAGAAGTCGGGGCTGGGGAAGTAGGCGTCGAGCGGTACGGAGGGGTTGAAGACGATGTGCGGCACACGCCCGTCCGCCCACTGGGCGGCCAGCAGCGTCTCCAGCTCGGTCTGCGCCCGCCGCGGCGAGAGGTGCCGCAGGCCGATCGCGATGAACGCCGAGTCCCAGGACCACTGGTGCGGATACAGGTTCCGGGAGGGGACGGTCGAGCCGCCCGTCCAGTTGGCGTCCAGCACGCGGGCCGCCTCGACGCGCAGGGAAGCGGTGGCCGGGGGAGCACAGGAGGTCCCGTACGGCGCGGGACGGACGGTGAGCTGCGTGCTGCGATCCACTCGGGGCTCCCCGAAGACGAAGACGCCCGGCCGGACGACCGGGTTTGGCGGTAACCGTCGTAGAGTTACGTCTATTTAACACGCAGAACTCACTATGTAATGCAGGGTTGGGGAACACAAGGGGGTGCGCATGACCGGACGTCCGGGAAGAGCCGGCAGGATCGGCGGACCGGCCGGCGCCGGAGAACTCCTCGAACTGGTCCGCAGCGGACGCGCGGTGACGCGCGGTGCGCTCCAGCAGGCGACCGGGCTGTCCCGGGCGACCGTCGGCCAGCGCCTGGACCGGCTGTTCCGGGCGGGCTGGCTGCGCGAGGGCGCCGGCGGCCCGGTCGGCTCGCCGCTCGGCGGCCGCCCCTCCATCACCCTGGAGTTCGACGACTCCCACGCCGTCGTCCTCGCCGCCGACCTGGACACCCGGCACGCCCGCGCGGCCGTGCTGTCCCTGACCGGCGAGATCCTCGCCGAGCACTCGGGGACCCTGGTGATCGGGGACGGCCCCGAGGTCGTACTGCCCGAACTGGGCGGCTGGTTCGGCGAGTTGCTGGAGAAGTCGGGTCGCCCCGCAGCGGACGTCTGCGGCATCGGCCTCGCCGTGCCCGGCCCGGTGGACACCCGGACCGGCCGGGTGGTGCAGCCGCCGATGATGCCGGGCTGGGACGGCTACGACATCACGGGCCGCCTGGGCCGCGCCTTCACCGAGCACACCGGCGCCCCGGCCGTCCCCGTCCTGGTCGACAACGACGCCAACCTCATGGCGTACGGCGAACAGCGCGCGGGCCACCCCGACTGCGCGGCCTTCGTCCTGGTCAAGGTCTCCACCGGCATCGGCGCCGGCGTGGTCGTGGACGGCTCGGTCTACCGGGGGATCGACGGCGGCGCCGGCGACATCGGGCACATCCGCATCGGCGCCGACGCGCTGTGCCGGTGCGGTGCGCAGGGCTGTCTCGCCGCCGTCGCGAGCGGGGGCGCCGTGGCCCGGCGGCTGGCGGAGAGCGGGGTGCCGGCCGCCTCCGGCGCGGACGTGCGGGACCTGCTGGCGGCCGGGCATCCGCAGGCGGCGGCGCTGGCCCGGGAGGCCGGGCGCCGGGTCGGCGACGTCCTGGCGACGGTGGTGACCCTGCTGAACCCCGGCGTGCTGATGATCGCGGGCGACCTGGCCGGAACCCCCTTCCTCACCGGCGTACGGGAGATCCTCTACCAGCGGGCGCTGCCCCGCTCCACGGCCCACCTGGACGTCGTGACCTCCCGGCTGGGGGAGCGGGCGGCGCTCATCGGAGCGGGGGCCCTGGTGGTGGAACACCTCTACGCGCCGGAGCGGGCCGAGGAGCGGCTGCGGGCGCTGGGCGTGTGACACGGGCGTGTGACATGGGAGTTTCCGGGTACTGGGCAGGGTCCGCATGGTGAAATCCGGCGGGCTGTGGCAGCGTGATTCTCGCCACCCTTGATAAGGGTTGCGCTCAGATGAGCGGATCTTGGGCGACTGCACTTCTCCAAGGGGTGGCACTGGGTGCCACCCCTTGATCGTTCATCGATCGAAATCAGACGTGCAGGATCCCCGCTCATGTGAGCGGAGAATGCGCCCTACGGAGGTAGTTGCATTCAAGAAGTGAACACATTCGATGGCGTCGGCTTGCCAAGCCTTGACTTTCGATCCGCTGGCGGACGACTGGTTACAGGCTCATGACGCACAAGTGGACGTACCGATGTTCCTTCGATCTGGGTATGTTCCTCGCCGTCAGGGCAGCCACCGCGGCCTCAAGGAGTCGAGACCCGTGTCGGAAAACAAAGAACCCCACGTAGTGAAGTTCGTTTACGACTTCACCGAGGGCAACAAGGACCTCAAGGACCTCCTCGGCGGCAAGGGCGCCAACCTCGCCGAGATGACCAACCTCGGTCTGCCGGTCCCTCCCGGCTTCACCATCACCACCGAGGCCTGCAAGGTCTACCTCGAGAGCGGCGAGGAGCCCGCGGCACTGCGTGACGAGGTGAGTGCGCACCTCGAGGCGCTCGAGGCCCGCATGGGCAAGAAGCTTGGCCAGCCCGACAACCCTCTGCTGGTCTCCGTCCGCTCGGGCGCCAAGTTCTCCATGCCCGGCATGATGGACACGGTCCTCAACATCGGCCTGTCCGACAAGTCGGTGCAGGGCCTGGCCGAGCAGGCCGGCGACGACCGCTTCGCGTGGGACTCCTACCGCCGCCTGATCCAGATGTTCGGCAAGACCGTCCTCGGCGTCGACGGCGACCTCTTCGAGGAGGCCCTCGAGGCGGCCAAGGAGGCCAAGAAGGTCACGGTCGACACCGACCTGGAGGCCGCCGACCTGAAGAAGCTGGTCACCAGGTTCAAGAAGATCGTCAAGGCGGAGGCCGGCCGGGACTTCCCGCAGGACCCGCGCGAGCAGATGGACCTCGCCATCAAGGCGGTCTTCGACTCGTGGAACGGCGAGCGCGCCAAGCTCTACCGCCGCCAGGAGCGCATCCCGCACGACCTGGGCACCGCCGTCAACGTCTGCTCGATGGTCTTCGGCAACCTCGGCCCCGACTCCGGCACCGGCGTCGCCTTCACCCGCGACCCCGCCTCCGGCCACCAGGGCGTCTACGGCGACTACCTGCAGAACGCCCAGGGCGAGGACGTGGTGGCGGGCATCCGCAACACCGTCCCGCTCGCGGAGCTGGAGAAGATCGACAAGAAGTCGTACGACCAGCTCATGCAGATCATGGAGACGCTGGAGAACCACTACAAGGACCTCTGCGACATCGAGTTCACGATCGAGCGCGGTCAGCTGTGGATGCTCCAGACCCGCGTCGGCAAGCGCACCGCCGGCGCCGCCTTCCGCATCGCCACCCAGCTGGTCGACCAGGGCCTGATCGACGAGACGGAGGCCCTGCAGCGCGTCACCGGCGCCCAGCTCGCCCAGCTGATGTTCCCGCGCTTCGACGAGGACGCGAAGGTCGAGCAGGTCGCGCGCGGCATCGCGGCCTCCCCGGGCGCGGCGGTCGGCAAGGCGGTCTTCGACTCGTACACGGCCGTCAAGTGGTCCCGCTCCGGCGAGAAGGTCATCCTGGTCCGCCGTGAGACCAACCCCGACGACCTGGACGGCATGATCGCGGCGGAGGGCATCCTGACCTCCCGCGGCGGCAAGACCTCCCACGCGGCCGTCGTGGCCCGCGGCATGGGCAAGACCTGTGTCTGCGGCGCCGAGGAGCTGGAGGTCGACACCAAGCGCCGCCGCATGACGGTCCCCGGCGGCCGCGTCGTCGAAGAGGGCGACGTCATCTCCATCGACGGCTCCACCGGCAAGGTCTACCTGGGCGAGGTCCCGGTCGTCCCGTCCCCGGTGGTGGAGTACTTCGAGGGCCGGATGCACCCGGGCGCCGACGACGCGGACGAGCTGGTCGAGGCGGTCCACCGCATGATGGCCTTCGCCGACCGCAAGCGCCGGCTGCGGGTGCGGGCCAACGCCGACAACGCGGAGGACGCGCTGCGCGCCCGCCGCTTCGGCGCCCAGGGCATCGGCCTGTGCCGCACGGAGCACATGTTCCTCGGCGACCGCCGCGAGCTGGTCGAGCGCCTGATCCTGGCGGACACGGAGGAGGAGCGCGAGGCGTCCCTGAAGGCGCTGCTGCCCCTGCAGAAGAAGGACTTCGTCGAACTCTTCGAGGCGATGGACGGTCTCCCCGTCACCATCCGCCTCCTCGACCCGCCGCTGCACGAGTTCCTCCCCGACATCACCGAGCTGTCGGTCCGCGTGGCCCTGGCCGAATCCCGCCAGGAGCCCCACGAGAACGACCTGCGCCTGCTCCAGGCGGTGCACCGCCTGCACGAGCAGAACCCCATGCTGGGCCTGCGCGGCGTGCGCCTCGGCCTGGTCATCCCCGGCCTGTTCACCATGCAGGTCCGGGCGATCGCCGAGGCGGCGGCGGAGCGCAAGGCGGCCAAGGGCGACCCGCGCGCCGAGATCATGATCCCGCTCGTCGGCACGGTCCAGGAGCTGGAGATCGTCCGCGAGGAGGCCGACAAGGTCGTCGCGGAGGTCGAGGAGGCGACGGGCACCCGGCTGAAGCTGGCGATCGGCACGATGATCGAGCTCCCGCGGGCGGCGCTGACGGCCGGTCAGATCGCCGAGGCGGCGGAGTTCTTCTCCTTCGGCACGAACGACCTGACGCAGACGGTGTGGGGCTTCAGCCGCGACGACGTCGAGGCCTCGTTCTTCACCGCCTACCTGGAGAAGGGCATCTTCGGCGTCAGCCCGTTCGAGACGATCGACAAGGACGGCGTCGGCTCCCTGGTGAAGGCGGCGGCGGAAGCCGGCCGCCGTACCCGCCCCGACCTCAAGCTCGGCGTCTGCGGCGAGCACGGCGGCGACCCCGAGTCGGTCCACTTCTTCCACGAGGTCGGCCTGGACTACGTCTCCTGCTCCCCCTTCCGCATCCCGGTCGCCCGCCTCGAGGCGGGCCGCGCGGCGACGCAGTCGGAGGGCAGCGACCACCGCTAGCCCCTTCCGGCCCCTCAACCCCGAAGCCGCCGCTGGTCCCCGACCCTCACCGATCGGCGGCGGCTTCGGCGCACCGAAGAGAGGGCGGCACCTTGTGCGGAGGTGCCGCCCTCTCGCGTGCCCGGCACCGACTGCGGCACCGACGACTTTCGGCCGGTGACCGGCGGTGCCCTCCGTGTGGCGATGGTCGGGGCTGTGTTCCGCTCAGAGAACTCCCTCCGTGTTCACCGGTCCCACCTGGAAGACGCCGGAGCAGATCGTCCACGGTGCCGGGAGCAGGGCTGCTGTGCGGGACGCCGGTGGGTAGATGCGCAGGTAGGCGCCGGTGCGCTGGCAGGCGCCGCCGACCGGGCCGTTGGTGGTGCGGACGGTCGCCGAGGCGGAGTGGCCGGGGGAGAGGGTGACCGTGCCGTAGGAGCGGCCGCTGCGGGTGGCGGCCGGGCCGATCTGGTGGTGGGCGGTGTCCAGGACGCTGACGCCCGGATAGCCGCGCAGGGCGCAGCTGCTCGTGCTGGTGTTGGTGAAACGGACCGGCCAGTACAGCGACCCGGCCGCGCCCTCCTTGCGGCCCATGGACAGGTACAGGTCGCTCACGGCACAGGTGCGGACCGTGGCCGGGGCCCGTGTGGCCGACCCGGTCGCGCTCCAGGCGGCTCCGCCCGCCGTGAGGCCCACGAGGGCGGCGGTCAGCGCGGTGGCCGCGGCGCGTCGGGGGAGGGTCCGGAGGAGTCCTGCGGACCCAGCGGAACTATTCGGATTTGTGTGAGGGAACATGGCACATCCGCCTCCATCGGGTGAACGGGTAGATGGGTGGATGAACGTCACTCTCTTTGATGCGTGCCGGGCCGGAAAAGTTGTGGGTCATCCGGCCAGGTTCGGGTCGGGTCCCAGCCATATGGAGGCCGTGCCCCGGGCGGTGACATGCGGCCGCAATCCGCCTTTCGCAATCGGCCCGCATGGTTGATCGTCGGGCGGTGCATCTATGACGAAGAGGCGACCGAGGTCTGGGGGACCGACGATGACGATGAGCCGTAGGGGAGTGCTGGCCGCGGGGGCCGCGGCGGGGGCCGGGCTGCTCGCCGCCTGCGGGTCGAACACCGGACGCGGCGGCGGGGCGTCGGGGACCGGGCTGTCGCAGTGGTACCACCAGTACGGCGAGACCGGCACCGAGCAGGCCGTGAAGCGGTACGCCGCCGCCTACAAGAAGGCGCACGTGAGCGTGCAGTGGCGGCCGGGGAACTACGACCAGCAGACCGCCGCCGCCCTGCTCACCGACTCCGGCCCGGACGTCTTCGAGGTCAACGGGCCGACGCTGGACCAGATCCAGGGCGGGCAGGTCGTCGACCTCACCGATCTGATCGAGGGCGTCAGGGACGATTTCAATCCGGCCGTGCTCACGCCGAAGACGTACGACGGCCGGGTCTGGGGCATACCGCAGGTCATCGACATGCAGATGCTCTACTACCGCAAGAGCCTGCTGAAGGACGCCGGACTCGAGCCGCCCGCCACGCTCGACGCGCTCGTGGACGCCGCCCGGGCGCTCACCAGAGGCAAGGTCAAGGGGTTGTTCCTGGGCAACGACGGCGGAGCGGGCGTGCTCGGCGGCACCCCGCTGTACGCCGCGGGGCTGCGGCTCGTCACCGAGGACGGCAAGGCCGGGTTCGACGACCCCGCCGCCGCCCGCACCCTCGGCAAGCTGCACCGGCTGTACGCCGACAAGTCCCTCCTGCTCGGGGCGCCCGCCGACTGGTCCGACCCGTCCGCGTTCGTCCAGGGGCTGACCGCGATGCAGTGGTCCGGGCTGTGGGCGCTGCCGCAGGTGCAGAAGGAGCTGGGGGACGACTTCGGCGTCCTGCCGTTCCCGAAGGACGGCAGCGCGGGCCGGCCCTCCGTGCCCGTGGGCGCGTACGGCTCCGCCGTCAGCGCGCGCAGCGGGCACAAGGCGGCCGCCAAGGAGTTCGTGCGCTGGCTGTGGGTCGAACGCACCGACTTCCAGGAGGACTTCGCGCTGTCGTACGGCTTTCACATCCCGGCCCGGATCTCGCTGGCGAAGAAAGCCGCCAAACTGCGCTCCGGCGCCGCCGCGGACGCCGTGCGCTTCACCACCGACCACGGCTACGCCCAGCCACTGCTGTGGACGCCGGCCGCCCAGACCGCCTACCAGGACGCGCTCAGCCGGATCATCCGGAACGGCGCGAGCCCGGAGAGCGAACTGCGGGCCGTCGTACGGAAGGTGACCGCCGAACTCGACCGCGTGAAGAAGGCGAAGAAGAACTCGTGAGGCGGCGCAGGACCCTGTGGTTCTGGGCGTTCGTGGGGCCCTTCGTGCTCGGGCTCGCGGTGTTCACCTACGTTCCGCTGCTGTGGAGCGTGGGCCTCAGCTTCTTCGACGCCCACAACACGGTCACGCCCACGCACTTCGTCGGGCTGGACAACTACACGGCGATGCTGCGGGACGACGCGTTCGTCGACAGCCTGAAGACCTTCCTCGCCTTCACGGCCTTCATCGTGCCGGTCACCTTCGTCTGCTCGCTCTCCCTCGCCCTGATGGTGAACCGGCTGGGGCGCGCCCGCGCGTTCTTCCGGTCGGTCTTCTTCCTTCCCGCCGCGTGCAGTTACGTCGTCGCAGCGCTGGTGTGGAAGATGTCGATCTTCAACGGCGTGCGCTTCGGGCTCGCCAACACCGTCCTCGGGTGGTTCGGCGGGGATCCCGTGGCCTGGCTGTCCACCACCGACCCGCCGTGGTACTGGCTGGTCATCGTGACCGTACGGCTGTGGCTGCAGGCCGGTTTCTACATGATCCTCTTCCTCGCGGGGCTCCAGCGGATCGATCCGGTGCTGTACGAGGCGGCCGCCGTGGACGGGGCCCGGCCCGGCTGGACGGTGCTGCGGCACATCACCCTGCCCCAGCTGCGGGCCACCTCGGTCGCGGTGCTGCTGCTGCTCGTCGTCAACGCCTTCCAGGCCTTCGACGAGTTCTACAACCTGCTGTCCGACGCCCGGGGTTACCCGCCGTACGCCCGGCCGCCGCTGGTCTACCTGTACTACACCGCGCTCGGCCAGGGGCAGAACCTCGGTCTGGGCAGCGCGGGCGCGGTGATCCTCGCGCTGATCATCGCGGTCGTCACGGTGGGGCAGGCGCGGTGGCTGCGGCTGGGAAGGACGGACACCGATGGATGACGCGCTGGTGCGGGCCGGGCGGGCGCTGAGGCTGGTGCTGCTGATCGTGCTCGCCCTGCTCTTCCTGGTCCCCTTCTATCTGCTGGTCCGCAACGGTCTGTCCGGTGAGCAGGACATCACCTCGCCCGGGTGGACCTTCTTTCCGCGCGAGGTGAGGTGGGGCAACGTCCGGGAGGTGTTCGACGATCCGTCCGTGCCGTTCGCCCGCTCCCTGCTCAACTCCGCACTGATCGCCCTCGCGACCACGCTGGGCACCCTGCTCCTGGCCTCGCTCGCCGGCTACGGCCTCGCCCGCATCCCGTACCGGCACGCGGACAAGGTCTTCTACGGCATCCTGGGCACCCTGCTGGTCCCGGCCGCCGTCACGTTCGTGCCGAGCTTCGTGCTGGTGTCGACGCTGGGCTGGATCTCCACCCTGCGCGGGCTGATCGTGCCGACGCTGTTCTCCGCGTTCGCCTGCTTCGTCTTCCGCCAGTACTTCCTGGGTTTCCCACGGGAGCTGGAGGACGCGGCGCAGGTCGACGGGCTCGGGTACTGGTGCACGTACTGGCTGGTGGTCGTGCCGAACGCGCGGCCGGTGTTCGCCGCCGTCGGCACCATCGTGTTCCTCGGGGCGTGGAACTCCTTCCTGTGGCCCCTGGTCATCGGGCAGGACCAGAGCGCCTGGACGGTGCAGGTGGCGTTGTCGTCGTTCACGACGTCCCAGGTGATCAGACTGCACGAACTGTTCGTCGCGGCCGTCGTGTCGATCCTGCCGTTGCTGGTGGTGTTCCTGTGCTTCCAGCGGTGGATCGTGGCGGGGGTGGAGCGGTCGGGGATCGACTGAGCGGGGTCAGGCGGTGGAGCCGCCGTCCACCACCAGGTCGGTGCCGACGACCGGGGCCGCCTCGTCCGAGGCCAGGTAGAGGACGGCCGCGGCGACCTCCTCGACGGTGGAGACCCGGCCGAGCGGGACCTCGGTGCGCATCCGCTCGGCCCGGCCGGTCTCGGTCTCGCCGGGCCCGAAGGACATGTCCGTGGCGGTGGGACCGGGGCTCACGGCGTTGATGCGGACGCCGTCGGCGATGTGGTCCAGGGCGGCGCTGCGGCTGAGGACGGACACGGCCGCCTTGGTGACGGCGTAGCCGGCGGTGCCGCGCAGCCGGCTGTGGACGCCGATCCGGGAGGCGATGTTCACGATCGCCCCGCCGTTCGGCTGGGTCCGCATCTGGGCGACCTCGGCCTGCGGGGCGAGGAGGACGCCGGTGACGTTGGTGTCGAGCATCGTCCGCCAGTCCTCCTCGGGCAGGTCCGCGGTGAGCCGCCCGCGCCCCGCCATGACGCCGGCGTTGTTCACCGCCACGTCGAGGGAGCCGAACCGCTCCACGGCGGCGGACACCAGGGCCCGCACCTCGGCGGCGCGGGTCACGTCCGCGCTGACGGCCAGCGCCTTGCCGCCCGCCCGCTCGATCAGTGTCACCGTCTCCTCCAGCGGCTCCCGGCGGCGTCCGGCGACGACCACGTTCGCGCCCTCGTCGGCGAAGGCGAGCGCGACGCCGCGCCCGATGCCGCCGCCGGCGCCGGTGACCAGGGCCGTGCGGCCGGTGAAGCGGGCACGTGCCGGGGCGGTGGTCATGATCTCCCCTGTTCTTGACCGATCGGTTAAGTATGAGGGTGGAAAAAAGCGCACCTCCGGTGGAGGTGCGCGAGTCAGTCCAGCAGCGCCAGGGCGCCCTCGGCGGCGGCCCGCACCCTGGCCGGGTCCGCGGAGGCCTTGCCGACCACCCGCAGCCCCTGCAGCACGACCAGCAGGGTGCGGGCGAGGGTCCACGGGTCGCGGTCCGCGGGCAGCTCGCCCTGCGCCTGGGCGCGGACCAGGGCGGAGTGCAGCAGGGTCTCCAGGTGGTCCCAGCTCTGCTCCACCCTGCGGGCGGCGGCGGGGTCGTGCGGGGTCAGTTCGACGGCCGTGTTGGTCACCAGGCAGCCCTGCTCCCGGGTCGGCCCGGCCGTGGCCTCGGCGGCGAACCGCCGGACCACCGCGCGCACCGCCGGCAGCACCGGGCCGGGCCGGGACAGCTCCCGGGTCAGCAGCGGGTGCTGCGCCTGCCCGTACCGGTCCAGCGCCCTCAGGTACAGCTCGTGCTTGCTGCCGAACGTCGCGTACAGGCTCGCCCTGCCGATGCCGAGGTGCTCGACCAGGTCGGCCATCGACGTCGCCTCGTAGCCGCGCCGCCAGAACAGCTCGAGGGCCGACTGCAGCGCGGCGTCCGGATCGAACTCCTTGGTCCTGGCCACGCGCCGCGGCCTAGGCTTTTCTGGAACGATCGGTCAAGCAAGTTGGCGATCGGTCAAGCAAGTTCAGGCCGCGCGCACCTCGTACGCCGCCACCCGGACCTCCGCGTCGTCCAGGCACTGGCCGCTGACCAGGTCGAAGCGCTGCTTCAGCAGCGGGGAGGCCACGAACGGGCGGCCGGCGTGGGTGCCGGTCAGACCGCGGGAGAGGACGGCGGCACCGGTGAAGGGATCGCGGTTGTCGACGGCGTACAGGCGGTCGGCGCGGTCCCGGAAGAGGGCCACCTGGCGGCCGTCCGGCAGCAGGGCGGCCACCCCGCGGCCCGGCGTCAGCGCGCTCAGGTCGCAGGCGGTGAACCAGCCCTCCGCCACGCGGAGCTGCACCTTCACATCGGTGGTCTCGACAGCCAGGGTCATCGGGCGCTTCCTTCCAGGACGTCGTCGGAGGGCCGCATGCCGATGTTCAGCAGCGGCAGGTCGGGCTTGATCTGGTCGCGCTCGGGGACGAAGGCGACGACCGGGTCCGGGGTGTCCGGGGCGTTCACGAAGGACACGAACCGGGCCAGCTTCTCGGGGTCGTTGATGGTCTCCGCCCACTCGTCGCGGTAGTGCGTGATGTGGGCCCGCATCAGCTGCTCCAGCTCGTCGCAGATGCCGAGCGAGTCGTGCACCACCACGTCCCGCACATGGTCGAGGCCGCCGGGGATGCGCTCCAGCCAGGTCGAGGTGCGCTCCAGGCGGTCGGCGGTGCGGATGTAGAACATCAGGAACCGGTCGATGAGACGGACCAGTTCGGCGTCGGACAGGTCCTGGGCCAGCAGGTCGGCGTGGCGCGGGGTGGCGCCGCCGTTGCCGCCGACGTACAGGTTCCAGCCGTTCGCGGTGGCGATCACCCCGAAGTCCTTCGACTGGGCCTCGGCGCACTCGCGCTGGCAGCCGGAGATCGCCGACTTCAGCTTGTGCGGCGACCTCAGTCCCCGGTAGCGCAGCTCCAGGTCGATCGCCATCCTCACCGAGTCCTGCACCCCGTACCGGCACCAGGTGGAACCCACGCAGGACTTCACGGTCCGCAGCGCCTTGCCGTACGCGTGGCCGGACTCGAAGCCGGCGTCCACCAACCGGGCCCAGATGAGCGGCAGCTGCTCGACCCGGGCGCCGAACATGTCGATCCGCTGGCCGCCGGTGATCTTCGTGTAGAGGCCGAAGTCGCGGGCGATCTCGCCGATCACGATGAGCTTCTCGGGCGCGATCTCGCCGCCGGGGATCCGCGGCACCACCGAGTACGAGCCGTTCTTCTGCAGGTTGGCCAGGAAGTGGTCGTTGGTGTCCTGAAGGGCCGCCTGCTCGCCGTCCAGGACGTAGCCGCTCGCGCCGATCGCCGGGGCGAGCGAGGCGATGATCGAGCCGACCGCCGGCTTGCAGACCTCGCATCCGTCGCCGCCCCGGGCGCCCTCACGGCCGTACCGGTCCAGCAGCTCCTGGTACGACGCGATGCGCAGCGCGAGGACGATCTCGTACAGCTCCTCGCGGGTCTGCGCGAAGCAGCCGCACAGGCCCTTGTCGACCTCCACGCCGGACGCCTCCAGCTCGGCGTCGACCAGCTGGCCGAGCACCTTCACGCAGGAGCCGCAGCCGGTGCCGGCCTTGGTGCACTTCTTCACCTCCAGCACGGTGGTGCACTGGTGCTCCGTCACCGCGCCCCGGATGGTGCCCTTGCTGACGTTGTGGCAGGAGCAGATGATCGCCTCGTCCGGCAGGGCGGCCGGGCCGAGCTGGGCCCCCGAGCCGGCTCCGGCGGGCAGGACGAGCGACTCGGGGGAGACGGGGGGCACCGAACCGGTCAGCGCGCGCAGGGTGCCGTACGCCTCGGCGTCGCCGACCAGGATGCCGCCGAGCAGCGTGCCGTCGGCGCCGATGACCAGCTTCTTGTACAGCCCGGCGCGGGAGTCGGAGTAGACGACGTCCAGGCAGTCCTCGGCGGTGCCGTGCGCGTCGCCGAAGGACGCCACGTCCACGCCGAGCAGCTTCAGCTTGGTGGACAGGTCGGCGCCGGTGAAGGACGCCTCGTCCTCGGCGATGGCGGCCGCGGCCGTCTCCGCCTGCTCGTAGCCGGGCGCCACCAGGCCGTACACCCGGCCGTCCGCCGCCAGCGCGCACTCGCCGATCGCGAACACGCGCGGGTCGCCGACGGTACGGCACTGCTCGTCGACGGTGATGCCGCCGCGCTCGCCGACCGGCAGGCCGCAGTCCCGGGCCAGCTGGTCGCGCGGGCGCACACCGGCGCTGAACACCACCATGTCCGCGGCCAGTTCGGAGCCGTCGGACAGCTTCATGCCGGTGACGGCGCCGGAGGCGTCCGTGACGATCTCCTGCGTGCCCACGCCCGTGTGCACGGTCAGACCCATGCCCTCGATGGTGCGCAGCAGCGCCGCGCCGCCGCCCTCGTCGACCTGCACCGGCATCAGGCGCGGCGCGAACTCCACGATGTGCGTGGCCAGTCCGAGCCCGTTGAGGGCACCGGCCGCCTCCAGGCCGAGCAGACCGCCGCCGACCACCGCGCCGGTCCTGGCCCTGGTCTTCGCGTACTGCTCGATGGCGAGCAGGTCCTCGATGGTCCGGTAGACGAAACAGCCCTCGGCGTCCTTGTTCGGCACCGGCGGCACGAACGGGTAGGAGCCGGTGGCGAGCACGAGGGTGTCGTACGCGAAGACCCGGCCGGAGCGGGCCGTCACCTTCCTGCCCGCCCGGTCGACGGTCTCGGCGGGGTCGCCGACGTACAGCTCGATGCCGTGCGCGTCGAGGAACCCCTGGTCGGTCAGCGAGAGTTCCTCGGGGCTCTTGCCCGAGAAGTACGAGGTGAGGGCGACGCGGTCGTAGGCGGGGCGCGGCTCCTCGCACAGCACGACCACGCGGTGCGTGGCGGTCAGGCCGCGCTCGGCGAGCGCTTCGAGGAAGCGCTGGCCGACCATGCCGTGGCCGACGAGCACGATCGTGGGGGTGGTGTCCGTGGACATCAGGAGCCTCCGTCGTTGGTGAGCAGGTGGAGCAGGGGGCCGCCGTCCGTCGGGAGCGGCTCTGCTCCCTCCCAGGCGCGGGCGAGCGCGCCGACGGTGCCGAGTTCGCCGACGAGGACCCCGCCGACCAGGCGGTCGTCGCGGACGACGACCTTGCGGTAGGTGCCGCGGGTGGCGTCGGCGAGCCGCACGACGTCGTCGCCCGGGCGGGCCTCGGTCTCGCCGAACGCGGCGAGGTCGAAGGGGGAGCCCGGGCCGGTGAGGGTCAGCCGGGTCAGGGAACGCGTGCCGGAGTACCGGGCGCGGGAGTCGCCGGCGAGCAACTCGGCGAGCGCGTCGGCCTGTTCGAGCGCCGGTGAGGCCAGGCCGTAGACCGTGCCGTCGTGCTGGACGCAGTCGCCGACGGCGTGGATGCGCGGGTCGGAGGTGCGCAGCTCGTCGTCGACGAGGATGCCCTTGTGGACGGCGAGGCCGGCCTGCTCGGCGAGCCCGGTGCGCGGGCGCACCCCGCAGGCGAGGACGACGAGGTCCGCGTCGAGCGCGTACCCGTCGGCCAGTTCCACCGACCGGACGGCTCCCGCGACCGAGCGCACGTCCCGCACCCGGCACTCGGTGTGCACCTCGACGCCCAGGTCGGTGAGGTGCCGCAGCACCAGCCGGGAGGCGTCCGGGTCGAGCTGGCGCTCCATGAGCCGCTCGGCCTGCTGGGCGAGGACCACCTGCGCGCCGCGTACGGCGAGCGCGCGGGCGGCGGAGACGCCGAGCAGTCCGCCGCCGATGACGACCGCGCGCGCCCCCGGCCGGACCGCCTTGGCCAGCCCCAGGCAGTCGTCCATGGTGCGGAACGCGTGGACGCCCTCGGGCAGTTGGTGGTCCGGGGTGAACAGGCCGCGCAGCGGCGGCAGCACGGGGTTGGACCCGGTGGCGAGAACCAGCGTGTCGTATGCGATCGAGGAGCCGTCGGCGCAGCTGACGGTCCGGGCGCCCCGGTCGATGCCGGTGACCCGGGCGCGCAGCAGCCCGTCCGGCGCGGGCAGGCCGATCACCTCGGGGGCGTACCGGCCGGCCAGCACCTCGGCGAGCAGCACCCGGTTGTACGGAGGGTGCTCCTCCTCGCCGACGAGCAGCGCGGGCGTGCCCAGTTCGCCGAGCCGCCGGGCGAGCCGTACGCCCGCGAGGCCGGCGCCGATCACCACCACACGCGTATTCGAGGTCATGTCCTCGAGCGTGCGGCCCCGACGTTACCCGGCCGCATCACCCCTGTTTCCCACGAGGAACGCTGCCCTCAGCCTGCGGCGCCTGGGCCTGTGAGGTCCGGAGGGTCGGTCGTCTCCCGGGTACGGCGGCGGCCTGGGGCTGGTCCCGGACCGGGGGACTGCCGTCTTGGCGGGCCGCGGGCCGGGCGGCTGTGTGGGTGGGGTCTTCCGTGCGGCGGGCGGCGGGCGGCGGGCCGGTGCGGCCTGCGTGGGCGGGGTTGCTGGTGTGGTGGGTCGCGGGCCGGTGCGGCTGTGTGGGTGGGGTCTTCCGTCGCGGCTGGTGGCGGGGCCGGTGCGGTCTGTGTCGGCGGGGGCTGCCGGTGTGGTGGGTCGCTCGGTGCGGCTGTGCGGGTGGGGACTCCCGTCACGGCGGGCCGCGGGCCGCAGGGCGATGTGGCCTGTGCCGGTTGGGACTGCCGCGTGGCGGGCGGATGGCCGGTGCGGTCTTTGTGGGCCGGGGCTGCCGGTGTGGCTGGTCGCATGGCGATACGGCTGGGCGTGCTTCGGGGGGCCGAGGTTAGGGTCGCGATCATGTCCGGCATACCTATGACGACCCTGGCCCTGCTGTGCGCCGCCTCGCTGGCGGCCGGGTGGATCGACGCGGTGGTGGGCGGAGGCGGCCTGCTGCTTCTGCCGGCCCTGCTGCTCGGGCTGCCGTCGGGGACCCCGGCCGCGTGGGCGCTCGGCACCAACAAGGCCGTCGCGATCGTCGGCACCACCGGGGCGGCGGTGACGTACGCCCGCAGGGCGCCGGTGGACGTCGGGACGGCCGTACGGATCGGGCTCGCCGCGCTCGCCGGTTCCTCGGTGGGCGCCTTCCTCGCGGCCGGGATGAGCACGGAGGTGCTCAAGCCGGTGATCATGGTGGTGCTGCTCGGGGTCGGAGCCTTCGTGATCCTGCGCCCGGCCTTCGGCACGGCTCCGGCGACCGGGCCGGCCACCCGGCGGCAGAAGCTCGCCGCGATCGGCCTGGCCGGCCTGGGCATCGGTTTCTACGACGGCCTGATCGGCCCCGGCACCGGGACCTTCCTGGTGCTCGCCCTGACCGCGCTGCTCCGGCTGGACCTGGTCACCGCCTCGGCCACCGCGAAGATCGTCAACTGCTGCACCAACGCCGGCGCCCTGGCGATGTTCTCCTGGCAGGGCACGGTCCTGTGGCAGCCGGCGGCCCTGCTGGCCGTCTTCAACCTCGCGGGCGGCGCCCTCGGCGCCCGCACCGCGCTCAAACAGGGCAGCGGCTTCGTCCGGGTGGTGCTGCTGACGGTCGTGTTCGCGCTGGTGGCGAACCTGGCGTACGAGCAGTGGGCGGCGTAGCGGACGGAAGGCCGGCGGCAGGCCGACGGTGGCTCGGCGTCCGGCGGGTCAGCGGCTCCCGGTGAGGTGCGCGAACACCACGACGTTGCCCAGGTAGCCGGTGCTCTTCGAGTAGCCGCCGCCGCAGGTGATGACCCGGAGTTCGGGGCGGGGGGCGGCGCCGTACACCTTGTCGTCGGGGAAGTTGTTCGCCGCGTACACCTCCACCGCGTCCACCGTGAACACGGCCACGGAGCCGTCCCGGCGGTCCACGTCGATCCGGGCGCCCCGCTTCAGCGCGCCGAGGTCGTAGAAGACGGCGGGGCCCTCGGCGTTGTCGACATGGCCGGCGACGATCGCGGTGCCGGTCTCGCCGGGCATGGTGCCGGCCTCGTACCAGCCGGCCAGGTTCTTGTTCCGGGCGGGCGGCACGTCCAGGCTGCCGGAGCGGGTGAGGGACAGGCCCATCAGCGGGGCGTTCACGCGTATGGAGGGGATCCGGATCCGGGTGGGCACCGACGGGGCGAGGGCGGGGGCGGCGGACCGCGCGCCTCCCGGCTCCGGGCGGCCCTCGGCGGCGGCCGGCTGGGGCGGCGCGTGCGTCTCACTGGCGCCGCCCAGCAGCCACACCCCGGAGCCGAGCGCCACGACGGTGACCGCGGCTATCGCGGTGTCGCCGAGCCTGTCGTGCCTGCTTCTGCTGCGCATACCAACCTCTCAGAAGGCAGACCCCGAGAACGCGTGACGGCGGGCCTCCGGGGACTTCGGTGGCGGCCCTCCCCCTCCGGGCCGCGAGGGGCATCGGACCCGGAGGGGGTGGACGTTGCGGTACCGGCGGACGGACAGCGGAGGGTGTCCGTCAGATCCCGTCGCCTCTCGCCCGGCGATGCAGGAGCCAGGTACCGCCCACGGCGGCGACGGCCAGTGCCGCCACACCCGCCGTGGTCTGCACGGGGTCGGTGCCGAGTGCGCCGCCGACCCCCGTCTTCATGCTTCCCCGCGGCTGCACCTGATCGTGCGCCGCGCTCACCGCGACCACCAGGTCGCCCGTCACCTGCCGTCCGCCCTCCGCGCACTTGGCGACGATCTCGTACGTCCCGGGCTGCGCCCCCGGCGGCACCTGGAACTGGCCGATCGCCTCGCCCTGGTGCGAGCTGGGCGCCAGCGTGAAGGTGCCGGCGCCGACCGCGCCCGCGTCCCCGACCGCCGAGCCCTTCTCGCCGCACGCCGCGGTGTTCACCGTGACCTGGCCGCCGGGCGTCACGGTCGCGGGGTACACGTCCAGGCTGCCGGTACCGGCCCAGGCGGGCGCCGCGGCCGCCACGACGAGCGCGGTACCGGTCAGCAGACGGGCGGTGCGTAGCATGGGTGCTCCCCAGAGCTTGTCCGACTGGTGTGTGCCCTGCCCTTCCGAGGTAACTGGCTCCGGCCCGCCTCCGCTCTCTGACGCCTCGTCAGGAATGCGGTGAACGGGTGTCGCGCCCCGCCCCCCACACGGACCAGCCACCGGCGTGTTCCCCCAGGTCACAGGCGGTCCGGCGGGGGCGGTGAGGGGGCTGTGCGAAGAGAACACGAATGGAGTGCGCCGGAACGCGGCAGGCCGGCGCCCGTCCCGGCGCCGGCCTGCCGCGTTCCGCACGCGTGAGGGTTCCCCGGTGTTCAGTTCACGTTGACGGCGCTCCAGGCCGAGGCGACGGCGTTGTACTCCGTGCTGCCCGCCCCGTACAGGTCCTTGGCGGCGTTGAGGGTCGCCGTGCGCGCCCCGGCGTAGTTCGTCGAGGAGGTCATGTAGACCGTCAGCGCCCGGTACCAGATCTTGCCGACCTTGTCCCGCCCGATGCCGGTGACGGTGGAGCCGTTGTACGTCGGCGAGTCGTAGCTCACCCCGTTGATGGTCTTCGGGCCGCTGCCCTCCGCCAGCAGATAGGCGAAGTGGTTGGCGACGCCGGAGGAGTAGTGGACGTCGAGGTTGCCGACCGAACTGCTCCAGTAGTCCGCCGAGTTGCCGTCCCTGGACGGCTTGTCCATGTAGCGCAGGGCGGTCTGGCCGAAGCCGGGCTTCACGATCTTCTCGCCGATGAGGTAGTCACCGGGGTCGGAGGGGTTGTTCGCGTACCACTCGACCATCGTGCCGAGGATGTCCGAGGTGGCCTCGTTGAGCCCGCCGGACTCGCCCGAGTAGGTCAGCGCGGCCGTCTTGGAGGTGACGCCGTGCGTCATCTCGTGCCCGGCGACGTCGAGGGCGACCAGCGGCCCGAAGGTGGTCCCGTCCCCGTCGCCGTAGGTCATGCAGAAGCAGCTGTCGTCCCAGAAGGCGTTGTTGTAGTTGCTGCCGTAGTGGACGCGGTTGTACGACCCCTTGCCGTCGCCGCCGATGCCGTTGCGCCCGTGGACGTTCTTGTAGTAGTCCCACGTCATGTCCGTGCCGTACTGGGCGTCGACGGCGGCCGAGGCGCGGTCGGCGGTGGTGCCGCTGCCCCAGTGGTTGTCGGCGTCGGTGAACAGGTCGGCGGGCGCCCTGCTGAAGCAGATGCCGAGGACGCACAGGTCCGTCTTGCCCCCGGCGTCCCCGGTGTAGGTGTTGCCGCGCGTGGGGTCCTTGAGCTGGTACGACGACCCCGACTGCGTCGTCTCGAGCGGCACCGTCCCGCTGTAGAGGGACTTGCCGTCGCCGGCGGCGGTCTCGATGCTGTCCCAGGCGTCGATCTGACGGCCGGTGCGCGCGTCGGTCAGCACCGTGCGGGCGACCGGGTTGCCGAGCGAGTCCACGCCGGCCGCGTCGGTGCGCCAGGCGAGCTTCGGGGCGCCGTGCAGGGCGTCGACGATCAGCTCGGGCCTGGCCTTGACCTGCCTGAGCGTGTCGCCGAGATGGAGGGCGCGCAGCGCGTTCACGGCGAGGCCGGCGGCCTTGGTGGCGGAGACCGCCGGGAGGACCGAGTCCAGGGATATGGTCCCGCGGGTGGCCCGGTTCGCGCTGCGGTAGGCGCCGTCCGGGGCGAGGTGGACCACGAAGTCGCCGCCCAGCACGGGCAGTCCGCGGTAGGTGCGGTCGTAGCGGACGTGCTGGGTGCCGTTGCCGTCCACGATCACGTCGCGGACGCTGGTCTGCTCGGCGGAGGTCAGGCCCAGCCCGGCGGCGTGGGCGAGGAGCGCGGACGCCGCGTTCTGGATCGCGGTGGCCCGGGTCGGTCTGGCGTCGGCGTGGGCGGTGGGGGACAGGGCCACGGACAGCAGGGTCGCGGTGGTGACGGCGACGCTGGCGGTGGTGGCGAGACGACGGGATCCTCGGACGTGCTGGCCTATCCGGCTCATCGGTCTCCTCGGGGGGAAGCGCCTGGCTGGGCGTGGGGGGCGGCGGCGCTGTTCCCAGAGATTTAAGGAGCCATGACATGTCATGTCCATAGCCCCTTCATGGAGATGTGTGTGGAGCCGAAGGGGGTACAGAATCGTTTCCGTGATCACTGAGGAGCTCGAGGAGCCCGGAACCCCGCTGCCCTTCTTCGTCTACGGCACGCTCCGCCCCGGCGAACCGAACCACGACCTGTTCCTGCGGGACCGCACCGCGTCCGAGGAACCGGCCCGCCTGCGGGGCGCCGCACTGTACGACGGCCCCGGCTATCCCTACGCCGTGGAACACCCCGGCGCCGAGATCCACGGCGAACTCGTCACCGCCCGCCCCGAGTCGTACCCCGGCCTGCTCGCCGCCCTGGACCGCCTGGAGGAGTACACCCCCGGCGACCCCCGCAACCTGTACGAACGCGCCGCCAGACCGGTCACCCGCGCCGACGGCACCACCGCCCTCGCCTGGGTCTACCTCGCCGCCGAGCCCGTCGCCGCCCGCCTGCGCGCCACCGGCACCCCCATCGACGGCGGCGACTGGCTGTCCCGCCGCTGACGACGGCTCACCCCACCACGCCAGAACGCCCGCGCGGGCTTCTTGACCCTCACACCGTGTCAGGCGGTCGGCTCGGAGACATCATGTTCACCATCGGAGACTTCGCCCGGCACGGCCGCGTCTCGGTCCGGATGCTGCGTCACTACGACGCGACCGGACTGCTGCGCCCGGCCCACGTCGACCCCGTGAGCGGCTACCGCTACTACACCGCGGCCCAGCTCGCCCGCCTCAACCGGATCATCGCGCTGAAGGACCTCGGCTTCTCCCTGCGGCAGGTCCGGGACATCGTGGACGAGAAGGCCGGCGCCGAGGAGCTGCGCGGCATGCTGCGGCTGCGGCGGGCGGAACTGGAGACCGCCGCGGCCGCCGCGGCCGCACGGCTGGTCCAGGTCGAGGCGAGGCTCCGAGCGATCGAGAGCGAGGGGCACATGCCCACGAACGACGTCGTCCTCAAGAACGTCCCCGCCGTCCGGGTGGCGGAGCTGACCGCCACCGCCGCGAGTTTCGGGCCCGAGCACATCGGCCCGGTCATCGGCCCGCTCTACGCCGAGCTGTTCCGGCGCCTTCGGGCGGCGGGCATCACCCCCACGGGCCCCGGCATCGCCCACTACGAGGACGCCCCCGAGGGCGGCGGCAGGATCACCGTCCACGCCGCCGTCCAGGTCTCCGCCCCCGTCCAGGACGGCACCTTCCGGATTCTCGACCTGCCCTCCCTCGGCCGGGCGGCGACCATCGTGCACCGCGGTTCCATGGACACCGTCCTGCCCACCGCCCAGACCCTGGCCCGCTGGATCGACGCAGGCGGCTACCGGTCGACCGGCTACCCCCGCGAGGTCAACCTGGAGTGCCCCGAGAACCGCGACGACTGGGTGACGGAACTCCAGGCGCCGGTCACCCGGGCCTGAGGCGTCCCGCCGCCCGGCCTCAGCGCGCGGCCTCCACCCGCACCGCGCACGACTTGAACTCCGGCATGCGGGAGGTGGGGTCGAGGGCGGGGTTGGTGAGGGTGTTCGCGCGGCCCTCGCCCGGCCAGTGGAAGGGCATGAAGACGGTGTCCGGGCGGATCGCGGTCGTGATCCTCGCCGGCGCCACGGCCCGGCCCCGCCGGGAGACCACCGCCACCGGGTCGCCCTCCGCCGCTCCGATCCGGGCCGCGAGGCGCGGGTGCAGCTCCACGAAGGGGCCCGGCGCGGCGGCGTTCAGGTCCGCCACGCGCCGGGTCTGGGCGCCCGACTGGTACTGCGCCACCACCCGGCCGGTGGTCAGCAGCAGCGGGTACTCGGCGTCAGGTTCCTCCGCCGTCGGGCGGTGGGCCACCGGCACGAACCGGGCCCGGCCGTCCGGCGTGGCGAACCGGTCCAGGAACAGGCGCGGGGTGCCCGGATGGGCCGCCTCGTCGTCGGACGGGCACGGCCAGAACACCCCGTTGTCCTCGGCCAGCCGCCGGTAGGTGATCCCCGAGTAGTCCGCCGGGCCGCCCGCGCTCGCCCGGCGCAGCTCCTCGAAGACCTCCTCCGGGTCGGCCGGGAAGCCCTTCTCCACCCCCAGCCGGGCCGCCAGCTCCCGCAGCACGTACAGGTCGCTGCGGACGCCGGGCGGCGCGGTGACCGCCCGGCGGCGCAGCAGGACCCTGCCCTCCAGGCTGGTCGTCGTGCCCGTCTCCTCCGCCCACTGGGTGACCGGCAGCACCACGTCCGCCAGCTCGGCCGTCTCCGACAGCACCACGTCGCAGACGGCGAGGAAGTCCAGCGACCTGATGCGCTCCTCGATGTGTGCCGCGCGCGGCGCCGACACCACCGGGTTGGAACCCATCAGCAGCAGCGCCCGGATCTCGGTGCCGAGGGCGTCGAGGAGCTCGTAGGCGCTGCGTCCCGGGCCGGGGAGGGCGTCCGGGTCGACCCCCCACACGCCGGCCACGTGCGCCCGCGCCTCGGGGTCGTCCAGTTTGCGGTAGCCGGGCAACTGGTCGGCCTTCTGGCCGTGTTCACGCCCGCCCTGCCCGTTGCCCTGACCGGTCAGGCAGCCGTACCCGGACAGCCGGCGGCCCGCCCGCCCCGTCGCCAGGCACAGGTTGATCCACGCACCCACCGTGTCCGTGCCCTTGGACTGCTGCTCCGGCCCGCGCGCGGTCAGCACCATCGCGTTCTCCGGCTCGCAGAACATCCTTACCGCCTCACGGAGTTGCGGGACGGACACCCCCGTGATCCGCTCCACGTGCTCCGGCCAGTGCGCCATCGCCGCGGCCCGCGCCTGCTCCCAGCCGCTGGTCCGCTCCCGGATGTACGCCTCGTCCGTCCGTCCCTCGGCCACCACCAGGTGCAGCAGGCCCAGCGCCAGGGCGAGATCGGTGCCGGGGCGGGGGGCCAGGTGCAGGTCCGCCTGCTCTGCCGTGCGCGTCCGGCGCGGATCGACGACGATCAACGTGCCGCCGTTCTCCCGCAGTTCCGTGAAGAACCGGAGCGACGGCGGCATGGTCTCGGCGAGATTGGAGCCGACGAGGATCACGCAGCCCGTCCTCGGGATGTCCTCCAGCGGGAAGGGCAGGCCCCGGTCGAGACCGAACGCCCTGGTGCCGGCCGCCGCGGCCGACGACATGCAGAACCGGCCGTTGTAGTCGATCTGCGAGGTGCCCAGCACCACCCGCGCGAACTTGCCGAGCGCGTACGCCTTCTCGTTCGTCAGCCCGCCCCCGCCGAACACGCCCAGCGCGTCCGCGCCGTGCTCCTCGCGTATCCCCCCGAGCCGCTCGGCGATCCGGTCCAGCGCCTCCGCCCAGCCCGCCTCGACCAGCCGGCCGCCGGAACGCACCAGCGGCGAGGTCAGCCGCACCGCGGGCGACAGCACCTGGGCCGCCGTACGGCCCTTGCCGCACAGCGCGCCCCGGTTCACCGGGAAGTCCGCCCGCTCCGAGACCTCGGCGCCGCCCTGCGGCAGGGGCGTGACGTTCATCCCGCACTGCAGGGCGCAGTACGGGCAGTGGGTCGGCGTCGCGGCGATGGTCTCCATGCCGCCAGCGTGCGTCGGACGTGTTACGGCACCGCCCGCCTTTCGGTTACACGCCCGGCACGGCGGCCTCCCCGCCCGGCCGGGGGCGCCGTGAGGTCCCTACTGGCGGCTCAGGGAGCGGCTGACGCCCGCCGCGATCGTCGTGGCCAGCACCCAGCCGGTGACGATCAGCAGGTACGACAGCCACTGGTACCAGCCCCGCGGCGCGTACGCCCCCTCCTGGCCGAAGTCGATGATCGGCAGCAGCAGGTCGAGGGTGTAGAAGAGCGGGTTGAACCCGGGCGCCTCCGACGGCTTCAGCGCGGGCGGACGGTGCAGGGCGAAGGCGAGCGTGCCGGCGCACAGCAGGAGCAGCAGCCAGAGCGCCGCCCGCATCGGCCGGAAGCCGTAGCCGACGGCCGCGTCCTGCAGCAGGCCCCACAGCCGGGCGTACGGCGGCAGGGTGCGGCGGTGCCGGCGCAGCTTGGCCAGCTGCACGGTGCGCGCGGCCGCGTCGTCGCCGACGGTGCGGTACGCCGTGGCGAGCTGCTCGTAGGGGTGCGGAAGGTAGCCGTCCCGGTCGCGTTCCAGCAGCGGAAGACGCCGCTCGGCGGGCAGGTGCGGGGTCAGCATGCGGTAGCCGAGCCCGTCGAGCTGCACCCGCCCGGGCCACACCTCGGGCGGCACGTGCAGCAGGTCGAGCTGGGCCCGGCGCAGGTTGACGTCCCCCTCGACGGGCGCGGCCTCCCGCAGCCACAGCTCGCCGATGGCGCTGCTGCTGGCGCGCAGGGCCGGGCCGCCCGGGTTGGACAGCCGGGCGTACGCCAGGTTGAGCTGGCGGGGTATCCGGGCGCCGCTCAGGTTGACCCGGCCCCGGGCGCGCAGCCGCATGGCGTGCAGGTCGGTGCCGACCGTCAGGACCTCGGCGTGCAGCGCGGTCCTCCCGGGGGCGTTCAGCTCCGCGTCGTTGAGGTTGACCTGGTTGCGGACGACCGCGCCGTTCAGGTGCACCTCGCCGTGCGCGACCAGCCCCCGGGCCCACACGTCCGCGCCCACCTCGGCGTGGCCGAGCTGGAGCACGGCCTCCTCGGGCACCTCGCCGGGCGTGCCCAGGTGCGCGCCGTTCGCGAAGAGCGCCCCGGCCAGCTTCGCCCCCTGCAGCCGCACCGGCCCCGGGATCCGGCAGCAGGTGAGCCGTACGACCCCTTCGGCCCGGAGATTCCCCGCGGTCAGCCCCGGCAGCACCGAGTCGCTCAGGACCAGGGCGACCATCCGCGCCCCGTACAGATCGGGCGCCTGCTCGAAGTGGCAGTGGCGCAGCCGGACCGGATGGCCGACCGTGCCGTACGTCAGGTCCAGCCGGCCGGTGATCCGCGCGCCCGTCACCTTCAGCCCGGCGACGCGTCCCTCCCGCACCGGGCCGCCCAGCAGCAGCTCCCGCAGCACCCGGGCCCGCAGCGTGCGCCCGGGCCCCCACGCGGCGCCGTCCGCGGCGTCCTCGTCCTCGCCCTCCCGGAAGTCGATGCCCTCGCCGAGCGGGAAGGCCTCCCACACGCGGCGCTCGGCGGGCGTCAGGTCCGTGATCTCCACGCTCAGCCCCGTGCTCCCGCCAGCGCCCTGGCGACCCCGGTCTCCCGCGGTCCGAGGAACGTCGGATCCGGGTGGAACACCGCGTCCAGCAGCGCCTTGCCCGCCGCGAACACCTCGCGTGTCCCGCCGTAGTACCAGGTCACGTCGTGTTTTTCGGCGACCCCGACGCCGTACGAGTCGATCCCCGCAGCCTCGCACAGCGTCACCGCGCGCCGGATGTGGAAACCCTGGCTGACCAGCACGGCCCGGTCCACCCCGAAGATCTTCCTGGCCCGCACACAGGAGTCCCAGGTGTCGAACCCGGCGTAGTCCCGGACGATCCGGTCGCCGGGCACCCCGTGCCGCGTCAGGTAGGCGCGCATGGCGTCCGGCTCGTCGTAGTCCTTGCGGCTGTTGTCCCCGGTGACCAGCAGGACCTGCACCCGCCCCTGCCGGTACAGCCGCGCCGCCGCGTCCAGCCGGTGCGCCAGGTACGGCGACGGCTCCCCGTGCCACAGCCCCGCGCCGAACACCACCGCCACGGGCGCCCGCGGGACGTCCGCCGCCGTGCGCAGCCGGCCGTCCGTGGACAGGAACAGCCAGGTCGCCGGCAGCAGCGCCAGCACACACCCGGCCATCACGGCCTGCACCAGCCGCCGCTGCCCCGTGCGGGTGCGCGGCAGCCGCGGTCGACGGATCCTCATCCGGCCCCCCAAGATCTGCTGTCGCCCGGGAAAGACGCCGTCCGCCCCCGTCCGGTTCGCCTCACATCGAGCGTCCGTACGACGTGAAGCAGCGGAAAACGCCCGTCACCGCCCGGCAACGGCCCCGCAACCTCACGCCGTCAGGATCCTGTCATGACGGCGTCGCATCCTCCCCGCTCCGAGCCCCGCGCCCACCTCGACAGCACGGCCCACCTCATGGACAGCATCAGCAGCCAGGTCACCGGCCGGCTGCGCCTGCTGTCCCCGCTCGGCCGGCGCCGCCCGGCCCCGGCCCTGGTCCTGGTCGCCCACGGCAGCCGTGACCCCCGCGCCCTCGAGACCGTGCAGGCCCTTGCGGAGCGGGTGCGCGAACTGCGGCCCGCCGTCCCCGTCCGCCTGGGCCACATCGAGCTGAACGAGCCGCTGCTCCCGGACACCCTCGCCGCCCTCGGCGACACCTCCGCCGTCCTCGTCCCGCTGCTGCTGTCCCGCGGCTACCACGTCAAGCGGGACATCCCCGAGCTGGCCGCCGCCGCCCCGGCCCGCACCCGCCGGGCCGCCCCGCTCGGCCCCCACCCGCTGCTGGCCGAGGCCCTGTACGACCGCCTGGTGGAGGCGGGCTGGCCGACGGCCATGGACGCCGCGACCCGGCGCGCGAGCGCGGTGGTCCTGGCGGCGGCGGGCTCCCGCGACCCCGACTCGGCCACCGACACCCGCCGCACCGCCCGCCTCCTCGCCGACCGCCTGGGCGTGCCGGTCGTCCCGGCCTACGCCTCGGCGGCGACCCCGGCCGTCCCCACGGCCGTACGGGCCCTGACGGCGCGCGGCCGGCACCGGGTGGCGGTCGCCTCGTACTTCACGGCACCGGGCCGCTTCGCGACGCAGTGCGCGGACGCGGCGCCGTGGACGGCGTCGGCCCCGCTGGGGACGCACCCGGCGATGGCGCGTCTGGTCCTGCACCGGTACGACGAGGCGAGGGCGATGGGGCAGGCGGAACTGGCTTCAGCGTGAAAGAGGCGCGGGGCAGTACCGGCTGAGGGGCGCGGGGCTGTGTCGACATGCGGCTCCGCCGCGTGGGCGCGGGAACCGCGACGCACCCGCACCCGCCCGACAACAGAACCCGGCAGACGAGTGGGCTTACTGTCGAGCTATGGAAGGCGCACCCGACGCAGCGTACGACCCCACCTCAGCGGAGCGTTACGCCCCCGAGCCCGACAAACGCCCCGGCCGCACCGCCTTCCAGCGCGACCGCGCCCGCATCCTCCACTCGGCCGCCCTGCGCCGCCTCGCCGGAAAGACCCAGGTCGTCACCCCGGAAGCCCGCAGCCGGGTGTGGGACGCCAGCCCCCGCACCCGCCTCACCCACTCGCTCGAATGCGCGCAGGTCGGCCGGGAGCTGGGCGCGGCCCTCGGCTGCGACCCGGATCTGGTGGAGGCCGCCTGTCTGGCCCACGACCTCGGCCACCCGCCCTTCGGGCACAACGGCGAACAGGCGCTGAACGCCTTCGCGGACGACTGCGGAGGTTTCGAGGGCAACGCCCAGTCGCTGCGGATCCTGACCCGCATCGAGCCGAAGCGGTTCACCGAGAAACGGTCCGTCGGCCTCAACCTCACCCGGGCCGCCCTCGACGCCGCCACCAAGTACCCCTGGCCGCGCGGCGCCCACCCCACCGACCCGGCGTCGCGGAAGTTCGGCGTCTACGAGGACGACCGCCCGGTGTTCGACTGGGTCCGCGCCCACGCCCCCGGCATCCGCACCTGCTTCGAGGCCCAGGTCATGGACTGGTCCGACGACGTGGCGTACTCGGTGCACGACGTGGAGGACGGGCTGCACGCCGGGCACATCGACCCCAACTGCCTGCACGCCGAGCCGGAGCGGCAGGCGGTGTTCGAGGTGGCCGTCGGCCGGTACGCCCCGGCGGACACCGACCCGGCCGAGCTGGCCGCCGCCCTCGACCGGCTCCAGGACGAGGAGTGGTGGCCGCACGGCTACGACGGCACGGCGGTCGCCCAGGCCCGCCTGAAGGACGCCACCAGCCAGCTCATCGGCCGGTTCTGCCTGGCCGCCGAGGGCGCCACCCGCGCCGCGTACGGCTCCGGCCGGCTCACCCGCTACGGCGCCGAGCTGGTCGTACCCCGCGAGACGCGGATGGAGTGCGCGGTGCTCAAGGCGGTCGCCGACCGGTATGTGATGCAGCGCGCCGAGCAGGAGCGGCTGCGCGCCGATCAGCGGGTCGTCGTGGCCGAGCTGGCCGAGGCGCTCACCGCCCGCGCGCCGGACGGCCTCGACCCGCAGTTTCGGGCACTGTTCGACGGGGCAGACGACGACCACGCGCGCAAGCGGGTGATCGTCGACCAGATCGCCTCCCTCACGGACGCCTCCGCACGCTCGCTCCACGCGAGACTGACGGGGCATATGTGAAAGGAACATGTCGTCCGTGGCCTGATCGGGTCACTCCCCCTTCCCGCAGCACGCCCGGTGCGGGACGCTCGCATGTGGCGGCACCCTTACGAGGAGGCATCAAGTGGTCGACGCGGATCAGACATTCGTCATCGTCGGGGGCGGACTCGCCGGCGCGAAGGCGGCCGAGACGTTCCGGGCGGAGGGCTTCACCGGCCGGGTGATACTGATCAGTGACGAGCGCGACCACCCCTACGAGCGTCCGCCGCTGTCCAAGGGCTACCTGCTCGGCAAGGCCGAGCGCGACAGCGTCTTCGTGCACGAGCCGGCCTGGTACGCGCGCAACGACATCGAGCTGCACCTCGGCCAGTTCGTCGACCGCATCGACCGCAGCGCGAAGACGGTCCGCTTCGGCGACGACGGCACCCTGGTCCGCTACGACAAACTGCTCCTGGTCACCGGCGCCGAGCCGCGCCGCCTGGACATCCCCGGCACCGACCTGGCCGGCGTGCACCACCTGCGCCGGCTCGCGCACGCCGAGCGGCTCAAGGGCGTGCTCGGCTCGCTCGGCCGGGACAACGGGCACCTCGTGATCGCGGGCGCCGGCTGGATCGGCCTGGAGGTCGCGGCGGCGGCCCGCGAGTACGGCGCCGAGGTCACCGTGATCGAGCCGTCGCCGACCCCGCTGCACGGCGCGCTCGGCCCCGAGCTGGGCGAGGTCTTCGCCGAGCTGCACCGCGAGCACGGCGTCCGCTTCCACTTCGGGCGCCGGCTCACCGAGATCGTCGGGCAGGACGGCATGGTCCTCGCCGTGCGCACCGACGACGGCGAGGAGCACCCGGCGCACGGCGTCCTCGCCGCGATCGGCGCGGCCCCCCGCGTCGGCCTCGCGGAGGCGGCGGGCCTTGAAATCGCCGACCGGGCGCAGGGCGGCGGCATCGTCGTCGACGAGCGGCTGCGCACGTCCGACCCGGACATCTACGCGGCCGGTGACGCGGCGAACTCCCCGCTCGTCGGGTCCGGCACCCGGGTGCGGGTCGAGCACTGGGCCAACGCCCTGAACGGCGGACCGGCCGCCGCGCGCGCGATGCTCGGCCAGGAGGTGACGTACGACCGCGTGCCCTACTTCTTCACCGACCAGTACGACCTCGGCATGGAGTACAGCGGCTGGGCGCCCGCCGGGTCGTACGACCAGGTGGTGATCCGGGGCGACGCCGGGAAGCGGGAGTTCATCGCCTTCTGGGTGAAGGAGGGCCGGGTCCTGGCCGGGATGAACGTGAACGTGTGGGATGTCACAGAGCCGATCCAGAAACTCATCCGGTCCGCGGCGCCGGTGGACCTGGACGCCCTGGGCGACCCGCACGTGCCTCTGGACAGCCTCGCTTCCTGAGCACAGGGTGTGTCAGCGCACCCCGGGTGTGTCGGCGGTGCCCCGTAGAATCACCTCGTGGCAGGACGGATCAACGACGAGGACGTGAAGGCGGTACGGGACGCGGTCCCGATCGACGCCGTGGTCTCCGAGTACCTCCAGCTGCGCAACGCGGGCGGCGGCAACCTCAAGGGCCTGTGCCCGTTCCATGACGAGAAGTCGCCGTCCTTCCAGGTCAGCCCGAGCAAGGGACTCTTCCACTGCTTCGGCTGCCAGGAGGGCGGCGACACCATCACCTTCGTGATGAAGGTGGACCACCTGTCCTTCTCGGAGGCGGTGGAGCGGCTGGCGGCCCAGGCCGGCATCACGCTGCGCTACGAGGAGGGCGGGTACAACCCGGCCCACCAGCGCGGCGAGCGCATCCGCCTGGTCGAGGCCCACAAGATCGCCGCGCAGTGGTACGCCGAGCAGCTCGCCACCAGCCCCGAGGCCGAGACCGGCCGGGTCTTCCTCGCCGAGCGCGGCTTCGACCAGGCCGCCGCCGAGCACTTCGGCGTCGGCTACAGCCCCCAGGGCTGGGACCACCTCACCCGCTATCTGCGCGGCAAGGGCTTCACCGACAAGGAACTGCTCCTGTCCGGTCTGGCCCAGGAGGGCCGGCGCGGCCCCATCGACCGCTTCCGGGGCCGGCTCATGTGGCCGATCCGGGACATCAGCGGCGAGGTCGTCGGCTTCGGCGCCCGCAAGCTGTACGAGGCGGACAACGGCCCGAAGTACCTGAACACGCCCGAGACGGCGATCTACCGCAAGAGCCAGGTGCTGTACGGCATCGACCTCGCGAAGAAGGAGATCGCCAAGACCAGCCGCGCCGTCGTCGTCGAGGGCTACACCGACGTCATGGCCTGCCACCTCGCCGGGGTGACGACGGCCATCGCCACCTGCGGTACGGCCTTCGGCGGCGAGCACATCAAGATCCTGCGCCGGCTGCTGATGGACAACGGCAGCGCGCGCGTCATCTTCACCTTCGACGGCGACGCCGCCGGCCAGAAGGCGGCCCTGCGCGCCTTCGAGGACGACCAGAAGTTCGCCGCCGAGACGTACATCGCGATCGCGCCGGACGGCATGGACCCCTGCGAGCTGCGGCTGGCCAAGGGCGACGAGGCGGTGGCGGACCTGGTCGAACCCCGCACCCCCCTCTTCGAGTTCGCGCTCCGCCACATCGTCAGCCGCTACGACCTGGACACCCCGGCCGGCCGGGCCGCCGCGCTGGACGAGGCGGCGCCCGTCGTCGCCCGCATCAAGAACAGCGGCGCCCAGCACGAGGTCGCGGTCGAACTCGCCGGCATGCTCGGCATCCTCGACACCCAGTTCGTGGTCCGGCGGGTGGCCCAGCTGGCCCGCTGGGCGAGGGAGGGCAAGGGCTCCGCGCAGCAGGACCGGACGCGCCCGGCCGACCGGCAGTGGGCGGCGCCCGCGTCCCGCCCGGTCAGCAGCGGCCCGGCGCTCACCCTGCGCAACCCGGTCTACGCCGCCGAGCGGGAACTGCTCAAACTCGCCCTGCAGCGCCCCGAACTGGTCTCCCCGGCCTTCGACGCCTACGGCGTGGACGAGTTCACCGCGCCGCCGTACGCGGCCGTGCGCCAGGCGATCGCCGAGGCGGGCGGCGCCGAGTACGGCGTACCCGACCCGCAGGAGTACCTGGTCCGGGTCCGCGAGGCAGCGCCCGACGACACCGTGCGCGCGATGGTCACCGAACTGGCGGTCGAGCCGATCCTGCGCCGCACGGTCGACGAGGTCTACGCCGGCACGGTCCTGGTCCAGATCCGCCGCCGCGCGGTGGAACGCCGCATCCACGACATCCAGTCCCAGATGACGCGCCTCGCGGGCGGCGGCGACCCCGCCCGACTGGCCGCCGTACAGAACGAGCTGTGGGTCCTCCAGCAGTACGACCAGGCACTCCGCGAGCGGGGCGCGGAGGCGCTGTAGGGGCCTGCACCGCCCTGCCCCCCTCCGGTACCCAAAGGCCCGCAGTTGCCGAGCGCATAGTCCGGCGAACCGGGTAACCGACCGGTGACGGACCGGACGCAAAAAGTCACCGCACGCCCCTCGTGGCGGGGATGTGTCTTCCCCCACACTGGGTCCGGTGCCCGAGTCCTCGGAGCGCAGGCCGTCGACTCTCCGCTTCCGAAGTGCCGCTGCCGCAGCCGACGGCAGCGATCATCCTGGAGGTCGCCCCCGTGCAGACCCAGACCCTCACCCAGACCGACAGCGCCACCGGTACCACCGCGGACGACCCGGACGCCGAGCCGGACGTCCTCATGGCCGTGCCCCCGCAGAGCCGCCCCGTCCTCCACCCGGAGAACGGGCCCGCCGAGCCGGCCGAACCGCCGGCGGAAGCGCTCGTGGACGAGCCCGAGGAGACCGCCGAACCCGTCGAGGCGGCCGTGTCGGCGCGGACCGAGACCGCCGGCCCCTCGGCCGACCTGTTCCGCCAGTACCTGCGCGAGATCGGCCGCATCCCGCTGCTCACCGCCGCCGAGGAGGTCGAACTCGCCCGCCGCGTCGAGGCCGGCCTGTTCGCCGAGGAGAAGCTGAGCAACACCCCTGACCTGGACAGCGAGTTGGCCCTCGATCTGGACCGGCTCGTGGTCATGGGGCGGATGGCCAAGCGGCGGCTCATCGAGGCCAATCTGCGGCTCGTCGTCTCCGTCGCCAAACGCTACGTCGGCCGCGGCCTGACCATGCTCGACCTGGTGCAGGAGGGCAACCTCGGTCTGATCCGCGCGGTGGAGAAGTTCGACTACGCCCGCGGCTACAAGTTCTCCACCTACGCCACCTGGTGGATCCGCCAGGCCATGTCCCGGGCCCTGGCCGACCAGGCCCGCACCATCCGCGTCCCGGTGCACGTCGTCGAGCTGATCAACCGGGTCGTCCGGGTGCAGCGGCGCATGCTGCAGGAACGGGGCTACGAGCCGACGCCCGCGGAGGTCGCCGCGCACCTCGACCTGCCGCCCGAGCGGGTCTCGGAGGTGCTGCGCCTCGCCCAGGAACCGGTCTCGCTGCACGCCCCGGTCGGCGAGGAGGACGACGTGGCCCTCGGCGACCTGATCGAGGACGGGGACGCCGCCAGCCCCGTCGAGTCGGCCGCGTTCCTGCTGCTGCGCCAGCACCTGGAGGCGGTGCTGTCGACGCTCGGCGAGCGCGAGCGGAAGGTCGTACAGCTCCGTTACGGGCTCATCGACGGCCGGCCCCGCACGCTGGAGGAGATAGGCCGGCTGTTCGGGGTGACCCGGGAGCGGATACGGCAGATCGAGTCCAAGACCCTCAACAAGCTCCGGGACCACGCGTTCGCGGATCAGCTCAGGGGCTACCTGGACTGAGAAGACCGGAAAAGAGGGGGACCGCCGGCCGGCGGTCCCCCTGGTGCCTAGTCCACCTCGGCCACGGCTTGCGTGAACTGGGCCTTGTACAGCCGGGCGTACGCGCCGTCGGCCGCCAGCAGCTCGGCGTGCGCGCCCTGTTCGACGATCGACCCGTTCTCCATGACGAGGATCGTGTCGGCGTCCCGGATGGTCGACAGCCGGTGCGCGATCACGAACGAGGTACGTCCGGCCGCCAGCTTCGCCATCGCCTTCTGGATCAGCACCTCGGTACGGGTGTCGACGGAACTCGTCGCCTCGTCCAGCACCAGGATCACCGGGTCGGACAGGAACGCCCGCGCGATGGTGATGAGCTGCTTCTCACCGGCGCTGACCCCCGTCCCCTCGTCGTCGATGACGGTGTCGTACCCGTCGGGCAGGGTGCGGATGAACCGGTCGGCGTGCGCGGCCCGCGCGGCCTCCTCGATCTCCCCGCGGGTGACCTCCCGGGAGGTGCCGTAGGCGATGTTCTCCGCGATGGTGCCGCCGAACAGCCAGGTGTCCTGCAGCACCATGCCGATCCCGGACCGCAGTTCGTCGCGCGTCATCCTCCGGATGTCCACCCCGTCGAGGGTGATCCGGCCGCCGGTGACGTCGTAGAACCGCATCAGCAGGTTGACCAGCGTGGTCTTGCCCGCGCCGGTGGGGCCCACGATGGCCACCGTGTGACCGGGTTCCACGGTCAGCGACAGGTCCTCGATCAGCGGCTTCTCCGGCTCGTACCGGAACGACACGTGCTCCAGGCACACCCGCCCGCGCAGCTCGGCCGGCCGCTCGCCCGGCACCGGGTCCGCCTCCTGCTCCTCCGCGTCCAGGAGTTCGAAGACCCGCTCGGCCGAGGCGACACCGGACTGCACCAGGTTCGCCATCGACGCGACCTGCGTCAGCGGCATGGAGAACTGGCGCGAGTACTGGATGAACGCCTGCACGTCACCGATGGACAGCGCGCCGGACGCCACCCGCAGGCCGCCGACGACCGCGACCAGCACGTAGTTCAGGTTCGACACGAACATCATCAGCGGCTGCATGACGCCGCTGTTGAACTGGGCCTTGAACGCGGCCTGGTACAGCGCCTCGTTCTGCTCCGCGAACTGCTTCGCCGACTCCTCCTGCCGGCCGAACACCTTCACCAGGGCGTGCCCGGTGTACATCTCCTCGACGTGGGCGTTCAGCTTGCCGGTGGAGCGCCACTGCTGCACGAAGTGCGGCTGCGACCGCTTGCCGACGCGGGTCGCCACCAGGAACGACAGCGGCACGGTGACCAGCGCGACCAGCGCCAGGATCCAGGAGACGTAGAACATCATCGCGAGCACGCCGATGATGCTCAGCACCGAGTTGATCAGCTGGCCCATCGACTGCTGGAGCGTCTGCCCGATGTTGTCGATGTCGTTGGTGGCCCGGCTCAGCACCTCGCCGCGCTGGCGCTGGTCGAAGTACGACAGCGGCAGCCGCGACAGCTTCGTCTGCACGGCGCCGCGCAGCCGCAGCATGGTGCGGTTCACGGACCGGTTGACCAGCCGGGTCGCCACCGCCATCAGCAGGCCGGCGACCAGGAACGTGCACAGCGCGAGCAGCAGGACGGTGCCGACGGCGCCGAAGTCGATGCCCTTGCCGGGCGTGAAGTCGGTGCCCTGCAGCATGTCCGCGATCCGGCCCTGGCCATGGGCCCGCATCTGTTCGAGGACCTGCTGCTTGGTGGCCCCGGCGGGCATCCGCCGGCCGATGATGCCGGAGAAGACCAGGTCGGTGGCCCGGCCCAGGATCTTCGGGCCGATCACGTTCAGGGTCACGCTGACGACCACGCAGAGCAGCAGGCCGTAGATGGTGAACCGTTCGGGTCTGAAGTGGGACAGGAGCCGTTTGCCCGACCCCTTGAAGTCCATCGAGCGCTGGTCGGGGCCGCCCCCGGCCATCATGCGTCCCATGGGCCCGGCCATCAGGCAGCCTCCGCTTCCGTCAGCTGGGAGAGCACGATCTCCCGGTAGGTCTCGTTGGCCGCCATCAGTTCCCGGTGCCGGCCGGAGCCGACGACCCGGCCCTCGTCCAGCACGATGATCCGGTCGGCGTCGCGGATGGTCGCCACCCGCTGGGCGACGATGACGACGGTCGCCTCGGCGGTCTCCCGGGCGAGCGCGGCGCGCAGGGCGGCGTCGGTGGCGTAGTCGAGCGCGGAGAAGGAGTCGTCGAAGAGGTAGATCTCCGGCCGCTGCACCAGGGTGCGGGCGATGGCGAGCCGCTGCCGCTGACCGCCGGAGACGTTGGTGCCGCCCTGCGCGATCGGCGCGTCCAGCCCGCCCTCCAGTTTCCGCACGAAGTCCTTGGCCTGCGCCACCTCCAGCGCGTGCCACAGTTCCTCGTCGGTCGCGTCCGGATTGCCGTACCGCAGATTGGTGGCGACCGTGCCCGCGAACAGGTACGGCTTCTGCGGCACCAGTCCGACCGTCCGGGCGAGCAGCTTCGGGTCGACCTCGTCCACCCGCACGCCGTCGACCAGGACTTCACCCTCGGTGGCGTCGAACAGCCGCGGGACCAGCCCGAGCAGCGTGGACTTGCCGCTGCCGGTCGAGCCGATCACGGCGGTCACCTCGCCCGGGCGGGCCACCAGGTCGACGGCCTTCAGCACCGGCTCCTCGGCGCCCGGATAGCGGAAGCCCGCGCCCCGGAGCTCCAGATGGCCGTGCGCGCGCAGCTCGGTGACGGGCGCGGCCGGCGGGACCACGCTGGAGTCGGTGCCGAGGACCTCCTCGACGCGCTCGGCGCACACCTCCGCGCGCGGCACCATCATGAACATGAAGGTGGCCATCATCACGGACATGACGATCTGCATCAGATAGGCGAGGAACGCGGTCAGGTCGCCGATCTGCATCCCGCCGCTGTCGATGCGGTGGGCGCCGAACCACACCACCGCGATGGACGACAGGTTCACCACCGTCATGACCATCGGGAACATCAGCGCGAGCATCCGCCCGGTGGCCAGCTGCATGTCGGTCAGGTCGCCGTTGGCCTTCCCGAACCGCTCCTGCTCGTAACCGTCCCGCACGAAGGCGCGGATGACGCGGTTGCCGGTGATCTGCTCGCGCAGCACCCGGTTCACGGTGTCCAGGCGCACCTGCATCGACCGGAACAGCGGCCGCAGCCGGCGCACGATGAGGGTGACGCAGAGCGCCAGCACCGGCACCACCGCGACCAGCACCCCGGACAGCGGCACGTCCAGGCCGAGCGCCAGCACGATGCCGCCCACGCACATGATGGGCGCCGACACCATCAGGGTGAACGACATCAGGACCAGCATCTGGATCTGCTGTACGTCGTTCGTCGTACGGGTGATGAGCGAGGGCGCGCCGAAGTGACCCACCTCACGCGCGGAGAAGGACTGCACCCGGTCGAAGACGGCGCCGCGCACGTCCCGGCCGAGCGCTGAGGCGGTCCGCGCACCGAAGTACACGGCACCGATGTTGCACACGACCTGCGCCAGCGAGATACCGATCATCAGGGCGCCGAAGGAGAGGATGTAATCCGTGTCACCCTTCACGACACCGTTGTCGATGATGTGCGCGTTCAGCGTGGGCAGGTAGAGGGTGGCGCAGGTCTGCAGGAACTGCAGCAGTACCAGGAGGGCGATGGGCTTTCTGTAGGGCCTGAGATAGGCCCGCAGGAGTCGTATGAGCACGCTGGGTCTTCCGGAGGTCGGCGGGCGGGAGCTGGTGAGGTGTCCTTGGCCCCTATCGTCCGACACTCCACCCGCGTTACCTCAACCGATTAACCGGAGGACGGGCCGCATCGAGCCGTCGGCGGTACGGGACGGCCGCCCGTGCCGGGGTCAGGCGTGGAACGCGCCCGGGTGGGTCTGTTCGCGTACCGCCGTGAACTGCTGCCGTACCGCCTGCCCCACGGCCAGCTCGTCGCCCGGCTCCAGCACCTGCGCCGCCGCGCCCTGCCAGGCCGGCGGGGTGCGCGGGTCGAGGGCGCCCTGCGACACGCCGAGCGCCCAGGCCGCCTGCCGGGCCGCGCCGATCGCCGCGTAGTCGGCCGGCTGCGGCACGACGACCTGCGCGCCGAACAGCGAGGGCGCCGAGGCCTGCACGGCGGGCAGCTCGGCGGCCGGGCCCAGCAGGAAGATCCGCCGCACGTCCACGCCCCGCCCGCGCAGCACGTCCAGCGCGTCGCCGAGCCCGCACAGCATGCCCTCGAACGCGGCCCGCGCCAGATGCTCGGGCTTCATCGACTCCCGCCTGAGCCCCGCGAGGGTCCCCGCGGTGTGCGGCAGGTTCGGCGTCCGCTCGCCCTCCAGGTAGGGCAGCAGCACCAGCCCGTGGGCCCCCGGCGTGGACTTCATCGCCAGCTCCGACAGGCTCTCCAGGTCCGGCAGCCCGAGGAGTTCGGCGGTCCCGCGCAGGGTCCGTACGGCGTTGAGGGTGGTGACGACCGGCAGGTGCATGCCGGTGGCGTCGGCGAGCGAGGTGATCATCCCGGACTGGTCGGCGAGCGCCTCGGGATGCACGGCCATCACGGACCCGGACGCCCCGAGCGAGACGACGGCGTCCCCCAGCCCGATCCCGAGCCCGAACGCGGCGGCCATGGTCTCCCCGGTCCCGGCGGAGATCAGCAGCCCCTCCGGAGTCGTACCGGCCGCGTCCGACGGGCCGATCACCTCCGGCAGCATCGCCTGGTGCCCGAGCGCCAGCTCGACCAGATCCGGCCGGTACGCGCCGGTGGCGGCCGACCAGTACCCGGTCCCGGAGGCGCCACCGCGGTCGGTGGTCCTGCGCACCGGCCGGCCCAGCAGCTGCCAGACCAGCCAGTCGTGCGCCTGGAGCAGTACGGCGGTCCTGCGGGCGTTCTCCGGCTCGTTCTTGGCGAGCCAGCGCAGCTTGGTGACCGGCTGCGCGGCGGAGGGCACGCACCCCACGGCCTGCGCCCAGGCCTCCCGGCCGCCGAGCGCGTCGACGAGGTCGGCCGCCGCGACCTGCGCCCGCTTGTCCCCGCCGGCCATCGCCGGGCGCACGGTGCTGCCCTGCGCGTCCAGCGGGATCAGCGCGTTCTGCTGGGCCGACACGCCGATGGCCTGCACGCCCTCCAGCAGCCCGCCGCCGGCCGCCTCGCCGAGGGAGAGCAGCCACGCCTGCGGATCCACGTCGCTGGGCCGGCCCTCGACCGGGTGCGGGGCGTACCCCTGCCGTAGTACGGCACCGGTGTCCGTGTCACAGACCACGATGCGTGTGAAGTCCGGTGCGCTGTCCAAGCCGGCGACTATCCCCATGCACCGAATTTTGCAGCATCGGCGGGGATGCTCGTCGCCTACGTGTCGCTGGTGCCCCAGTCGTCCTCGGGCGTGCCGTTCAGGCTCCGGTCCCGCAGGGACCTGACGCGCTGGGCCACGCTCTCGGGAACCCGGTCGCCGACCTTGTGGCCGACCGTGTGGAAGGCCTTGCCCGCGTACTGCCGGCCCTGCTGGGCGGCGGTCTCGGCGGTGTTGCGCACGGCGGGGTTCTGCGCGATCCGCTGAGCGGACTTCTTCAACTGCTCGTACCGCTCGCGTCCGGCCCTCGTGCCGAGTACGTAACCGAGGGCCAGTCCGGCGACGAACGTGAGCCGGTAGCGCATGGCTGCCACCCTTCCCTTGTCCAGGACTGCGGTGCGACGTGGGGCGCCGAGGGGAACCGATTGGCGGAGCACCCCCCTGCTTGCGCTAATGTATGTGTCGCAGCGAGCGCCCGCCCCCTGGCGAATACCCAAGGAGCTACGTTCGATGCAGTCGAGGCGATCCTCCGTAGCTCAATTGGCAGAGCAGCCGGCTGTTAACCGGCAGGTTACTGGTTCGAGTCCAGTCGGGGGAGCTTCGGTCCTCCGTAGCTCAATTGGCAGAGCAGCCGGCTGTTAACCGGCAGGTTACTGGTTCGAGTCCAGTCGGGGGAGCGCGGTGAAGAGGACCCCTTGGGGGTCCTTTTTCATGCCCGCGGGAACCGCCGTGCCTGCGCTGTTGTCCTCAAGGTCATGAGCAGCGCGGAAGCCGGTCTTCCGAAGCAGGAGATCGTATGAGCGGCTATGCTGCGGCAGACGGCGCGCACACATGTACGCGACACGCCGTTATGGGGCGGTAGCTCAGCCGGTTAGAGCAGCGGACTCATAATCCGTCGGCCGTGGGTTCGAGTCCCACCCGCCCCACCGGGCACTGCACGCGCAGAAGCGTTTCTACCTGCAGAAACGTATGACGGAGGGCCGCCACGCCAGCGTGGCGGCCCTCCTTCACTCCCTCAGACCAAGATCCAGGGGACACACAGGGGACACGGTGCGGGCGACATACGAGTCATAGGAGAAATCGGCCGTATCACCTGATCGGTGCCGTGGAGGGAAAGTGTCGAGCGAGGCCTCGGCTCTCTGTCGCCTCTTCCGCACGCCGGGGCGCCGCAGCTCTTGGCGCGGCGTATCGCTGATCTCGGCTCACCGGTACTGCGACCGTGTCCATTGGCTTCGGGATTGCCCCCTCGGCTGGAGCGAGGGCTCGACAGCGGCTACCCGTCTGACCCGCGAAACGGGAACACACAGGCGAGATCGAGGCCGGGGCCGAACGGGGGGCAGGGGAACGCATTCCGCACCTGCCGCCTCGCGGTTGAATGGCGGGCGTGGCACGGAAAGTGGTGGGGTTCGACGAGGACGATCTGCGGGCGCTTGCGGGGGCTCGGTCGTTCGAGCGGGGGCTGGGGTACCTGGACGCGGTGAGCGGTCTGGAGGTGGGGGAGGGCTCGGTCACCGCCGTGGTGCACGGTACGGATGTCTACGAGGTGGAGCTCACCCTCGGCGGGGACGACGGGCTCTCGGGATGGTGTGACTGCCCCTACGGGCAGGAGGGCAACTTCTGCAAGCACTGTGTGGCCGTGGGGTTGACCCTGCTGCGGCTGGCGAAGACGATCCCGCACCAGCGGGCAGTTGCACAGGCGCGCGCCTCCGGGCTGGAAGCGTGGCTCACGGCGCTGTCACGTGACGAACTCCTGGCGCTGGTGCGGGAGCAGATCGCCGAGGACCGACGGCTGCGCAGGCGACTGGAGTTGCGGGCCGCCGCCGCTCACTCCGACCTCGGTACGCTCCGGGACCGGATCATGACCCTGATCGATCCGCGCCCCTTCGCCCGCTACGGATATGTCGAGTACGCCGAGGCCCCCGGGTATGCGCGGCAGGTGGCAGAGGCGGCGGCCGCACTGCGCGCCCTGAGCGCCGACGGGCGAGCGGCGCACGCGGTCGGCCTGGCCGAGGAGGCGATCCGGCTGCTGGGGGAGGCCTATCGGGAGATCGACGACTCCGACGGCGTGGTCGGGGAGGCCGCGGCCGCGGTGGCCGCGGCCCATCTGGAAGCATGCGGAGCCGCGCGCACCGACCCGGAGCGGCTGGCCGAGTGGCTGGTCGGCCACGTACTCGGCGATGACAGTGAGGTGACGGATCTGGATCCGCTCGACTACACCGAGGTGCTGGGGCCGAGCGGGCTGGCCCGCATGCGGCAGCTGGCGACCGAGGCGCGGCGGCGCAGCCCGTCCGGCTGGGCGGAGCGGTATCTGATGGAACGTCTGGTCAAGGCGGAGGGTGACGTCGACGCGCTGGTCGCCCTGTATGCACAGGACCTCGACCCGTCCGGTGCCACGCATCTGCACATCGCTGAGGAGCTGGAATCGGCGGGCCGCGCAGACGAGGCGCTGGCCTGGGCGGAGCGCGGACTGCGGGACTGCGCCGCCGAGACGCACATCGATGGCCGCCTGGCCGACTACGTGTGCGCCCGGTACGTGAAGGCGGAGCGGTCGGCGGATGTGGTCGGGATGCGCCGGGCCCGGTTCCGTGTCGAGCGGTCCCTGGCCGCCTACCGGCAGCTGCGCGCTGCCGCCCGGGCGGCGGAGTGCTGGGAGGACGAGCGAGCATCCGCGCTGGCCGCCCTGGAAGAGGACGCCCGCCGTGAGCGCGGCGGTTGGTACGGCGGGACCGTTCTGATCGACGCACTGTTCGACGACGGCGACCTGGACGCCGCCTGGCGGGAGGCGGCCGGCCGGGCCGACGACCAGCAGTGGGAGCGACTCGCCGACCTGTCGCGCGGGACGCGTCCGTCCGAGGCGCTCGCGGTATACCTGCGGCTGGTCGAGCGGCTGAAGGAGCCGACCGGCGACCGCGCATACGAGCACCTGGCACGGCTGCTGCTGGGTGCTCGCGACTGCCATCGCGCGCTGGGGACCGAGGAGGCGTTCACCGCGTATCTCACCGGCCTGCGGACGGAACTGAAGCGCAGGCGGAAGCTGATGAGCATCCTCGACCGCTACGGGCTGTGAATGGAGTGCGATCAGTCCTTGAGATCGATCATCCGTACTGGCTGTCCGGTCGCACGGGCGATCGTTTCGAAGTCGCGGTCGTAGTGGAGCAGCGTCAGCCCCGCCTCCTCCGCCGCAGCGGCGACCAGCAGGTCGACGGGGCCTGCACTGCGATGCTCGCCCTTGACGGTGAGCAGTTCCTGGATGACGCGTGCGCGTCGGTAGATGCCGTCGGGCATGGGGCACCAGGTGTAGTGGGCGTTCAGCGTGCGCTTCACACGTTCCCGGTCCGCCGCCGAGCGTGCGGAATAGAGGACTTCCAGTTCGGTGATGTCGCACAGGGCGACGAGCCCCGCGCCGATCCTGTCGTCCCACTCGGCCGTCGTCCGGCCGAGGAGGACGCGGGCGACGGCGGAGGTGTCGATCAGGTAGTCGGCGACGGTCACTCATCCGCTCCTGCATCGCGAACACCGTCCGGCCCGCCGGTGGGCCGGTACTTGCTCTTGTGGAGGAGGACATCCATGTCGAGGGCGCCCTCCGCGACCAGTTCGCGGGCTTCTCCGAGAGCGCGCAGTCGCCGGTAGCGGGCGGTGACCTCCCGAAGGGCGGTGTTGATGGTGTCGCGCTTGGTCGTGGTGCCGAGTTCCTTGGCAGCGGCCTCCAGTGCCTCGTCGTCGAGATCGATCACGGTGCGGCTCATGGGCGCCTCCATGTGTATACGCGGCTATATATCAATATACATGATCCAGTATGTTCGATGGTGGGTGTTGCCCGTTGCGAGGGGGCCTGGCAGCAGCCCGGCGCAAGGAATGTCGACCGGGGCTGCCGCAGCCGAGTGGCGTCGCGAGGCATGGGCCGCGGCCGGGCTCCTCAAGGACGCCCCCCTCCTCCACCGTCTCGCTCTCGGCCCACACCCTCGCTCTCGACTGGTCGACGGACGCAGGCGAACCCGTGGTCCTGATCCTGTGTCACCTCGCTCGGTACCCGCCGCGCAGGCACCCGCCGTGGTCCCTCGGCGTGCGCATCGAGGAGGATGCGGTACTCGACGACCTGTTGGCCGACCTCGGCCAGTGAGCGGGGGCGGTGACGGCGCCGTGGCCATCTCACCGCGTGTCCAGCGCCGCGGCAGGGCCTCGCCGGCGGAGGAGGCAAGAGCCGGGACGGATCGGAAGACCGAAAAGGACTCATAATCCGTCGGCCGTGGGTTCGAGTCCCACCCGCCCCACCGGGCACCACAGGTGCAGAAGCGTTTCTATCTGCGGAAACGTAGGAATGAGGGCCGCCACACCAGCGTGGCGGCCCTCCTTCACTCCCCCGGACCAGAATCCAGGCCGCCATGACCGGCTCGGCGGGCGCCGGAGCCGGAGCTTCCGTAGATTGAGGGGAGAGCTACCAGCAGGAACGCCTGTGACACCGAACATCGACTACCCAGGGGTGTTCGCCGCCCTTCCGAGCCCGTGCCTCGTGCTCGGCACGGACCTGGTGATCGCCGATGCCAACCGGGCGTTCTGCGAGGCGACCGGACGGAGCCGGGCCGAGCTGCTCGGGCAGTACCTCTTCGACATGTTCCCGGACAACCCCGCCGACCCGGAGGCCGACGGGGTGGACACGCTCAAGGCCTCCTTGCACCGGGTGCTGGCCTGCGGCCAGACCGATCACATGGCGTTGCAGAAGTACGACATCCCGGTCCCCGGCAGCCCCGAGGTGTTCAAGGAACGGTGGTGGACCGCGATCAACGTCCCCGTCATCGGCCCGGACGGGAAGGTCGCCTGGATCATCCACCGGTCCGAGGACATGACCGACGTCGTCCACGCCCGCCGCACGGCGCACCTGCCGCCGGTCAGCCCCGGCCGGGAAGCGGCCATGGAAGCCGAGCTGTACGCCCGGGCGCGGCAACTGCAGGAGCTGAACGAGGAGTTGCGGCAGGCCCACGCCCGTGAACGGCGCATCGCGGTCGCCCTGCAGGAAGCCATGCTCCACTCCCCGGACCTCGCGCGGCACCCGAACATCGCCGTGCGCTACCTGCCCGCGACCGGATCGCTCAACGTGTGCGGCGACTGGTACGACGCGGTCGACCTGCCCGGGGACCGCTTCGCCGTCACGGTCGGCGACGTGGTCGGCCACGGGCTGACGGCCGCCACCGTCATGGGCAGGCTCCGCAGCGCGCTGAGCGCCGCAACCCGCACCGTCCACGGCCCCGCCCAGGCGCTGGAGGTCCTGGGGCTCTACGCACGCTCGGTCGAAGGGGCACTGGCCGCCACCGCCGTCCAGGTGCTCGTCGACTGTCACAGCCACCTGCTCATCTACAGCAGCGCCGGCCACCCCCCGCACGTCCTGCTGCACCCGGACGGCTCCTGCGACCTGCTCGACCAGGCCACCGACCCACCGCTGGGCGCCCGCCCCGACCACGTCCCCCGCCCCCAGGCCAACGCGGCCTACGCCTCCGGCGACACGCTCATCCTCTACACCGACGGCCTGATCGAACGCCGCGGTGAGGACATCGACGCCGGTCTGGCGCGGCTGACCTCCACGCTCGCCACCTGCACCGAGTTCGGCGCGGAACATCTCGCCGACGCCCTCCTCGCCCGCCTCGGCCTCGCCAGTGGCGCCGACGACGACATCGCCATCGTCGTCGTCCGCATGGACCGCACGACCCGGCCGTACTGAGGGCCCCCAGGGCGAAGGCCGACACGGTGATCACGCCTCGCCCTCTCGATCGCCCCGCGCTCTGGTTGACCCGTACATGCTTGAACGGCCCGCGTCCTGGGCACGGACCTCCTACCGGCGTCGATCGCCGGGCCGTTTCGGCAGAGGGAGGGCGTCATGGACCGCCGCATCCGGGTACGCGTCAGCCGGCGCCCCGCCGCCCCGCGCGGGCAGGAGATCGACCGCAGGACACCGTCCGGACGCATCCTGCCGTACTGAGTCCGGCGAGGGTCTCCGCGCCGGTACGGCTGTGCCGCCGCGCCCGGTTGTGGTGCCGGAGGAGTGAGACGAGGCGCATTCGGGGCACACCTTTTCTTCGTGCGAACGGGAGAACAGGGGAGATTGGCCGGGACCGGCGCACGGCCGCCGCGGTCCGGGCGTCCGGGGATCGGGGCGTCGGTGGCATGACTGAGACGACCGGCGCGTTCGCCGGGCCGGCCGGGCCGTTCGTGCATCCCGCGCTGTTCTACCGCGACAGGGAGGAGTACCTCGCCGGCACCGTCCCCTTCGTGCGCGAGGCGCTGGCGGCCGGCGCGCCCGTCGCCGTCGCCGTGCCGGGGGAGAACCTGCGGCTGATCCAGGACGCGCTCGGGTCCGACGGCGAGGCCGTACGGTTCCTGGACATGCGGGAGGCCGGGCGCAACCCCGGGCGGATCATCCCCGGCGTGCTGCGCGCCTTCGCCGACGCCCAGCCGCCCGGCCGGCGCGTCCACATCATCGGCGAGCCCGTCTGGGCCGGCCGCAGCCCCGCCGAGTACCCGGCCTGCGCCCAGCACGAGGCGCTGATCAACGCCGCCTTCCAGGGCCGCGAGGTCACCATCCTGTGCCCGTACGACACCTCCCGTCTGGACGAGCGCGCCCTCGCCGACGCCCACGCCACCCACCCGGTCGTCATCCCCGCAGGCCCCGGCCCGCAACGGGGCAGCGGGGCCTACGACCCCGGGGCCGTCGTCGCCCGCTACAACACGCCGCTGCCCCCCGCTCCCGGCGCCGGACCGGGCGTGCTCACCGCCGCCTTCGACGAGGACGGCCTGCCCGACGTACGCCATCTGGTCACCGGGCACGGGGAACGGCTGGGCCTGGCCGGCAGGGCCCTGGAGAACCTGTCGCTGATCACCGCCGAGCTGACCACCAACAGCGTGGTCCACGGCGGCGGTTCGGGGGAGGTCACGGTGTGGGCCGAGGCCGGGCATGTGCTGTGCGAGGTGCGTGACGGGGGCAGGCTCGCCGATCCCCTGGCCGGCCGCCGCCCGGCCCCTCCGCACCGGCCGGGCGGGCGCGGGCTGCTGCTGGTCAACCTGGTGGCCGACCTGGTCCGGGTCCACACGGGGGACGGTGGGACGACGGTCCGGTGCTACGTGGCTCTGTGACCCGCGCCGGGCACATGGGGCCGAACGAGGAAGCCCGGCGAACGGACCTACGCCGCCAGGGGGTTGAGGACCAGCGGCTCGATCCGGCCCTCCAGCATCGCGCCGAGGCCCTGGGCCGCGCAGACGTCGGGGCGCTCGGCGATGTGCACCGGCATGCCGGTGGCCTCCCGCAGCATCTGGTCGAAGCCGGGCAGCAGCGCCGAACCGCCGACCATCGTGATCCCGCGGTCGGCGAGGTCGGCGACCAGGTCGGGCGGGCACTCGCGCAGCACCTTGCCGATGCCGTCGAGGACCGCGGTCAGCGGCGTCTGGATGGCCTCGCGTACGGCAGCGGTGTCGACCTGCACGCTGCGCGCGAGCCCGGTGGCCACGTCCCGGCCGTGGATCTCGGTCATCTCCGGGCCCTGCGGGGTCAGCCCGGTGCCCGACAGGGCGACCTGCAGCGGCCGTACCGCCTGGCTGGGCAGCATCAGCTCGTGCTCGTGCCGCAGCAACTGCACGATCGCGTGGTCGACGGCCTCGCCGCCCACCGGGATCCGCTCGGCGGTGACGATGGAGCCGAGGGAGAGGACGGCCACCTGGGTGGCGGCGGCCCCGCACACCATGATCATGGTGGCTTCGGGGCGCTCCACGGGCAGCCCGCAGCCGACGGCCGCGGCGATCAGCGTGTCCACCAGCTCCACCCGCTTCGCGCCCAGCCCCACCAGCGTCTCTATGGTCGCCCGCTGGGCCAGCGGATCGGCGTCGTGCGGGGTGCAGGCCGCCGCGCGCAGCCGCAGATTGCGCCGCAGCTGACGGCGCGTCCTGTCGCCGAGCAGCTGCCGCAGCATGCGCTGGGCCATCTCGATGTCCACCACCGTGCCGCCGGAGATGGGCCGTACGACCCGGATGTAGGCCGGCGTCCGGCCCGTCATCTGCTCCGCGAACTCGCCCACCGCTATGAGCGCGCCGGTCCGGGTGTTCACGGCGGCGGCGGAGGGCTGGTCGACGACGAGACCGGCACCCTTCACGTACACCCGGGTGCGGGCCGCGCCCAGGTCGACGGCGAAGTGGCAGCGGCGCAACTGCTCCAGACTGACGGTCACGGCGGATCCTCCCGAGTACGCGGGGCGTGGGCGCCCGCCCGGTCGGCGGGTGTCTCCTCTCCCTGCATCGTGCGCGGGGCCCGGGGGCGGGCGCCTTCTGGAGGGGGCCGGGCGGGGTGCCGCCGAACGGGGGTACTTCGCGGCCCCGGGCGTGTCACAGGCTCTGCGCGGCACGCAGCAGAGGTAGAAGGCCGGGGCCCTGTGCCTCACCGCGGGCAGGTCCTCGTACGGCCGCCCGTCCTCCGGCGCGGGGACGTCCTCCTACGGCGGCCCGTCCTCCGGCGTGCCGTCCTGCGGCGGGGAACCGTCGTCCGGTGTGTCCTCGGGGCCGTACAGCAGGGAGGGCAGATCGTCCTCGGTGGGGAAGGAGCCCAGGGGGAGGTCGTCGGGGCCCCGCGTGAACGCGCCGGACGGGGCGCTCCCGGGAGGCTGCTCCGGGTCGACCGGCCCGGTGTCGTCGGCGTGGTCGCGGCGCAGTTCGTGGCCGAGGGCCAGAAGGACGGGATCGTCGCCGCCGGACTCCTCGTACTCCTCGAACACCTCCAGGGCCTCCTCGGTGCGGCCGAGCCGTTGCAGCGCGAGCAGCAGCAGACGGCGGTAGTCCGCACGGGCCGGGTAGGCGTGCAGGAGTTCGCCGAGGTCCGTCGCCGCGCGCTGGAACTCACCGAGTTCGAGATCGAGTTCGGCCCGCTTGCGATACAGGGTGTGGCTCAGGTGGAGGAGGCGGGTGCGGGCGGTGCGGGCGGCGGGTCCGGGGACGTCCGCGAGGGGGCCTGCGCTTCGCCACAGGCTCAGAGCCGTGGCCAGGCGTTCACGCGCCTCCCCGAGGGAGCCCTGCACCGCCAGGGCGGTGGCTGCTCGCTCCAGTTCCTCACAGTGCAGGAGGTCCACGTAGTCGACACTGGTGTGCAAGGCGTAGCCGTCGGGAGACGTCGCCAGCACACCGGGCCCGAGCGCCTGTCGCAGGCCGGACGCCAGGCGGGCGAGGACCGTCCCGGCGTCCCCGGGTTCCTCGGCCGGACGCCACAGACCGGCCCGCAACTCGTCACGGCTCACCTTGCGGCCGTGCCGGAGCAGCAGCAGGGCGAGCAGCGCCCGCGACAACGGGTCGAACTCCGGCGTCCCCTCGGCCAGATCGACGGTCAACGGGCCCAGGAGGTAGTAGAAGCGCCGACGGCCGTAACTCGCCTGTGCCCACTGGCCCAGTTCCGGGTCCAGGAGCTGCTGCGCCCCGCTTGTCCGGGACTGCGGCCGGGGCGCCGCCAGCAGGCCGAGGGCGCGCGCGTAGGGGCCGCGCAGCGGCTCGGGCAGGTGGCGGAGCTCTTGTGCCTCGATCGGCTGCCGCAGCCGCGAGGTGCCGGCGGCCAGGTGCAGCATCACCTCGCACAGGTCCCGCAGGTCCTGGGCCGGCTCCCACACCGGTGCCGGTTCGAAGAGGCTCAACTTCACCGTGCCGTCCGGCAGCAGCAGGACGCGGGTCATGTCGAGGGCGCCGTGCTGGACGGACGCCGCATGGGCCGCCAGCAACGCCCGCGCGAGCTGAGCCCCGATCGACACCGTCAGCGGCGCCGGGAGGCGGTAGCCGTTGGATCCCGCCAGGGCGTTCAGCGGGATGCCGTCCAGGTGTTCCATGACGACGTACGGGATGTCGTCCTCGATGCCGAAGTCGTGGACGGTGACGACGTTCGGGTGGTCCAGGGCCTTGAGGGCCTCCGTCTCGCGCAGGAACGCCGCCCGCCGTACGGGGTCGGTGAACGGCCGGCGCAGCCGCAGCACCACCCTCCGGTCGGCCGCCTCGTCCTGCGCCAGCCACAGGGAGCCGCTCGGGCTCATCCGCCGCAGCAGCCGGTACCGGCCGCCCAGTCCCGCGGGCATCGGCAGCGCGCCGCTCCCGGTCAATCTGCGCAGGCCGTCCCGTCGTACCGTCGCGAACGGTTCCCCGTCCGGCGCGGCGCCGTCACGGGCGCCGGGCGCGGGGGTCACCGCGCGGAACTCGCCGGGGGCCGACCCGGCCCGCTCCTCGATCAGCCCGCCGGTGCGGGCGAGCAGGTCGGCCGTGCGGTTGCGGGACGAGCGGGGCAGGCCGCGCAGCAGCAGGTCCCGGACGCCGGGCCGGAAGGCGTAGCTGCCCGGCGGTCCGGGGGAGGTGGTGAGCAGACCGCTGAGGACGACCTCGGCCAGGTGCTGCGGGCGCGGGTCGGGCTCGACCGCGCGCTGCACCAGCCGCATCACCGGCAGGTCGGGGCGGCCGACGGCCAGATGGGCGGCCAGCCGGACCGCCTCCGGGGAGGCGGTGCCGCGGAACCGCAGGACCAGTTCCTCGGCGGAGAGCCGGCCGAGGTCGGTGCGGCCGCCGGGGTCCGGGTGGTCGCCCAGCGGCGCGGCCGAGCCGGGGAACCCGCTGCCGCCGGCCGACGCCAGCAGGGCCGCCCAGTTCGCCAGCCAGCGCGGTGCGGCCTCCAGGACGGGCAGCGCGACCGCGCCGGGCGCCGCGAACCGCGCCGGATCGCCGTCGTACGGCGCGAACGTCAGCGCCGCCGCCGGTGCCGCCGGGAACGGCGCGGTCAGCACGCCCGCCACGGCGGGCAGGGCGGTGTCCCGCCACAGGTGCTCGGGCAGCGGCTGGACGACCGCGACGGGCATCCGGCGGCACCAGCGGCGCAGGGTCGCCTCCCACCGGTCGCCCGCCGGGCCCGGCCGCCACTGCGGGCCCATGCAGTCGCTGATCACGAGGGTCACCGTGCGTCCGTCGGCCGGGGCGTGCGTGCCCGCAGGCCGCACCGTGCCGTCGGGGGTGAGCCGGATCGGGCTCACCGTGCGGAAGACGCCCGACTGGGCGACGGCGGCGTGCAGTTCACGGATCAGGGGCCGCCAGACGGGCATCGTCGGGCCCGTGTCCCGCACCAGGTTCAGGCGCAGCCAGCGCTCCTCGGCGGGGCGGAGCACCGGCAGCCACCACTCGGGGGCGGCGCCGAGACGGGCGATGCGGTCGGCGGTGGCGTGCTCGTCGAGCCGGTGACCCGAGGGCGCGTCGGTGTGCCGTTTCAGCGGGCGCAGCGCGCGTTGCAGTTCCAGCGGGTGGCGCAGCATCGGCGGTGCGGGCGCGAGCAGCGCGGCGTACGGGCCGGGCGGGCCCGGCGCCGGTGCGGGCAGGTGCAGCGGGGTGCGCGGCTCGTCGGCGGGCCCGGTGCGGGCGGGCTCCGGCGGCGGGGGCCGGTGGGCCGCGTGGACCGGCGGCACGGGCGGCTGCCGGGCGGCGGGCACGGGTGGCCGCCGCCCCGGTGGGGTGGCCGGCTCCGGCGGCGGTGGGGCGGCCGGCGCGGGTGCGGCCGGCTCCCCGGCGGGCGGCGGCTCCATCTGCCGTGCCAGCCAGAGCAGTTCTGCCACTTCCAGCGGGGTCGCGGCCAGGCCGCCCGCCGCCTCGGCCAGGGCGGCGGCCAGGCGGGCGAGCGGGTCCCGGGGACGGTCAGCGGGCATCCGGCTGCCGGCCCTCGCCGAGGTAGGGCATCAGCCGCCGGGCCAGCCCGTCCAGGGAACCGTCGGGCAGATCGGCGGAACGGGCCAGATAGATGGCGTTGAGCAGCTGGTCGGTGGCCAGGTCGCCGCCGTCCACCCGGGACAGGAAGCGGCTGATCAGCGTCTGCGCGTAGGCGTCCGGTTCGCCGTCGAAGTGGGCGCGGACGATGTCCGCGAGCTGCTCCTCGTCCGGCTGCCGCAGCCGCAGCGTCACACACCGGCGCAGGAACGCGGGCGGGAACTCGCGCTCGCCGTTGCTGGTCAGCACGACGAACGGGAAGGCGCGGCAGCGGACCCGGCCGCGTTCGACCGGGACCCGGTCGTGGGTGCCGTCGGCCATCACCCGCGCCTTGGGCACGTGCCGGGCCACACGCACCAGTTCGGGGATCTCGTACCGGCCCTCCTCCAGCACGTTCAGCAGGTCGTTGGGCAGGTCCAGGTCGCCCTTGTCGATCTCGTCGACGAGCAGCGCCCGGGGGCGGGTGTACGGCAGCAGGGCCGTGCCGAGCGGGCCGAGCCGCAGGTGGTCCTCCACGCCGGACTCCGGGGCCGGGCCGGGCGCGCTGTGCCGGGCCGCGTACAGGCGGGACAAGGGGTCGTACTGGTACAGGCCGTCGTGCAGCGTGCTGCGGCTGGTGATGTTCCAGCGCAGCACCGGGCCCAGCCGCAGCTCGCGGGCCACCGCGTAGGCCAGCGAGGACTTGCCGGTGCCGGGCGGGCCGGTGACGAGCAGCGGGCGGCGCAGGTACAGCGCCGCGTTGACCAGTTCGACGGTCTCCGGGGTGGCCCGGTAGGTCCGCGCGCGGTGCGTGCGGTCCGGTGAGGTGGCCGCGGAGTCGGCGGCGTCCTCCGGCGTGTCCAGCGGGGGGCCGCCGTCGAAGGCGCGCCAGGGCGGCGGCGGGGGCAGCGCGGCGATGCCGTCGTGCGGCTCCTTCGTGCCGGTGTACACGGGCCACAGGGGCATGGCGGGCGGTCCTTCTCTCGGTGGCTCAGGCCACGGGGGTGTGCAGGCTGGCGGGGGGCTCGGGGAAGCAGCGCGGGTCGTCCCACAGCAGCTGGACGTCGCGCGCCCAGTGCCGCTCGGGCTCCTCCTCGGCCGCGGCCTCCTCCCGCAACAGCTGGATGTGCCGGGGCAGTTCGGCCGGGGGGACGCCCTCCACGCGCCGGGCGAGGGCGTCCAGGAACGCCGTACCGGGGCACGGCGCGGTGTGCCCGGCGGCGCCGGGGCAGCCCTGCCGCGGCCACAGCAGAACGGGCACGGGCATGTTCAGGCCCGCCTCGAAGTGCTCGGGCACGGCGCCGGGCGGGGCGGCGAACCCGGCCAGTCCCGCCTCCTGCTCGCGCAGCCGTTTGCGCAGGCCCAGGGACGGGGTGCCGCAGTCCACCCGGTGCAGGACCGGGGCGCCGCCCGCCGCCAGCTGCTGCCACTTCTTGCCGAGCTGGTGACGCAGCCGGGCGCTGCGGTGCCGGGAGCGGTCGGTGACGACCACGGGGTGGGCGCAGCCCAGCGGGGTGGGGTCCTCGGCGCTGCACGCCCAGTGCGCCACCGGCAGGTCCAGCAGATCGCGGGGCAGCGTGAAGGTGAGCAACTCGTCGGCGCCGAAGGCGAGTTCTGCGAAGGCCCGGTCGATGCCCCGCTGGATGTACGCCTGCATCCGGGCGCGCGGCAGCCGGGCCGTGCCCACCGGCCGCCGCCGTCCGTCGCGGTACGCCGACACCGCGACCGTGATCTGGTCGGGGCCGGCGCCGCTGTGGTCGACCTCGATCAGGATGGGCGCCCACGCGGCCGGCGCGGACCCGGCGGAGGGCGCGGGTGCGGCCGGTGCGGGCCCGTCGAGCAGTTCCGTGAGCCGGTCCGCGAACCGGGTGAGCGCCTCGGCGGGTTCCCCGACCTCGCACTGCACGTAGCCCGCCGCCGCCCGCAGGGAGGGGAAGCCGCCCGGCGGCAGGGGCGGCCCGAAGTCGCCGACGGCGTCCACGAACAGCTGGTCCGGGGAGCACACCAGCCCGGTGTCCTCGGCCCTGTCCACCAGGGCGTGCAGCCGCCGTGCCGGATCCCCGGCGCCCGCGCCGTCCGGCAGCAGCCCGGCCAGCGCCGGCCAGTGGCGGGCCAGCACCTCGGTGGGCAGCATCCGCGCGACCAGCACCCCGGGCTCGCCCGCCATCTGGGCGACCATGCCGACCACCCGCCCGTCCGGCAGGGCCGCGGCGGCGCCGCTGAAGCCGTGCGTCAGCGGCTGCCCGTGCCCGGTCACGGCCTCCAGCTGGACCCACTCGCCGGCGATGCGCGTGGCGGACCGGGCGCGGTACCACGCGAGCTGCCCCTCCTCGTAACCGTCCGGGAAGCCGTACGCCTCCAGCGCCACCCCCGCCAGGGCCCGTTCGGCGTCCACGGGGGCGAAGCGCGCCGGGCTCTGCGGCACCGGCCGGGCCAGTTCCAGCACGGCGAGGTCGCCGGGGTCGGTGGCGCCGCCCGCCCAGCCGCCGTGCACGGCCACGGTCGCGGGCACCCCGGTGACGTCCGGCCGGTTCGGGAACGACACCGTCAGCGTGCCCGGTTCGCTGTGGTGGACGACGTGCGCGCAGGTCAGCACCGTGCGGGGGCCCACCAGGAAACCCGCTCCCGCCACCGTGCCCCGGCACTCGATCCGGGCATGCCAGGAAGCGCCCGTCATGAGCGGGTCGTCGGCTCCGGGACGGCGGCCGGTGCGGCGGGCGCGGCCGGCGGTGCGGTGGCCGGGTGCGGCGCCGTCCAGCCCAGGCGTACCACCAGCTGTCCCTCGGCCGTGCCCTTGGCGATGACCGCGCCGGCCTCCGCGGTCAGCTTCACCCCGAACTCCAGCTCCACCGAGTCGGGGCGCAGGCTGCCGTCGCGGAACACCCGCAGCGCGGACTGGGCCGCCGAGCGCACCCCGTCCAGGGCGCCCTCGAAGGTGCGGGACGCCTGGGCCGCCGGGCCGCCGTCGCCGCGGCCGACCAGGCGGGTCCCGGTCCCGGGCTCCACGCTCTCCACGACGACCACCGCGCCGTCGTCCGTGGTGAACTCCAGCAGTCTGCCCATGGTGTTCATCGCCCCCGCGCTCGGTCCAACGGCACGTCCATTGTGCGGGACGGGTGCTGACGGTGTCTCGGATACGCGTCGGCAGGGTCGGCGCATCTGGCGGGAAGCCGCCAGGGCGCGTTTCCGCCGCCGACGGTCAACACCCGTGCAACAGACGGCACATGACACTCGTCCCAGCACGCGAGCCACTCGGACAGACACACCGACGAGAAGAGGCGTGGATGACCAGAGGACCAGTCGGACCCAGCGGGCCGGTCGGACCCGGCCCGGGAGCCGCACGCCGGGCGGTCGTGGCGGTGGCGGGGCTGGTGGGCGCCCTGCTGCCGGCCGGACCGGCAGCGGCGGCGGCCCCGGCCCCGGCCCCGCACACCACGGCCCCCGCACCGGCCGGTACGGCCGCCGGGGCCGTCACCGTCACCCTCGTCACCGGCGACAAGGTGACCGTCACCGACCTGGGGCACGGGAAGAAGACGGTCACCGTGCGGCGGCCCGAGGGAGCCACCGGGGCCGTACGCACCCAGCGCAGCGACGGCGACATCAGCGTCGTACCGGACGAGGCGCTGCCGTATCTGCGGGCCGGGACGCTGGACCGGCGGCTGTTCGACGTGAGCGGGCTGATCCGGCAGGGGCTCACCGACGCCAGGACGGACGCGACCCCGCTGATCGTGGCCTACGCCAAGGGCGCGCGGGCCGCCACCCCGGCCGGCACCGCACGCGCCCGGAACCTGTCCAGCCTGCGCGGGGCCGCCGTCGAGGCCGGCAAGGGGCGCACCTTCTGGCGGTCGTTCACCCATCACGACGGCGTCGCCAAGGTGTGGCTGGACGGCACGGTGAAGGCGGACATGGCCGAGAGCAACACCCAGATCGGCACCCGGGCCGCCTGGGACGCGGGGCTCACCGGCAAGGGCGTCACCGTCGCGGTCCTCGACACCGGCGCCGACCTGAGCCACCCCGACCTCGAGGACAGGGTCACCACCAGCAGGAGCTTCGTCGACGGCGAGGACGTCGCCGACCGCGACGGGCACGGCACCCACGTCGCCTCCACCGTCGGCGGCAGCGGAGCCGCCTCCGGCGGCACCGAGAAGGGCGTCGCGCCCGAGGCCGCCCTCGCCGTCGGCAAGGTGCTGGACGACCAGGGCTCGGGCAGCGAGTCCCAGATCATCGCCGGGATGGAGTGGGCGGCACGCGAGGTGCACGCCCGGATCGTCTCCATGAGCCTCGGCTCGACCGAGCCGAGCGACGGCACCGACCCGATGGCCGAGGCCGTGAACACCCTGTCGAAGGAGACCGGGGCGCTGTTCGTCGTCGCCGCCGGGAACACCGGTGCCCCCTCCTCCATCGGCTCGCCGGGCGCCGCCGACGCGGCCCTCACCGTCGGCGCCGTCGACTCCGCCGACCAGGCCGCCTACTTCACCAGCGCCGGACCCCGCTACGGCGACGACGCCCTCAAGCCGGACATCGCGGCTCCCGGCGTCGACATCCTCGCCGCCCGCTCCCAGCTCACCGACGGCAGCGGCTACTACACCTCGATGAGCGGCACGTCCATGGCGACCCCGCACGTCGCCGGGGTCGCCGCGCTCCTCGCCCAGCAGCACCCCGACTGGACCGGCGCGCAGCTGAAGGACGCGCTGATGTCCACCTCGAAGCAGGTCGACGCGTCCGTGTACCAGCTGGGCGCGGGCCGGGTGAGCGTCCCCGACGCCGTGCACGCGTCCGTCACCGCCACCGGCAGCGCCGACCTAGGCTTCCACCGCTGGCCGTACGACACCGACCATCCCGTCACCCGCACCCTCACCTACACCAACTCCTCGGCCGAGCCGGTCGAGTTGAAGCTGTCCGTGCGAGGCGCCCCGGACGGCGTCGCCACCCTCGCCGGCACCTCCCTCACCGTCCCGGCCCACGGCACCGCCTCCACCACGGTCACCGGCGACGCGTCCAGGGCGCCGGCCGGCGAGACCAGCGGGCAGGTCGTCGCCGCCGACCCGGCCGGGAACACGGTCGCGCACACCGTGTTCGGGCTGGTCAAGGAGGACGAGCGGTACACGCTCACCGTCCACGTCAAGGACCGCGCGGGCGCGCCCGCACCGGCCGACCTCACCGTGCAGCGGCTCGCGGCGGGCGAGGACGCCCAGCAGGCCCGGGTCGGCGACTCCGGCACACTGCGGCTGCGCCTCAAGCCCGGCGCCTACGCCCTCGCCACCTTCCTCGACGTGCACGGCAGCCACGGCGCCGACTCCCTCGGCCTCGGCTTCCTCAGCGCCCCCGAGATCACCCTCGACCACGACCAGGACGTCACCCTCGACGGCCGCAGCCTGCGCGAGGTCAGGGCCGAGGTGGACCGGCGCACCGAGACCCACCAGCTCCTCATGGAGTACGACCGGCAGGCGAACGGCGCCGACCTCTTCGGCGCGGTGCAGGTGCCCCTCGCCTACGACAGCGTCTTCGCCGCGCCCACCGCGCGCGTCACCCAGGGCTCCTTCGAGTACCGCACGGTGTGGCGGCTGGCCGAGCCGGAGCTGGCGGTGAAGGGGATCGGCGAGGCGACCGTGCAGCCGGGCGGCACGCTGATCGAGGGCCGTACCCGGCTGCCGCTGGCCGACGTCGGCGACGGACCCTTCACCGGGGTCTCGGGCAAGGCGGTCCTCGCCCACCTCGCCGACGGCGCCGACCCGGCCGCGCTCGCCCGGGCCGCGCAGGACGCGGGCGTCCGGGCGCTGTTCGTGACGGACGACGCGCCCGGCCGGCTGACGGCCTGGTGGGGCACCGACGACAACGCCGACCGGCCGCTGCAGATCGCCACGGTGAACGCCGCCGACGCGGCCCGGCTGCGGGCGATGCGGTCGGTCGGCATGACCGGCACCGCCGACTCGCCGTACGTGTACGACCTGTCGCAGGGCCACCGGGGCGCGGTCCCGGACCGGGATCTCACCTACGCCCCGGGAAAGCGCCGACTGGCCGCGCTGCACGTGCGGTTCCACGCCGGCCGCCCGGCGGACGGCGGCGAGTTCCGCTACTCCCTCACCGACGCCTTCCCGGTCGGCCTCGGCTTCCAGGAACGCGTCCGCCTGCCCGCCGAGCGCACCGACTACGTCTCCACCGGCCCCGGCCAGCTCTGGCACGAGTCCGTCACGGTCGGCGACGGCACCCTGGAGGAACGCAGCGGCCTCGTCCGCTACGAGGGCGGTTCCCGTCCGGTGCTGAACTGGTTCGCTCCGGTGTGGCACCCCTGGCTCGGCACCGGGCTCGGCTGGGGGCAGCAACGCTCCGGCGACCAGATCCAGCTGAACACCCCCGGCTGGGGGGACTCCGGGCCGGACCACACCGGGTTCGGCGACGTGTGGAGCGCCGACAGCGGCATGACCCAGACCACCGCCGTCTACCTCGACGGCACACTCGTCGGCCGGGGCACGGGCTCCGCCGCGTACGTGTGGGACGCCCCGGCCGACGCGCACACCTACAAGGCCGTCACCGACACCGCGCTGGACCCGGCACGCTGGCCGGCGGCCACCCGGGGCCACTCGGAGTGGACGTTCCGCTCGGCCGCGACACCGGAGGACCACTGGACCACCCTGCCGCTGATCAACCTCGCGTACGACATCGGCACCGACCTCGCGGGCGCGGTCCGCGGGGGCTCGCGGATCCCGGTGGGGCTCAGCGCGTCGTACGTGGCCGGGGCGCGGGACACGGGCACGCTGGGCGGGGGCCGGCTGGAGGTGTCGTACGACGGCGGCGGCACCTGGACGTCCGTCCCGCTGACCGGCGCGCACGCCTCCTGGCACGGCACGCTGAGGGTGCCGCGCGGCGCCGCCTCCGTCTCGCTGCGGGCCTTCGCCCACGACGACAAGGGGGGTTCGGTGACGCAGGAGATCGTCCGGGGGGTGGCCGTGCGCTAGCCGGGTGGCACCACGCCCCGGATCACCCCCAGCTCCACCAGGTCCTGCGGCCGGATGCGCAGCTGTTCGGCGGTCGCCTCCACCTCGTCCTCCGGGCGTTTGAGTATGGCGGCCGCCAGTTCCGGGGCGATCACCGAGAAGTAACTGTCCGGCGTGGCCCAGGTGTTGCCCGGCGCGGCCAGCGCGAGCGCTCCGCCGGAGCCGCCCTCGCCGATGACGAGCGTGGTGACCGGGACCCGGGCCGTGGCCACCGCGCAGAACAGCTCCGCGATCGCGGCCCCGGCCGCCTGCCGCTCCGCCTCGGCGTCGTTGGCGGCGCCGGGGGTGTCCACCAGCGTCAGCACCGGGATGTCGAGCCGGTCCGCGAGCCGGATCAGCCGGGCGGCCGTGCGGTACCCGGCGGGCCGGGTCGCCGTGCCGGTCTGGGCCGCGTAGGCCACGGTACGGCCGTCCCGCTCGCCGAACCCGCACAGCATGCCCTCGGGGTCCGCACCCCCGCACCGGTCACCGGTGAGCGACACCGTCCGGCTGAAGTAGGCGTCCAGGTAGGCGCGGGCGCGGGGGCGTTCGGGGGAGCGGGCGCGGCGGACCGCCTCCCAGCCGGTGGCGGGCAGGTCCGGGGCGCCGAGGGCGGCCGGCGCCGGGGCCTCCCGGGCCGGGGTGGTGAGCAGCCGCAGCCACCGGCCCAGGGTCTCGCGCAGCTCCCCGGGCGGCACCACCGCGTCGACCGAGCCCGCCGCCACCTGCGCCTCCGCCGTGTACGCGGCCGGATCCGCGCCGGCCGGCCGGACCCGGGAGCCCGCGAAGCCCACCTGGGCGCCCGGCAGGGCGAGGATCACATCGGCTCCGGCGCCGAGGGTGGCCCAGCCGCCGCCGGTCGTGGGATCGCGCAGCACCGCGATCTGCGGCAGGCCCGCCTCCCGGGTGAGCGCCGACTCGCGGGCCACCCGCTGCAGCTGGCCGAGGGCGAGCATGCCCTCCTGCATCCGGCTGCCTCCGGTGGCGACCAGCGGCACGACCGGGAGCCGGTGGGCGCGGGCGTGGTGGTACGCCGCTTGAAGCCGGTCGCCGGTGCGCTCGCCCAGGGAGCCGCCGAGGAAGCCGAACTCGAAGGCGATCAGCACGGCGCGGGTGCCGCCGACGCGCGCGGTGCCGCAGACGACGGACTCCTCCTCGCCGGTGCGCTCGGCGGCGCGGGTCCGCGAGGCGTCGTAGCCCGGCCAGCCGAGAGGGCCGTCCGGCTTCGGTTCGCTTGTGGGGCAGGGGAGTTCGGTGAAGGCCGACTCGTCGGCGACGAGGGCCACGATCTCCCGGGCGGAGTGCCGCTCAGGCATCGGCCAGCGCCCGCTTCATGATCTTCCCCATGTCGTTGCGGGGAAGGGCGTCCAGGTAGCGGACGACGCGGGGGCGCTTGTGCGGGGCGAGCCGGCCGGCCACATGGTCCGCCAGCTCCTCGGCGGCGGGCGGCGCCTGCGGGTCGGCCGGGACGATCCAGGCCACGATCCGCTCGCCCAGGTCCGGGTCCGGCTCCCCGGTGACCGCGGCCTCGCGCACCGCCGGATGCTCCAGCAGCGCGTTCTCGATCTCACCGGCCCCGATCTTGTAGCCGCCGCTCTTGATCAGGTCCGTGGCCTTGCGCCCGACGATCCGCACGTATCCGTCGGGTTCGCGCACGGCCATGTCGCCGGTGCGGAAGAACCCGTCGGCGGTGAAGGCGGCGGCCGTGGCCTCGGGCCGGTTCAGGTACCCGGTGAACAGGTTGGTACCGCGCACCTGGATCTCGCCGACGCTCTCCCCGTCCCACGCCGTGATCGGCGTGCCGTCCTCCTCCACGAGCCGCAGCTCCACACCGGGCAGCGGCACCCCCACGGTGCCCGCGCGGGGCTCCCCGTCGGCCCGCACGCTCGTGTTCATGAGGGTCTCCGTCATGCCGTACCGCTCGATCACCCGGCGGCCGGTCGCCGCGGCGATCCGCTCGTGGTCGTGGACGGGCAGCGCGGCCGAGCCGGAGACCAGCAGCCGGGCCCCCGCCAGCGCCTTGGCCAGCTCCGGGTCCCGGGGCAGGGCCTCGGCGACGCGGTGGTACATCGTCGGCACCCCGAACAGCATGGTCGCGCCCGCGTTCAGCTCCCGCGCCACGCCCTCGGTGGAGAACCGGCCCAGGTGCCGGACGCTGCCGCCGCGCCGCAGCGGGCCGAGGGTGCCCAGCACGAGCCCGTGCACATGGAACAGCGGCAGCCCGTGCACCAGCACGTCGTCCGCCGTCCACTGCCAGGCGTCGGCGAGCGCGTCCAGGGTGGTGGCGACGGCCCGCCGGGGCAGCACCGCGCCCTTGGGCGGGCCGGTGGTGCCGGAGGTGTAGACGACCAGCGCCGGGTCCTCGTCGGATGAGGTGTCCTCGGGTACCGCGCCGGACGCGGACGCGTCGACGTCCAGCCGCTCCAACTCGCCCACGACGCCGGGAAGTTCGGCACCCGGCGCGGCCAGCACCAGCGCGGGCGCGCTGTCGGAGACGATGTGCGCGAGTTCCTTCCCGCCCGACTTCGGGTTCAGCGGCACCGCGGCGGCGCCGGCGAGCAGCACGCCGGTCACGGCGACGGCGGTCTCCAGCTCGTTGGCGGCCCACACGGCCACGCGGCCGGCGCCGCGCAGCCGGGCGGCGAGCGCGCCGGCGGCCCCGGCCAGCGCGCCGTACGTCAGGGACCGCTCACCGAACCGCAGGGCGATCCGGTCGTCAGGACCGTCCGTGAGAGCGGGGAAGAGGGAGGACACGCGGCGCACTCCTTACTGTGGGTCGACCGTTGCCACCTTCCTACACCAGACGCCTGGTACCGACGACCGCATGGCTGAGCGGGCGCCCACCCGTCTGCCAGTCCCGGGCGCCGGCGGCCGCGGGCGGGTGGTGGGCTGGTCGAGCCCGCGCGGCGGAGCCGCATATCGACACAGCCCCGCGCCCCTGGGGAACCGCAGTGCCGTCGGCCGCGCAGTGACGCCGTAGTCCGTCGACGCCGGTGCAGGCGTCCGTGCCGGTCGGGGCCATGCCACCGCATCCTGGCCTGTCTCAGGCGGTCGCCGCCACGATGTCCGCCACGACGCAGCTGACGTTGTCGGGTCCGCCGGCCGCGTTGGCCTCGTCGATCAGCGTCCGGACCGCGTCATCGGCAGCGAGCAGCTCCTTGATCCGTTCCTCGGCCACCGCCTCGGTCAGCCCGTCGGAGCACAGCAGGTACCGGTCGCCCTCGCGGACCTCCTGCAACCGCACGTCCGGCACCGGATCCGCCCCGCCCGCCAGTGCCTTGAGCAGCAGCAGCGACTCCGGCCGCACCCGGTGGTCCCGGGTGATCCGGGACAGCTCCCCGTCCCGCAGCAGATAGGCCCGGCAGTCCCCGACGTGCGCGAGTGCCAGCTTCGCGCCCGTCCACAGCAGCGCGGTCAGCGTGGTGCCGGCCTCGCCCGTGCCCCCGGCCGCCTCGCACACCGCCGCGCCCGCGGCGCGCACCGCGTCCTCCAGCGCGGTCAGCACACCGTCCGCGGGCAGTTCCTCCGCCTCGTCCAGGTACCGCAGCGCCCGCACCGCGGCACTGCTCGCGGGCGCCCCCGCCGGGCCGAAGCCGTCGGCCACGGCGAGCAGCCTGCGGCCCGCGTACACGGTGTCCTGGTTGGCGGGGCGCACGAGCCCCCGGTCGGAGTCGGCGCGATGACGCAGTTCCAGCATGATGGCGTGGTCCCTTCTCGACTGGTCGGTCAGCTGGTCGACGAGGAACGCGGCGAGATCCCGCCGGGCGGCCGTCTCCGCCTCGACGCGCGCCCAGTACGCCCGTATCTCCCGCGCGGCGCCGGCCGCGTCCAGGGCGCACACCGCGCGGATCCGGGCCAGCGGCATGCCGAGGCGCCGCAGCCAGGCCACGAGCCGGGCCCGGCCGAGCTGCTCGACGGCGTAGTACCGGTAGCCGGTGTCCGGGTCGACCCGTGCGGGCCGCAGCAACCCCAGCTCGTCGTACAGCCGCAGCGCCTTCGGCGAGAGCCGGCTCGCCCTGGCGAAGGCGCCGATCGTCAGCAGCTCCATGCGCACCTCGCGCTCCTCGTCGTCCGCCACCGATGCTGGGGCTTCACCGAAGGTGAAGGTCAACCGCGCTGTTCCGGTTCCCTCCGCTTGTTAGCCTCGGTGCCGATCGAACCGACGTACGACAGGGAGTCCGCCGTGCCCCGCATCGCCCTCGCCACCTACGACCCCGGCGCCGAGCCCGGCAAGGACACCGATCTGCCGGAGCTGGTGCGGGCGCTCGGCGACGCCGGGGCCGAGGCGGAGGCCCGGTACTGGGACGACCCGGACGCCGACTGGGGCGCGTACGACCTCGTGGTCATCCGCTCCACCTGGGACTACAGCTGGCGCGCCGCCGAGTTCGCCGCCTGGGTGGACCGGGCCGGCGCGCTGACCCGGCTCGCCAACCCGGCCCCGGTGGTGCGCTGGAACACCGACAAGCGCTACCTCGGCGAGCTGGCGGCGGCCGGCGTGCCCACCGTGCCCACGCGCTACATAGCCCCGGGCGAGCCGGCCGACCTGCCCGCCGACCACGAGTACGTCGTCAAGCCGACGTCGGGCGCGGGCGCCCGCTTCGCCGCCCGCTACACCCCCGACCGGCACGAGACGGCGGTACGGCACCTCGCCCGGATGCACGCCGAGGGCTTCACGGCGATGGTCCAGCCGTACCTGCGCGGCATCGACGTCAGCGGGGAGCGGGCCCTGCAGTTCTTCGGCGGGCGGCTGCTGCACGCCAGCCGCAAGGGCGCGGTGCTGGCGCCGGGGACGCCGTACGACGCGGAGAAGGTGGCGCACCCGGACCTGGAGCGGTGGGAGCCGACGGCCGCCGAACTGGCGGTCGCCGACAAGGCGCTGGGCGCGGTCCCGGGCGGTTCCGGGCTGCTGTACGCGCGGGTGGACCTGGTGGACGGCGAGGACGGCGAGCCCCGGCTGATGGAGCTGGAGCTGGTGGAGCCGAACCTGTTCCTGTGGCTGCATCCGGAGTCGCTGGAGCGGGTGGTGGAAGCGATCCTGCACGCGGCCGGGACGGACTGACGCCCCTGGCCTGCCACGGGTGCCGTCGCCTATCGGACCGTCTCCCGGCACGCCTGCGCGTACGCCCGCACCAGCGGCCGGTCCCCGTCCTCCCGCCGCCACGCCAGTGCGTAGCGGCCGGGGTCGATGCCGCGGACCGGGCGGGTGGTGACCCCGCCCAGGGTGATCAGGGGCGCGTTGCCCTCCGCCACCAGGCAGACGCCGAGGCCCGCGACCAGGGCCTCGTACGTCTCCTCCGTGCCGGAGACCTCCGCGCCGACGCGGGGCGGGCGGCCGGCGCGGGCGTCCAGGGCGAGCCAGTGGTCGCGGAGGCGGCCCGCGCTCTGGGGGAGGGCGAGGAACGGCTCGTCCAGCAGGTCCGCGAAGTCGATCTCGGAGCGGGCGGCGAGGCGATGGGACTCGGGCAGGGCGAGCAGCCGGGGTTCCTCGGCGACCACCGTCCAGGCGTAGCGCTCCTCGTCGGGCAGCGGGAGCCAGACGAAGGCGACGTCCGCGGTGCCGTCCGCCAGGCCGGCCGTCGGATCGTCCCAGCTCATCTGGCGCAGCCGGACCGTGACCCCGGGGTGGGCGGCGGTGAAGCGGGAGCGGACGGCCGGCAGCAGGCCGCCCCGGCCCGGGCTGGTGCTCATGCCGACGACCAGCGTGCTGCGCTGGGCCGCCTTGGCCGCCTCCACGGCCGCCGCGCCCGCCTCCCACGCCGCCAGCACGGTCCGCGCGTGGGGGAGCAGCGCCTCACCCGCCGGTGTCAGGGCCACCCCGTGCCGGCCGCGCCGGAACAGCTCCGCCCCCAACTGCCGCTCCAGCGCCCGGATCTGCTTGCTCAGGGCGGGCTGGGAGACGTACAGCTTCTCGGCGGCGCGCGTGACGTGCAGTTCCTCGGCGACCGCGACGAAGTAGCGCAGGTCGCGGGCGTGGACGTCCTTGGTCATAACCGATGGTTATCACCGCGGGTCTTGGACGGGCAACGGCCTCCGGCGGCAGCCTGGGCGGTGTCGAACGAATCGAGAGGTCCGGGGAGTTGTGATGAACAAGGTGTGGCTGGTGACCGGGGCGGGCAGCGGTTTCGGGCGGGCGATCGCCGAGGCGGCCGTCGCCGCCGGTGACGTGGTGGTCGGCGCGGTCCGGCGGCCCGAGGCCCTGGACGACCTGGTGGCCGCCCATCCCGACCAGGTGGAGGCGCTGCGGCTGGACGTCACCGAGGTGGCCGCGGCCGAGGAGGCGGTCCGGGACGTCGTGGACCGGCACGGGCGGATCGACGTGCTGGTCAACAACGCGGGCCGGACCCATGTCGGCGCCGTCGAGGAGACCACCGACCAGGAGCTGCGGGACCTGTTCGACCTGCACCTCTTCGGGCCCGCCGCGCTGGTGCGGGCGGTGCTGCCGGCCATGCGGGAGCGGCGCTCGGGTGCGATCGTGCAGATGAGCAGCATGGGCGGCCAGATGTCCTTCGCGGGCTTCGGGGCGTACAGCGCCACGAAGTTCGCCCTGGAGGGCCTGTCCGAGGCGCTCGCCGACGAGGTGCGGGAGTACGGCGTCAAGGTGCTGATCGTGGAGCCGGGCGCGTTCCGGACCTCGCTGTTCGAGGCCGGCCGGGCCGGAGTCAGCTCCGACACCGGCACGTACGCCAAGGTGGGCGAGACCCGCGGCTTCGTCGCCGGCGGGCACGGCGGACAGCCCGGCGACCCGGCCAAGGCGGCCGCCCTGATCCTGGCCGCGCTGGACTCCGAGGACACCCCGCTGCGGCTGCCGCTCGGCGACGACGGGGTGAGCGCCGTCCTCGGCCACCTCGACCAGGTCCGCGAGGACGTCGCCGCCTGGGAGAAGCGGACCCGGGCGACGGGGTTCGACGACTGAGCCGGCCGGGCTAAGTGAGGACGCCCGTGCGCTGCAGCAGCCCCCAGGTGAACTCCGCGACCACCTCGTGCCGTACGCCGTCGCGGTCGGGCGCGGTGAAGGCGAGCCCCCAGCGGGTCGGCGCGGTGCCCTCCAGGGGGCGGGCCGGGGCGAAGGCGCGGGCGGCCTCGTCCACCGTGCACGACCAGGGGGCCAGGTCGTCCAGGGTCCGCAGCCGGGGCGGCGGGGCGCCGGGGGCGCGCACCAGCCACTCGTTCCACACCGCGCCGTCCGGCCCGACCAGCACCTCGAAACGCAGGTCGGGCCAGAGGGGCAGGGCCCAGCGCCGGGCCTCGCAGTCGGCGTCGCCCAGCCGGCGCGGGTGGACGGACTCGGGCGCGCCGAGGACCGAGCGGTACCGGGACGCGGCGGACCGCGCCCTGGGCGAGCGGACCATCGCCTGCCAGCGCTTGTTGGTCTCCCGCATCTCGGCGATCGACACCCCGAGCCGCCGCCGGGCGTCCTCGACCAGCTCCGGGTTGTGGTCGGCCATGCGGCGCAGCAGCACCAGCTGGAAGTCGAGGTCCATGGCACCCATGGTGCCCGGCCCCCGGGTGTCCGCTCCCACCCATTGCCCGCGCAACGCCGCATGACTAGCCTGTGTTCGTCATGCCGATCGCCTGTTGATATCTCGAACACCCGGGATGTCGGACGGCGCTTAGACCCAAGGGAGGGGGCCGGACGTGGGACGCCTCGTGCCTGCCGTGACCCGGGCTCTCGACATTCTGGAGCTGTTCCTCGACGGGGACGGGACGCTCTCCGCACCCGACATCGTGCGCAGGCTCCAGCTGCCGCGCACCACCGTGCACGAACTGGTCACCACGCTCGCCGCGCGGTCGTACATCGTGCCCGTGCCCGGACAGCCCGGACGCTACCGGCTCGGGGTGCGCCCGTACCAGCTCGGCAGCCGCTACGCCGAACAGCTGGACCTCGCCGCCGAGGGCCAGCAGGTGGCCCGCTCGGTCGCCGAGACCTGCGACGAGACCGTCCACGTGGCGATCCTCGAGGGCACCGACGTCATCTACATCGCCAAGGTCGACTCCACGCACGCGGTGCGCATGGTCTCGGCCGCCGGCCGCCGGCTCCCCGCCCACTGCACCTCCGTCGGCAAGATGCTGCTCGCCTCGCTGCCGGAGCAGGAACTCGCCGCCCGCATCCCGGACGACGCCGAGCTGACCGCGATGACCCCGAACAGCATCACCGAACCCGGCGCGCTGCGCGAGGCCCTGGCCGGGATCCGGCAGCGGGGCATCGCCGTGGAGAGCCGCGAGTCCAACCCGGACGTCAGCTGCGTGGCCGCGCCCGTGCGCGACCGCACCGGCCAGGTCGTCGCGGCGCTGTCCATCTCGGTCCCCATGATCCGCTGGAGCGACGAGCGCCGGGTCGAGCTGGAGCAGCTCGCGGCGAAAGGCGCGGCGGAGCTGTCCGAGCGGCTCGGCCACCGGAGCGCGCTGTGAGCGCCGGGTACGAGGTCGCCGTACGGGCCGAGGCGGAGCTGGGCGAGGGCCCCACCTGGGATGCGGCGACGGGCCGGCTGATCTGGCTCGACATCCTGAGCATGCGGGTGCAGACCTACGACCCGGCGACGGGCCGGCGCACGGTGCGCACCACCGAGCAGCACGTGGGCGCGGTCAAGCCGCGCGCGGGCGGCGGACTGGTGCTCAACCTGCGGGACGGCGTGGGCCTGCTGGACCCCGACGACGGCTTCCGCTGGCTGCACCACGAGCCGGTCCAGGGCCGCCGCGCGAACGACGCGGCGGTCGCGCCCGACGGCTCGCTGTGGGCGGGCACCATGCGCTACGACGAGGCGCCGGGCGGCGGCACGCTGACCCGGTTCACCGGCGACGGCACGGCGGAGACGGTGCTCTCCGACGTCACGGTCAGCAACGGCACCGGGTGGAGCCCCGACGGGCGCCTGATGTACTACACCGACACCCCGACCCGCCGGGTGGACGTCTTCGACTACGACGGCGAGCGCGTCCACGGCCGCCGCACGCTGGTGGAGATCGAGGACGGCGCGGGCTTCCCGGACGGGCTGACGGTCGACGCGGACGGATGCGTGTGGGTGGCGCTGTGGGACGGGGGAGCGGTGCGGCGCTACACGCCGGACGGCGTCCTGGACCGGGTGATCACCCTGCCCACGCCGCGCACGACGGCCTGCGCGTTCGGCGGCGCCGGCCTGACCGACCTGTACGTCACGACCGCGCGCGTCGGCCTGCCGGCCCCGCATCCGGTGGCGGGGTCCTTGCTGGTGATCCCGGGCGCGGGCCAGGGCCTGCCCCAGCCGGCGTTCAGGGGCTGATCCCGGAGGGCGGCGGGCTAGAGCAGCTCCGCCGCCTTCCGCTCCTCCGCGGTCAACGGCGGCCCTGCCAGCGGGGGTTTCAGGGGTCCCACCGCGGCGGCGGCGAGCACGCTCGGGGTCAGCAGGACCTGGGCGCCCCGTTCCAGCGACGTCACGTCGGTGACCCGGCGGGCGACGCGTCCGTTGCCCGTCGCGGTGTACATCAGCCGTCCGACGTAGGCCGAGACGAGCCGGTCCCGCAGGGTCGGGCCGGAGGCCGTCGCGCCGGGGTAGAACACGTCCTGGCCCAGCGCCAGGTCCCATGCGGCGCGGACCGGGCGGGCGACGGCCCGCTGCACGCGGCGCGCCAGTCCGGGCCGGCCCCAGCCGTGCCGCCGGACCACCTCGCGGAGCAGTACGGCGCTCTGCGCGGCGGCGGACAGGCCGTGGCCGTAGACGGGGTTGAACACGGCGAGCGCGTCGCCGAGGACGGCGAAGTTCTCGGGCCAGGCCGGCATGCGCTCGTAGAAGTGCCGGCGGTTGAGCGTGGCGCGGGTGACCGCCACGTCCGACAGCGGCTCGGCGTGCTCCAGCAGCTCGCCGAGCAGGGGATGGCGCAGCCGGTCGCGGGCGAAGGGGAGGAACTCCTCGTTCGCGGCGGAGGGTTCGCCGCCGCGCGTGCCGGCGAGGGTGACGATCCAGCGGCCGTTCTCGACGGGCAGCAGGAACCCGGAGCGTCCCGGCCCGTCGGCCCGGGGATCGAGTTGCAGGTTGACCACCGGGAAGTCCTCCCGAGCGCCCTCGGGCGCGAGGAAGAGCCGGCTCGCGTAGACCAGGCCCGGGTCGGCCTCGCGGGTCCGCGGCGCGGGCAGCCCCAGCTCCGCCAGCCAGCGCGGGGCCCGCGAGCCGCGCCCGGTGGCGTCGACCACCAGGCCGGCCGGCAGGGTGTGCTCGGCGCCGTCCCGGGACCGGACGCGTACGCCCGTCACCGCGGCACCGGTGCCGGTGAGGCCGAGCGCCTCGGCGCCGTCGAGGAGTTCGATCCGCGGGTCGGCGAGGACCTGTGCGCGGATCGTGGCGTCCAGCAGGTCCCGGCCGGCCAGGATCACATGGTGGGACTCGGGCCAGCGCCGGAACCAGCCCTGCGCGGACAGGGCGACCACGCCCGTGGTGACGGGGTGCCGGCGCCCGCCCGCCGCCTGAAGCGCTTCGGTGATGCCCGGCAGCAGCTCCTCCACGGCCCGCACGCCGCCCGACCACAGCATGTGGGCGTGCCGGGCCTGCGGCAGCCCCTTGCGGGGCTCGGCGCCCCGGGGCAGCGTGTCACGCTCGACGACGACCACCCGGTCGGCGGAGTCGGCCAGCGCGCGTGCCGCGAGCATGCCGGTGTGGGATCCCCCCAGCACGACGGCCGTTCTGGCGGGCAAGGAGGCTTCACTCATGCGCGGGCACGCTCTCTGCCGGGGCGGCCGCGCGGGCGCGTACCGCCGTGATCTCGTCGTGGTGGCGGAGGGCTTGGGACACGGCCTGGATCTCCCGCAGGAGGTAGGCGGTGTCCGGGCCGGAGGGGGAGCCGGCGGCCCGGTCGCGGGCCGGCCGCTCGCCGCCCGCGGCCTCCAGCAGCGTCACCGCGGCGGCCAGGGCCCTGGCCCGGCCGGGTGCGCAGCCGAGGGCGAGAGCGGCGTCGTACGCACGCGTGCGCAGGTCCTCGTCCAGGTGGCGGGAGAGTTGCAGCAGGGCGTCGCGGATGAACGTCTCGCGGCGGATCAGGCGCAGTTCGGCGGGGGCGTGCGGGGCGAACGGCTCGCGCTCGCCGGTGACGGTGCGCATCAGCTGGTACAGGGGGCGCAGCGCGCGGTGGCGCAGCCGGACGTGCCAGCGCTCGTGCAGATACTGGCCGACGTGCGGGACGATGAAGCCCGCCGCGACCAGGCTGGCGGAGACGCAGGCGCCCGCCGGTGCCACGTTGGTGCTCAGCCAGTCCAGGTCGTGTCCGGTCCAGCGGGCGACGACGGCGGTGAGCTTGGCCGCGTCGAAGCACAGGTTCGTGGCGTAGCCGACGCCCAGCAGCCGCAGTCCCCAGCGCAGCCAGGCGTCCAGGCCGTCGGTGCGTTTCCAGTTCCAGATCAGCCGGGCCGTGATCGAGCAGGCCACGGTGTGGGCGACGAGGTAGAGCAGGATCTCCTCGCGCATGAACGGCGTGGTGGCGTAGTAGGTGTCCAGGTCCCGCAGCCGCTCCACGGGCACGTCGGCGAGGGCGAACAGCACCCACAGGGCGACGACCACGCCCGCGTAGACCGACACCACCCAGCGGGTCGTCCGGCGGGTGCGGGCCGCGTCGGAGCGGCCGTTGCGCCAGGCGGTGATCAGCAGCAGCCAGGACGCGCACAGCGCGGTGAGCAGCGAGTACACCCAGGGCGCCGAGATGTTCGGCACCCCGGTGACCCGGTTGGTCCAGGCGACGGTCCGGGGGGCGGCGAAGACGAACACCGCGCACGCGAACAGCAGCAGCCCGCCGACGGCGCGCAGCAGGGGGTCCCGCCACATCCGGAGGATGCCGGGCAGCTTGATGACCAGGGCGACGGCCAGGACGGCCGTCGGGATCCAGAAGGACACGGAGATCTCGCCGAGCGGCTCCGGCGGATCGAACGCGAGCATCACCGCGCGGCACCTCTCCTTTTCGGCGCCCGGTCCGCCTCGGGGGCGCGCCCCTTCGGCTCACCCGTCGCCTCGACACGTCCCCGGTAGCCGAGGGTCCGCTGCACCGGGCCGAGGGACCGCGGCGCCGGGCCGGGAGGGCCGTCGGAGCCGGCGCCGGCGAGCCGGCGCCGGAACCGGGCCGCCAGGCGGTGCCCGAAGTCGTCCGCCTCGGCCTCGTCGGCCTCCCGGGAGCCGTGGCGCGCGGCCACCGTGAGGGGCGTGTCCCGCCAGCCGGGCGCGTCGGCGAGCGCGCGGGCGGCCGCGTCGCCGGCGACGCCGGGATGCCGGCGCCCGGTGTGCAGATGCCACAGCTCATGGCCGAGGATCACCAGTTGCTGCACGGCCTCGGCCCGCTCCTCGACGATCACCAGGTCGAAGTCGGCGAACTCCAGCCACAGCCCGGTGACCTCGATCTCGTCCGGGAAGCGCTCGAAACGCAGCCGCACCGGCCGCCCGCCGCGCAGGGCGCTCATCTCCTCGCACAGCGCACGGCACAACTCCCGTACCCCGCCGGGCGGTTCCGGCCGGGCCTCGACGGCGGCGGCGAGGCCGGCGGCCAGCGCGCGCATCGCCGAGCCGGGCCGGGAACGCCGCAGCCGTGCGGCCAGGCGTGCCGTGCGCTCCCGCGCGCCCGCGATGCCCATCGGTCCCCCTTCCGCCGGTCCGAGCGTACGCGGCTGGGCGTGTCCCCGTCATGACATCGCGGCGAGGTGCGCCGGACGGCCGCCCCTTGAAAACCCGCCTATGAGCTTGTGTCCGACCCATTGACGCGGCAAGTGCTTCGAATCTACGGTCCCGTTCGAAGTTACGAGCGTCATTCGATATATCGAACGTCTGCTTTCTGATCCACGATCCTCGGGACGGTGGGGGCAAGGTATGGGACAACCTGGCCTGAATCGCAGGCAACTCCTGGGCGCCGCGGGAGGGCTGGCGGTGGCCGGCGCCTTCGGCTTCGCCGCACTCGGCACCGGAGCCGATGCGCTCGCCTCCACCGCGCGCACCCGCGTGCGCTACTGGAACCTCTTCAGCGGCGGCGACGGCTCCAACATGATCGCGATGCTGGACGCCTTCCGTGCGAGCCACCCCGGCATCGCGGTGAAGGACGCCACCCTCCAGTGGGGCAGCCCCTACTACACCAAGCTCGCCATGGCGGCCGCCGGAAACCGCGCCCCCGACCTCGGCGTGATGCACATGGGCCGGGTCGCGGGCTTCTCGCCGGGCCGCCTGCTGGACCCCTGGGACGTCGGCCTGCTCGCCAAGTACGGCGTGCGGGAGGCGGACTACAACCCCAGGCTGTGGCAACGCGGCGTCATCGACGGCAAGTTGTACGCGCTGCCGCTCGACATCCACGTACAGCTCTGCTTCTACCGCAGGGACGTGCTGAAGAAGGCCGGCCTGCTCGGCGACGACGGCCGGATGATCCCGGTGACCTCCACCACCGAGTGGTTCGACGTCCTGAAGAAGGCCAAGGCCGCCCAGAAGAAGGGCCTGCAGACCATCGGCCTGTGGACCAACGACCAGAACTTCCAGTGGTGGTTCTTCGTCGCCTTCTACACCCAGCTCGGCGGCCAGTGGTTCAACGACGCCCGTACCGAGGTCCTCTTCGACACCGGCAAGGCCACCCAGGTCCTGGAGTTCTTCCGGCAGCACGTCACCGACGGCTATGTCATCCCGGGCGCGCCCACCGGCGAGCAGTTCATCAACGGCGCCCCCTTCACCTGGGAGGGCAACTGGTCGGTGCCGGTCTTCTCCGCCGCCAAGCTCGACTACGGCGCGACCCCGCTGCCGCCCGTCTTCGGCAGGCAGGCCACCCACGCCGAGTCGCACTCCTTCGTCCTGCCGCACCAGGCGGGCCGCGGCGGCGCCACCAACGAGGCCGCGCACCAACTGGCCGCCTACGTCGTCCGGCACGCCCTCCAGTGGGCGGCCGGCGGACACATCCCCGCCTACACGCCGACCCTGTCCACGGCCGCGTACAAGAAGCTCCAGCCGCAGAACGAGTACGTCTCCGCCATGGACCACCAGGCCACCGAGCCGAAGGTGTGGTTCGCGGGCTCCACCGGCATCCTCGCCCAGGACCTCGGTCCGATGGTCGTCTCCTCGACCATGGGCTCGGCGAAGCCCGCCTCGGTCGCGCGGAAGATGAAGAACCAGCTCGTCAAGCTCCTCGCCGGTAAGAACCCGATGGACGGCAAGACCGCCGCGCAGGGAGGTGCGGCCGCATGACGACCAGTGCCGAGAACATCGTCGCCCCCGCGCGCGTACGCACCGCCGCGGCCACCGCGACCGTCCGCCGCAAGCAGGGCTTCCAGCACGGCGGCTGGTTCGTCGCCCCGTTCCTGCTGCTGTTCGTGCTCTTCGTGATCTGGCCGCTGCTGCGCGGCGTCTACCTCAGTTTCACGGACGCCAACATCTCCGGCGAGGGCGCGAGCTTCATCGGCCTCGACAACTACCGCGAGGCGCTGCACGACCCGATGATGTGGGACGCGCTCGGCCACAGCGCCTACTTCACCCTGCTCGTCGTGCCGTGCATCACGGTCCTCGCCTTCCTCCTCGCGATGCTCGCCCACCACATCGAGCGCGGGAAGTGGCTGTGGCGCCTGTGCTTCTTCGCGCCCTTCCTGCTGCCCTCGACGGTCGCGGGCAACATGTGGCAGTGGCTGTTCACCCAGGGCATCGGCCTGTTCAACCAGACCCTCGGCATCGACACGCCCTGGCTGACCGACAAGTCGTACGCGATGCTCGCCATCGTCATCGAGACCCTGTGGTGGACGGTCGGCTTCTCCTTCCTGCTGTACCTCGCCGCGCTCCAGGGCATCCCCGCCCACCTCTACGAGGCCGCCAAGCTGGACGGCGCCAACGCCTGGCACCGCATGGTCCACATCACCCTGCCGATGCTGCGCCACATCACCGGCCTGGTGATCGCGCTCCAGGTCCTCGCCTCGCTCCAGCTCTTCGACCAGGCCGTGGTGATGTTCGACTTCGGCACCGGCCCGGAGAACAGCACCCGGCCGTTCGTGCAGTACACCCTCGAACAGGGCTTCACCAGCTACCGCGTGGGTTACGCCTCCGCGATGTCCATCATCTTCTTCGTGATCATCGCAGTCGTCGCCCTGGCGCGGATGTGGCTGCTGCGCAACCGTGAGGAGGGCGGCCGATGACCACCGCCGTACAGATCCGCAAGCGGTCCCGCAGGCCCTGGACGCCGAGCCAGATCGTCCTCACGCTGATCGGCGTCGCCGTCTCCGCCGTGTTCGTGGCGCCGATCGCCGCGGCCCTGTTCACCTCGCTGAAGTCCGAGGCCGAGGCCGCCGAGATCCCGCCGCACTGGCTGCCGAGGCACTGGACCGGGCAGGCCTGGAAGGCCCTGTTCGACACCGGCAACATCACGAACTGGTTCGTGAACTCCCTGGTCGTCTCCGTCTGCGTGACCACCATCGTGCTGCTGGTCAGCGCGCTCGCCGGATACGGCTTCGCGCGCACCGAGTTCCGCGGCAAGAGCGTCCTCATGGGCGTCGTCATGGCGGGCCTGATGGTCTCCCCGGCGGTCCTCGGCGTGCCGCTGTTCACCACGGTCCAGCAGATGGGCATGGTCGACACCTACTGGGGCATGATCCTGCCGCAGTGCGCGCCCGCCGCGATGGTCTACATCCTCTACAAGTTCTTCCAGGGCGTCCCGCGCGAACTGGAGGAGGCCGCCTTCATCGACGGCGCGGGCCGCTGGCGGGTGTTCTTCACGATCGTCCTGCCGCTGTCCCGCCCCTCCCTCGCCGCGGTCGGCATCTTCACCTTCATCGCGTCCTGGAACAACTTCCTGTGGCCCTACATGGTCACCAACAACCCCGACCTGATGACCATGCCGAACGGCATCGCGACCGTCATGAACTCCTACGGCATCCAGTGGGCCCAGCTCATGGCCGGCGGCCTGATGGCGGGCCTGCCGCTGATCGTCGTCTTCGTCTTCTTCCAACGGCAGATCGTGGCGGGCGTCGCCCACACGGGATTGGCGGGACAGTGAGTGTGCGCAGAGCGGTGACGGCCGCCGCGGCGGCGGTTCTCCTGGCCGTCCTCCCCAACACGGCGCAGGCGGCGGCGAGTTACCCCGACCCCCTGCCGATCAACGGCCAGCAGATCATCCACGACCCCACGGTCATCCACCTGAAGTCCGGCGGCTACGTCGCCTACTCGACCGGCGGGATCATCGGAGCCCGCACGTCGAAGGACCTGCGCCAGTGGGACGACGCCGGCAACGCCTTCGCCGCCCCGCCGAGTTGGTGGTACGAGTACAACGACACCGGTGACCCCTGGGCCCCGGACATCTCGTACCGGGCGGGCCGGTACTGGCTGTACTACGCCGTGTCGAGCTGGGGCACCAACCACTCCGCGATCGGCGTGGCCACCTCCCCCTCCGGCCTGCCCGGCACCTGGACCGACCACGGCAAGGCTTTCAGCTCGGAGACGACGGACACCTGGAACGCCATCGATCCCGCGGTCGTCCGCGCCGACGGCAGGCTGTGGATGGCGTTCGGCTCCTACTGGACCGGCATCCGCATGGTCGAACTCGACCCCGCGACCGGCAAGGCGATCCCCGGCGCCGAGGTCCGCCACCTGGCGACCCGCCCCGACGCCCCGTACGCGGTCGAGGGCGCGTCGATCGTCCACCACGGCCGCTACTACTACCTGTTCGCCTCGTACGACGCCTGCTGCCAGGGAGTGAACTCCACCTACAAGATCCGCGTCGGCCGCTCGGCCTCGGTGACCGGCCCCTACACCGACAGCACCGGCAAACCGATGCTGGAGGGCGGCGGCGATCTCGTCCTGGCGAGCCACGGCCGCTACATCGGGCCCGGCGGAGAATCCGCGTTCCGCGCCGACGGCACGACCTGGCTGGCCTACCACTACTACGACGCGAACGACGACGGCACGCCCAAGCTGGGCCTGAACCGGCTCGCCTGGCGTTCCGACTGGCCTGTTGTGAAGTGACCCGAGAGGATCCCATGAGCAAGAGCACCGCCCGCTTCACCCTCGACCCCGCCTTCACCGTCGGTGCGGTCGACCCCCGCCTCTTCGGCTCCTTCGTCGAACACCTCGGCCGCTGCGTCTACACGGGCATCCACGAGCCCGGCCACCCCTCGGCCGACGAAGCCGGACTGCGGACCGACGTCCTGGAGCTGGTCCGGGAACTCGGCGTCACCGCCATCCGCTACCCGGGCGGCAACTTCGTCTCCGGATACAAGTGGGAGGACTCGGTCGGCCCCGTCGAGAACCGCCCCCGCCGCCTCGACCTCGCCTGGCACTCCACCGAGACCAACCGCTTCGGTCTGTCCGAGTACATCGCGTTCCTGAGGAAGCTCGGCCCCCAGGCCGAACCCATGATGGCCGTGAACCTCGGCACCCGCGGCGTCGCCGAGGCCCTCGAACTCCAGGAGTACGCCAACCACCCCTCCGGCACCGCCCTGTCCGACCTGCGCGCGGCCCACGGCGACAAGGAACCCTTCGGGATCCGGCTGTGGTGCCTCGGCAACGAGATGGACGGCCCCTGGCAGACCGGGCACAAGACGGCCGCCGAGTACGGCCGGCTCGCCGCCGAGACCGCCCGGGCCATGCGCCAGGCCGACCCCGCCGTCGAACTGGTCGCCTGCGGCTCCTCCGGCCAGGCCATGCCCACCTTCGCCGAGTGGGAGGCCACCGTCCTGCAGGAGACGTACGACCTGGTCGACTACATCTCCCTGCACGCCTACTACGAGCCCGCCGGCGGCGATGTGGACTCCTTCCTCGCCTCGGCCGTCGACATGGAGTCCTTCATCGAGAACGTGGTCGCCACGGCCGACCACGTCGGCGCGAGGCTGAAGTCGAAGAAGAAGATCAACCTCTCCTTCGACGAGTGGAACGTCTGGTACCTCTCCAAGTGGCAGGAGCAGGCCCAAACCTTCGAGCAGACGGACTGGCCCGAGGCGCCCCGGCTGCTGGAGGACAACTACAGCGTCACCGACGCCGTCGTCTTCGGCTCGCTGCTGATCGCCCTGCTCCGGCACGCCGACCGCGTCACCGTCGCCTGCCTCGCCCAGCTGGTCAACGTGATCGCCCCGATCATGACCGAACCGGGCGGCCCGGCCTGGCGGCAGACCACCTTCTTCCCGTTCGCGCAGGCCTCGAAGTACGGCCGGGGCGAGGTCCTCGACGTGCGTGTGGACTCGCCGACGTACGAGACGAAGAAGTACGGCGAGACCGACCTGCTGCACGCCACGGCCGTCCGCGCCGCCGACGGCACCGTCACCGTGTTCGCGGTCAACCGCAGCCGCACCGACGCCCTGCCGCTCGAGGTCGCCCTCAACGGGCTGGAGCTGACCACCGTCACCGAGCACAGCGCGCTCGCGGACGCCGACCCCGACGCCCGCAACACCCTGGACGACCCCGAGCGGGTCGTCCCGCACCGGGTCGAGGGCGCCGCCGTGGCGGACGGCATCCTCACCGCCGTACTGGAACCGCTGTCCTGGAACGTGATCAGGCTGGCGTGATCACACCGGGGTGACCGGCAGCCCGCCCGTCGCCCTGCCGAGCAGCGTCAGCCGCACCGACCCGGGGCCCGACAGCGTGGTGAACTCCGACAGGACCGCCAGTGCGAGGGTGTTGGCGCCCCGGGTGCGCAGGATGCCGTTCGGCAGCACGAAGGTGTGCTGCGGGCCCACCTCGTTGATGTACTGGCCCAGGTTCCAGCCGTTGAGGAAGATCTGCGCCCGGTAGGCGCGGTACGGGTCGTCCTGGAGGGTCAGGCCGATCGAGGCGTCGATGTCGGCCGGGACCGACAGGCGGAAGGTGGTCCGGTACCAGGTCACGCCCTGGTACCGGGCCGCCCGCGGGAAGCTCGCCTGCTCCCAGTCGTGGTCCGCGAAGCCCGGCAGGTGCCAGCCCTCCCGCTCGCCGTACAGGCCGCCGTTGTTCATCGGGCCGCGCACCGGATCCGGGGCCGCCGCGCCCTGGATCCGCCAGCTCACCTTCGGCGAGCCGCCCTTGAAGGACGCGGCCGTCAGACCCCGCGCCGCCTTGTGCGTGTCCAGCGCCTTGCCGTCCTCGTCGTGCTGCATGCGCCGCACCAGCACCGACAGCACGTGCCGGCCCGGCGTGCGCAGCGCGGCACGGACCGGGAAGGCCGCCGTGTCCGCCCACGTGCCCTTGCGGACCGTGGTCGTCTTGTCCGGCACCGGCATCCGGTGGGTGCCGAGCGGCTCGCCGTCCAGCCAGGCCATCAGCAGGCCCTGCGTGCCGGTGCTGTAGGCGAGCGAGACCTCCTCCAGACCGGTGGCGTCCGTGAAGGAGCCGCGGTACCAGACGTCTCCGTAGTGGAAGCCGTAGTCGTCGGCGAAGAGGACCGGCTGACCGTCCGGGACCGGCGTGGTGCTGAACGTCGTGGTCCGGTCCGCGACCGTCCAGCGCGAGTCGTCGAAGCCGGGCCCGGCCTCCGGGTTCTCCGTGCGCATCCGCCAGCCGCCCAGCTCGGGCAGCCGCACCTCGGGCACGGCCGGGAGCAGGCCGGTGGTCATCAGGCTGCCGGACAGGGTGACCCGGGTGGGCAGCGTGCGGCCGTTCCACACCAGGGTGTCGGTCCCGCGCGGCCCCCACACCTCGATGCTCGTCGTCTCGGTGACGTCACCCGTCAAGTGGACCTCGTTGCCGCGCACCTCGGCGTGGCGCAGCAGCGCAGGGCCGTACACCAGCAGGGTCCCGGACGGGGTGTCGTACGGGAAGAGGCGTACGGCGGTGGCGTCGTCGGCGAAGAGCAGCAGCAGCGGGGTGTCGGTCTCGCCCTTCTGCACCAGCACCCGGGTCAGGCCGCCCTGCCCGAGCGGCACGTTCACATGCAGGGAGTCGTCGTCCAGGACCCACGCGGCCTCCGGGTCCAGCCGCATGACGTTCGGCCCGACCGGGCACTTCAGCACCAGCTCGGCCATGTCGCCGTGCCGTCCCGAGAACACGGCGATGGCCTGCCGCCCCGCCGTCACGCACATCACCGGCTCGGCGGTGGCGTACTTCAGGGTCCGCCCGCCCAGCTTCAGTCCGGTGGTCAGCAGCCGGGCGTCCCTGCCGGGCACGGTGATCCGCACCCGGCCGGCGTCGGTGGGCAGATCGGCGGTGACCGCGTCCGCGCCGTCGTTGCGGGCGACGTAGACGTGCGCGCCGGTGTCCGGGTTGGCCAGGTGGTAGACCTTCAGGCCCTCGGCGTGCACGTCCGCCGCCCGGTCCAGCTTGGCGAAGTCGGGCACCCGCTGCAGCAGATGGCCCAGCTGGTGCATCGGCGCGATCTTGTCGGTGACGTTGCGGGCCTCGTCGATGGCGGCGCCGTAGTCGTACGACGTGTAGACGACCGGCGCGGGCAGCCAGCCCCAGGAGGTCCCGCCGAAGGTCATGTACACGTTGTGCAGGGTGAGCCCGTTGGCGAGGTTGGTGAGGTAGAAGCGCCGCTCGTAGGCCGCGTCCCGGGTGCGCCGCGCCTCCGCGTACCCCTTGCCGTCGAACCAGGCCCCGCCCCACGGGTCGAACCAGCCGCCGCCGAACTCGGGCACGAACCCGGGCGTCGTGGGCGAGGCGCTGGCCCCGCCCTTCGCCCCGCCGGGCCCGAACGTGCCCCAGTCGGGCGGGGTCTGCGACGGCGACGGATACCCGTCGAAGCCGTACAGCCAGCCGCCCTTCTCACCGCCGGTGTCGAAGGAGCCGGGCGTCCAGTACCCGTTCCGGCCCTTGTCGTTGTGGAACAGCGGGACGTCGATGCCGTCCGCCCGCACCTTCTTGTAGAGGTGCGCCATGTACGCCCGGCCGGTGGCGTCACCGGGGTGCGCGTCGTACTCGTTCTCGATCTGGTACAGCAGGACCGTGCCGGTGCCCTGGGTGAACTGGTGCCGGCGGGCGATCCGGTTCACCTGGGTCAGCCACTCGTCGACGTGTGCCAGATAGTCGGGGTCGTCGGTGCGGGCGGTGCCCTTCGCCGCCGTCAGCCAGCCGGGGAAGCCGCCGCCGTCCACCTCGGCGTTGATGTACGGGCCGGGCCGCAGGATGACGTACAGGCCGGTCTCGGCCGCCGTCCGCAGGAACAGGTCCAGGTCGCGGACGCCGGTGAAGTCGTACGTCCCCGGCGCGGAGGAGTGGTAGTTCCACGCCACGTAGATGCTGACCGCGTTGAACCCGTGCGCCCGCATCTTCTGCAGCACGTCCCGCCACAGGGACGGGCTCGGCAGCCGGAAGGGATGCATCTCGCCGGACCACACGACCAGCCGTCTGCCGTCCACCAGCAGCGAGTAGCGGTCGTAGCCGATGGTGTGCGGCCGGCCGTCGGCGCTCGGCGGGGCGGGCGCCGGGCCGGTGGGCACACTGCGCGCCGCGTACGCCGAGGGCGCCCCGGGGCCGCCGCTGCCGCCCAGGGCGAGCCCGAGCGCGGCCGAGCCGGCCAGGGCACTGAAAGTACGTCTGCTGAGCGCCAAGGTGGATCCTCCCGGGCGATCTTACGGGGCGCGGGTGCGGCCATTCTCCACGCGGGGACGCCCCGCACCGGACCGTGAGGATCTCGGCCCGGGTGGATCACGCGGTACGGGCGGTACGGGAGCCGGCCGTACGGCAGGGTAACGGCCCGGTGAAGGCGGAGGAAATCGCCGCGGTGCGCGCCGGCGTCCGCCGGATCCGGACGCCGGGTGGACGGGCGGTGTGAACGGCCGGTTGTGAATGGCCGGAGTCCGCCCTCCCGGACGTGAGCGGGCCTTCCTACGATGCGGAGCGCTTCACCGCTTCACAGGTTCCACACAGGCCCCCCACATCCGACCTCGGGAGAAACCATGGCTGGTGGACTGTTCCTGGGCGGCGCCGTCGCGGCGCTGCTCACCACCGCGCTGCCCGCGCACGCGCCCTCCTCGGGCGTGTTCGACAACCCGCCCCCGGACAGGATCGTCATCGACGTGGCGACGGTGAACGGCTCCGGCTGCCCCGCGGGCACCGCGGCGGTCGCCGTCTCGCCGGACAACACCGCTTTCACGGTGACCTACAGCGACTACCTCGCCCAGGCCGGCGGCGGCTCCGACCCGACGGCCTTCCGCAAGAACTGCCAGCTCAACCTGATCGTCCACGTCCCCCAGGGCTTCACCTACGCGATCGCCGAGGCCGACTACCGCGGCTTCCTCTCGCTCCAGCCCGGCGCGAGCGCCACGCAGAGGGCCTCGTACTACTTCCAGGGCTCCTCGCAGACCGTCCCCAGGACCCACCCCTTCTCCGGCGCCTACAACGACGACTGGCAGGCCACCGACACCACGGACTGGGCCCAGCTCGTCTGGGCGCCCTGCGGGGTGCAGCGCAACTTCAACATCAACACCGAGCTGAGGGTCAGCGCGGGCACCACGTCCGCCGACAAGGTCAGCTTCATGACGATGGACTCGACGGACGGGGACATCAGCACGGTCTACCACCTGGCATGGAAGGAGTGCCCGAGCGCGTAGTGGGCGCGTCTAGGCCCCCGCCGCGTTCGGCCAGCTCTGCGCGTCGGGCCAGCCCGTCGCCGGGGCCGGGGTCAAGCCGGCCGCCGGTGCCGGCGTCGGGCGCGTCTCGGGCGCGGGTGCCGTCATGCCGCGCACCTGGGCCGCCGTGAGGCCGCCGCGCGCCGGGACGCCGGGCGGGGTGCGCGCCACCACGGCCGCGGGCGCCATCGGCTGCGGGGCCGGAACCGGCATCGGCTGCGGGGCCGGCGCGGGCACGGGCACCGGCATCGGCTGCCGGGCCGGCGCGGGCGGTACGGCGGCCGGGAGCGGCATACCGGTGCCGGCCGCCGGAGCGGGAGCCGCCGGGGACGGGGCGGCCGGGGCGGCGGGCGGCATCGACTGGGCCTGCGCGGCCAGGCCCCGTACCCCGGAGCCGTTGGTCTCGCTGACCAGGCGGTCCACCGCCGCCGTACCCGAGCTGTAGCTGGTCCCGGTGCCCAGCTCGGGTACGGCGGCTCCCCTCCTGGACCCGTAGAGCACCTGCTCCAGGCCGGACACCAGGCGACGCACGTCGACCTGGGGGCGCACCACGAGTCTCAGGAAGCGGCTGGAGGAACCGATCTTGTTGCCGCACTCGCGGACCAGGATCCGGTGCTCGGTGAGCATCCGGTCCCGGACCACCGTGCCCTCGGCGCCGACGGGCAGGCGGACGAACAGGAAGTTCCCCTGCGAGGGGTACACCGTCAGGCCGGGCAGCGCGGACAGGTGGCTGGCCATCTCCAGGCGGTCGCGGCGGATCTGCGTGAGGCTCTGCGCGTACTCGGCGCCGTGCTCCTTCAGCATGAACACCAGGTGCTCGGCGAAGGAGTTGAGGTTCCACTTGGGGAGCATCGAGCGGATCCTGCCCGCCAGCGCCGGGTTCGCGACCAGGTAGCCGAAGCGGATGCCGTGCAGGCCGAGGTTCTTGCCGAGGCTGCGCAGGACGATGACGTTCGGGCGGAGCAGGGCCTCCTGGACGACGCTCGGCTCGGCCTCCGCGTCGGCGAACTCCAGGAAGGACTCGTCCACCACCACCAGGTCCAGGTCGGCCATGGCGTCCAGGAACTGGACCACCTGCTGCTTGCGCAGATACCCGCCGTCCGGGTTGTTGGGGTTGCAGATCACCGCCGCCCGGGTCCCGCGCTTGTGGATGAACGCGGCGTACTGCGCCAGGTCCAGGGCGAAGCCGCTCGCCTCCTGCAGGGGGAACATGTCGACCCGCTTGCCGGTCTCCATCGGCTGGTCGGTCCAGCGCCCGAAGGTGGGGACCGGCACCGCCAGCGACTCGCGGACCAGGAGGTGGTCGATCCAGGTGATGAGCTCCGTCGAGCCGTTGCCCATCGCCACGCAGCTCGGCGGCAGCCGGAGCATGCTGCACAGCTCGCCGGCGATGGTGCCGGCGTCGCTCGGGTAGTACGTGACGATCTCGCGGAGCCGCGCCGCCAGCTCCTCGTACATGGCCGGCGTCGGGAAGTACGGGTTGCACGGGATGCAGAAGTCCACCGGGCCGGTTCCGTCGCCGCCCTCGCGCGTCAGCGACGCCATCGAGGGGCTGTGCGCGGCGGTGCCGCGGAACAACGAGGTGACGTTGCCGGCCAAAGGGACCTCCGTTTCGGGGCGGCCCGTGCGGGGGAGCACGGGCCGCCCTTCAGTACGGAGACGGATGTGTCACCGTTCAACTCTGGTGACACGGGCGGCGTTTCAGACGCCGAACCGGTGGATGGTGGTCGTGCGGTAGGTCTGGCCGGGCCTGAGCACCGTGGACGGGAACGACGGCTCGTTCGGCGAGTCCGGGAAGTGCTGGGTCTCCAGGGCCAGGCCGTCGCCCTGCCGGTAGGTGTGGCCGGACTGGCCGACGAGGGTGCCGTCGAGGAAGTTGCCCGAGTAGAACTGCACACCGGGCTGGTCGGTGTAGATCTTCAGGGTGCGGCCGGAGCCGGGGTCGCGCAGGGTCACCACGTGCTCGGGCCCCGCGGTCACGCCCTTGTCCAGCACGAAGTTGTGGTCGTAGCCCTTGGCGGTGACCAGCTGCGGGTGGCCGACGCGGATGTCCCGGCCGATCGGCTTGGCGTGCGTGAAGTCGAACGGGGTCCCCTTGACCCGTGCCAGCTCCCCGGTGGGGATCAGGCCCGAGTCGGTGGGGGTGTACCGGCTCGCTGCCAGCCAGAGTTCGTGGTCGTAGATGCCGCCGCTGCCCTCGCCCGCGAGGTTGTAGTAGGTGTGGTTGGTGAGGTTGACGATCGTCGGCTTGTCGGTGGTCGCCTCGTAGTCGATCCGCCAGTCGCCGTGCCGGGTGAGGGTGAAGGTGACCTTGGTCTTCAGCGTGCCGGGGTAGCCCATCTCGCCGTCGACGCTCGTGTAGTACAGGTGCAGGCCGACGTCGGAGCCGGAGACGAAGGGCTCGATGTCCCAGACCTTGGTGTTGAAGCCCTTGGCGCCGCCGTGCAGGCTGTTGACCCCGTCGTTGACGGACAGCTGGTACTTCGTGCCGTCCAGGGTGAACTGGCCCTTGGCGATGCGGTTGCCGTAGCGGCCGATGGTGGCGCCGAAGTACGTCGTGCCCTTCACGTACGAGTCGAGGTCGTCGTAGCCGAGGGAGACGTTGGCGTACCGGCCGTGCCGGTCGGGGATCTCCAGGGACTGGACGATGCCGCCGTAGGAGAGGACCTTCAGCCGGGTGCCGCCGTTCTCCAGCGACCAGCGGTGGACCTTGGTGCCGTCGGCGAGCGTGCCGAACAGCTCCTTGACCGGCTTGCGGCCGCCCGGCGAACCGGCGGCGGCCTGGGCGCTGCCCGAGCCGAGGGTGGTGGCGGCTATTCCGGCCGCCGCGGCGCCTGCGATGACCGTGCGTCTGTTCAGTTCCATGCAGTTGCTCCCGAAAGAGGAGGGGCCCCGCCGTGAGGCGGCGGGGCCCGATCTGACCTACGAACCGGACTTGCGCTTGTTCCACACGTCGAACCCGACCGCGGCCAGCAGGGCCAGGCCCTTGATGACCTGCTGCCAGTCGGTGCCGACGCTGAGGAGGTTCATGCCGTTGTTCAGCACGCCGAGGACGAGACCGCCGATGATGGCGCCGAGGACGGTGCCGACACCGCCGCTCATGGAGGCGCCGCCGATGAACGAGGAAGCGATCGCCTCCAGTTCGAAGCCGTCGCCCGCCTTCGGCGAGGCCGCGTTCAGACGGGCGGCGACCACCAGACCCGCCAGGGCCGCGAGCACGCCCATGTTCAGGAACACCTGGAAGGTGATGCGCTTGTCCTTGACGCCGGACAGCTTGGCCGCCGGCAGGTTGCCGCCGATGGCGTAGATGTGCCGGCCGAAGACCGAGTTGCGCATCACGTAGCCGTAGCCGCCCACCAGCACGCCGAGGATGATCAGCACGATCGGCGCGCCGTCGTAGCTGGCCAGCAGCAGGGTCAGGACGAGGATCGCGGCGACCAGCGCGACGAGCTTGAGCAGGAAGAGGTTCCTCGGCACCACGTCGAGGGAGAACTCCTGCTGGCGGCGCCGGTCGCGCACCTCCTGCCACACCACGGCCGCGACCAGGACGATGCCGAGGAGCAGGGTGAGGTTGTGGTAGTTGGTGTTCGGGCCGACCTCCGGCAGGAAGCCGTTGCCGATCTTCTGCAGGCCGTCCGGGAACGGGCCGAGGGTCTGGCCCGAGAGGAAGATCTCCGTCAGGCCGCGGAAGAGCAGCATCCCGGCGAGGGTGACGATGAACGACGGTATGCCGAAGTAGGCGATCAGGAAGCCCTGTACGGCGCCCGCCGCCGCGCCCACCAGCAGGCACAGCACCAGGGCGACGGGCCAGGCCACATGGTGCTGCACCGTCAGCACGGCCGCGAACGCGCCCACGAACGCCGTGATCGAGCCGACCGACAGGTCGATGTGCCCGGCGATGATCACCAGCATCATGCCGATCGCGAGGATCAGGATGTAGCTGTTCTGCAGCACCAGGTTGGAGACGTTGCGCGGCAGCAGCAGGTCGCCGCCGGTCCAGACCTGGAAGAGGACGACGATCAGGCCGAGCGCGATCAGCATGCCGTACTGGCGCATGTTGCGGCGCAGGCCGCCCAGTATGAGCTGCAGCAGCCCCTCGCCGGCGCCCGGGCCGGACCTGCCCGGCGGCGCGGCGGCCGGGCTCTTGTCGGTGACGTCCGTGCTCATCGCGTTACCTCTTTGTCCTTCGTCATCTGGCGCATCAGCACTTCCTGCGTGGCCTCGGCCCGCGGCACCTCACCGGTCAGCCGCCCGGCGGCCATCGTGTAGATGCGGTCGCACATGCCGAGCAGTTCGGGCAGTTCGGAGGAGATGAAGACGACCGCCTTGCCCTGGGCGGCGAGCTGGTCGATGACCGTGTAGATCTCGTACTTGGCGCCCACGTCGATGCCGCGCGTGGGCTCGTCCAGGATCAGCACGTCGGGACCGGCGAAGATCCACTTGCTGAGGACGACCTTCTGCTGGTTGCCGCCGGACAGCTTGCCCACCGGCTCGAACACCGTCGGCGCCTTGATGTTCATCGACTTGCGGAAGCCCTCGGAGACCTGCCGCTCCGCCTGCTCGTCCACCACACCCCGCCGGGCCACCTTCCTCAGCGCGGTCAGCGAGATGTTCCGGTTGATGGTGTCGATGAGGTTGAGCCCGTAGTGCTTGCGGTCCTCGGTGACGTACGCGATGCCGTGCTCCACCGCCTCCGCGACGGTCTTCGTGCGGATCTCCTTGCCGTCCTTGAGGACCGTGCCGCCCGCGTAGCGGCCGTAGGTGCGGCCGAAGACGCTCATCGCGAGTTCGGTGCGGCCGGCGCCCATCAGGCCCGCGATGCCGACGATCTCGCCCCGGCGGACGCTGATCGACACGTCGTCCACGACCCTGCGCTGCTGGTCGATCGGGTGCAGCACGGTCCAGTTGCGGATCTCCAGCGCGGGCGCCGCGCCCTCCTCCGGGTGGTGCGGGGTGCGCTCGGGGAAGCGGTGGTCCAGGTCGCGGCCGACCATGCCGCTGATGATCCGGTCCTCGGTCGTCTCCGGCGCCTTCACGTCGAGCGTCTCGATGGACCGTCCGTCGCGGATGATCGTCACCGAGTCGGCGACCCTGCGGATCTCGTTCAGCTTGTGGGAGATGATGATCGAGGTGATGCCCTGGTTCTTCAGCTCCAGGATCAGGTCGAGGAGTTTGCCGCTGTCCTCGTCGTTCAGGGCCGCCGTCGGCTCGTCGAGGATGAGCAGCTTCACCTCCTTCGACAGCGCCTTGGCGATCTCCACGAGCTGCTGCTTGCCCACGCCGATGTCGGCGACGCGGGTCTCCGGGTGCTCGTCGAGGCCGACGCGGCGCAGCAGTTCGGTGGCGTGACGCAGGGTCTCGCGCCAGTTGATGAGCCCGCGCGTGGCGTGCTCGTTGCCGAGGAAGATGTTCTCCGCGATGGAGAGGTACGGCACCAGCGCCAGCTCCTGGTGGATGATGACGATGCCGCGCTGCTCGCTCGCCCGGATGTCCTTGAAGCGGCAGACCTCCCCCTCGAAGAGGATCTCGCCCTCGTAGGTGCCGTGGGGATGGACGCCGGAGAGGACCTTCATCAGGGTCGACTTGCCGGCGCCGTTCTCCCCGCAGATGGCGTGGACCTCGCCCTGCCGGACGGTCAGGGTGACGTCCGACAGCGCCTTGACACCGGGAAAGGTCTTGACGATCGAGCGCATTTCCAGGACGGGTCCCGCCATGGTCGTGCCTTCCAGTCGGTGGGAATCGGGGGGCGGGCTTACTTGAGCTCGGACGCGGTGTAGTAACCGCCGTCCACGAGCACCTGCTGGTAGTTGGACTTGTCGACGCTGACCGGCTGCAGCAGGTAGGCGGGCACGACCTTGCTGCCGTTGTTGTATGTCTTGGTGTCGTTGACCTGCGGCTTCTTGCCCTTCAGGGCGTCGTCGACCATGGTCGAGGCGACCTTGGCGAGCTGCCGGGTGTCCTTGTAGACGGTCTGCGTCTGCTGCCCGGCGATGATCGACTTCACTGAGGCCAGCTCGGCGTCCTGGCCGGTGATGACCGGCAGCGGCTTGCTGCCCGAGCCGTAGCCGTCCGACTTCAGCGCGGACAGGATGCCGATGGAGATGCCGTCGTACGGCGAGAGCACCGCGTCGACCCGGCCGCTCTTGTAGGAGGAGGTGAGGAGGTCCTCCATGCGCTTCTGCGCGGTGGTGCCGTCCCAGCGCAGGGTGGTGACCTGGTTGAGCTTGGTCTGCCCGGACTTGACCACCAGCTGCTTCTTGTCGATGTACGGCTGGAGCACGCTCATCGCGCCGTTGAAGAAGTACTTGGTGTTGTTGTCGTCGTTGGAGCCCGCGAACAGCTCGATGTTGAACGGGCCCTTCTTGCCGGCGTCCAGGCCGAGCTTGTGCACGATGTAGGTGCCCTGCAGGACGCCGACCTTCTCGTTGTCGAAGGAGGCGTAGTAGTCGACGTTCGGGGTGCCGAGGATCAGCCGGTCGTAGGCGATCACCGGGATGTTCGCCTGGTGCGCCTCCTGGAGCACGTTGTTCAGCGACTTGTTGTCGATCGCCGCGACGATCAGGCCCTTCACGCCCTGCGTGATGAGGTTCTCGATCTGCGAGACCTGGGTGCTCGGGTCGTCCTCGCCGTAGACCAGCTTGGTCTTGTAGCCCTTGGCCTTGAGGTTCTTGACGACGTTGTTGCCGTCGGCGATCCAGCGCTCGGAGGACTTGGTCGGCATCGCGATGCCGATGGTGGCGCCCTTGACGTCACCCGTCTTCTCCTTGCTGCCGCCCGAGCCGCTCTGCCCGCAGGCGGTCAGGGTCAGGGCGAGCGAGGCGGCTCCGGCTATGGCGGTGAGTGCGGCTCTGCGGTTGCGCATGGTGTGTCCGTCCTTGGTCGTCTCGTCGTTGAGGGTCACGCGTTGCTGGGGAAGCGGTTGAGCGGGCCGGGGAGGCGGGAGCCGAGCGGCGCCATGTCGCCGTCCGCGCCGTGCCGGGCGAGCAGGTCCAGGGCGAGCCGGCCGCGCCGCACCCGCTCCCGGGCGGTGTCCAGGGTCACGTCGCGCAGGTGGGTGCCCCACGGGTAGATGCCGGGCGCCTTGGACAGGCCGAACTTCAGGTAGAGCGGTGCGCCGCGCCGGATCAGCTCGGCGACCTCGTACATCCGCACATAGCCGCCGAGGTCGTCGGGGGCCTCGATGTACATGTCCATCGGGGCGCGGGACACCCGGCGGATCTCGGTGAGGTGGTCCAGCGTCAGATCGCTGGGCACGTTGACGGAGTCGGCGCCGAGCCGCTCGAAGACGGCGTACGAGGCCGGGTTGACGGGGCCGATGAGCGCGGAGACCTTCAGCGTGGTGTCGGCCGGGATGATGCCGTTCTCGCGCGCCCGGTGCAGCGTCCACAGCACGCCCTCGTCGGCCACCAGCAGGCACTTCACGCCCAGTTCGGTGGCCCGTACGGCGTCCTCGACGCAGCCGGCGACGGCGTCGTGGCCCCGTGCGCGCAGTCCGGCCCCCCGCGAGTCGGAGCGCACCGAGCCGCCGATGTCCCAGGTGCCGCGCGGGCCGGTGAACAGGCAGAGTTCGATGTCGCGTGCGGCGGTGGCCTCGACCATCTCGGTGATCTCGGCGTCGGTGAGCATCCACACGCCGCTGCCCTGGCTGATCCGGTGGATCGGCACGTCGAGGCGCGAGGACTCCTTCAGGACGACCGCCAGCGCTTCGGGACCCTCGCACGAGGGGATCTCGGTGCGCCAGCGGCCGCCGCCGGGGAAACTGTGCGCGGAGGCGTCGGCGGGGTCGAGGGCGGGCGCGCCCAGGCCGAGAGAGGTGAGCGCCTGCTCACCGGGTCGGCGGGCCGCCGGGGCGGAAGCGTCGGTCGTCACAAGCTGTCCTTCGTGGTGTTCGGTATTTCGGACGAGGTTCGCGGCTCTGGGTGTGAAAAAGGCGCTGCCGCCTTGGTGGTACGCCGGTCAGGGCGCCGTCAGGTCACGTCCTGACCGGCGTACGTCTTCAGGGGCGGAGCAGCACCTTGCCCACCTTCGGATCGCCGGCCCCGGCCAGCTCGATGGCCCGCGGGAACTCGGTCAGCGGCAGCTCGTGGGTGACCAGCGGCAGCGGGTCGAGCAGCCCGGCGCCGAAGACCCGCACGGTGTGCGCCCAGGCGTCCGGCGGCGCCCCGAAGACGGTGTGCACCTCCAGCTGCCGTACGACGAGGTCCGTCGGGTCGAGCCCGTCCGCGCCCGGCGCCGGGATGCCGGTCAGCACCAGGCGCCCGCCGCGCCGCAGCAGCGAGGCGGCGGTGCGCGCGGCCGACGCGGACCCGGCGGTCTCGATCACGACGTCGAAGTCGTCGGGGAGTTCGTCGTCCATGAGCCGGAAGTCGCTCGCCCCGAACCGCCGGGCCAGTGCCTCCCGGGCGTTCCCGGTGCCCACGACGAGCAGCCGGGCCGGGGAGACCGCCTTGAGGAACTGCACGGCGAACATCCCGAGCGTGCCGGTGCCGACCACCGCGACCCGTTCGCCCGGCCGGGCGTTCGCCTTCAGGGCCGCCGCGGCGACGCAGGCGGCCGGCTCCAGCAGGGCGGCGGCGGTGAGGTCGGCGTCGTCCGGCAGGACGTGCAGCAGCCGGGCCGGCAGGGTGAGCGTGGCGGCCATGGCGCCAGGCCGGGTGAACCCGGTCTCCTCGTACCCGGCCGTGCACAGCGTGGTCTCGCCCGCGTGGCAGCGGTCGCACACCTGGCAGTTGCGGAAGCCCTCACCGACCACCTTGCGGCCGACGAGCCCCTCCGGCACCCCGGCGCCCACCCGCGACACCGTCCCCGACCACTCGTGGCCGGGCGTCAGCGGGTAACGGACGTAGCCCTCGGGCCGGTTGCCCTGGTACACCTCGCGGTCACTGCCGCAGATGCCGACCGCGTGCACGGCCACCAGGGCCTCGCCCGGGCCGGGCTCGCGGGGCGTGTGCGGCTCGACCCGGTGCTCGCCGGGCGCCCGGACGACGACCTGGGAACTCACTCGCCGTCCTTCGGGTTGCGCTTCTCCCAGCCCTCGGCCCACAGGTCGAAGTGGGCCCGCTGCTGCGGGAACTCGGCCGCCGCGTCGACGTCCAGCTCGACCCCGAGCCCCGGCGCGTCGGAGAGGTGGAAGCAGCCGTCCTCCGGGTTCACCTGCGGCGCGCCCTTGACCACCTTCTTGATCTCCGCGTCCGCGAAGTCGTTGAAGTGCTCCAGGATCTTGAAGTTCGGCGAGGTGAAGCCGACCTGGAGGGAGGCGGCGGTGAGCACCGACCCGCCCACGTTGTGCGGCGCGACGAGCATGTAGTGCGTCTCGGCGGTGGCGGCGAGCTTGCGGGTCTCCCAGATGCCGCCGAGGTGGCCGACGTCCGGCTGGATGATGTCCACCGCCTGGCTGTCGAACAGCTCGCGGAACTCGATCCGGTCGTGGATGCGCTCACCCGTGGCGACCGGGATGTCCACCTTGGCGGCGACCTTCTCCAGCGCCTTGAGGTTCTCCGGCGGCACCGGCTCCTCCAGCCAGGCCGGCTTGAAGGGGGCCATCTCCCTGGCCAGCCGGACGGCCGTGGCGGGGGAGAAGCGGCCGTGCATCTCCAGCATCAGCTCGGCGTCCGGGCCGATCGCGTCCCGCACCGCCTCGATCAGCGAGACGGCGTACAGGGTCTCCTGGTGGTCCAGCTCGAAGTGCCCGGTGCCGAACGGGTCGATCTTCAGCGCCCGGTACCCGCGCTCCATCACCCCCTGGGCGGCCTTGTGGTACGCCTCCGGCGTTCGCTCGGTCGTGTACCACCCGTTGGCGTACGCCTTGACCTTGTCGGTCACGTTGCCGCCGAGCAGCTGCCACACCGGCACGCCCAGCGCCTTGCCCTTGATGTCCCAGCAGGCCATCTCGACGACCGCGATGCCGGACATCACGATCTCGCCCGCGCGGCCGTAGTCGCCGTACTTCATCCGGCGCACCAGGTCCTCGACCGCGAACGGATCGGAACCGACAATGTGGTTGACCTCGGCCTCGCGCAGATAGCCGATCAGCGCGTCGGTGTGACCGAGCATCCGGGTCTCTCCGACTCCCGTGATCCCTTCGTCGGTGTGCACCTGGACGTAGGTCAGGTTGCGCCATGGCGTGCCGACCACGTGCGTGCTGATTCCGGTGATGCGCACGGCAGTTGCCCCTCGGTTGTTCGAGATTTCGTCACACGTTCGAAATGCTGGCGTGACAGTAAGGACGGTGCGGTAGGGGTGTCAATGGGTCGAACAGGTAACGGTTTCGGCAAGCCTTTCGAGAATTGTTTCGCTGCTCCACCAAACCTTCACAGAGGTGCCTAGGAACGGGACCGATCGGGAATCTAGTCTTCCGGCGTCATGGACTACTGCCACCCGTGCCAACGGCACCTGAACGGCGCCCTGGCCTGCCCCGGGTGCGGAACTCCCGTGCGCGCCTCCGCGGAAGCGGCGGCCGCGCACGCGCGCGCGGGCACGGGTGGAACACCGGGCTACGGCGGCCGGCAGGCTCCCGCCGGGGCCGCCTACGGCACCCCTGCGCAGGGGTACGCCCCGTACCGCGCGCACGTCCCCGAGCAGCGCCACGGCTCCCCCGAGGAGTGGTACGCCGCCCCCGCCCCTGCCGGGGCCCAGGCTTCCACCGGGGCTTACGCCGGCTCCGGGGCCCACGCCGGCTCCGGGCCCGCGAGCGGCCTCGGCCACGCTGCGGAACCGGGCCCCGACCCGTACGCCGAAGCGGACGCCGACCCGTATGCCGAGCGGGACCCCGGCATGTACGCCGAGGCGGACGCCGACCCGTATGCCGAGCCGGAGCCGGACAGCGACCCGGAACCGGAGTCGGGCCCCGATGCCGACGCGGACCCCGAGCACGGTGGCCGGGCCGCCCGGCGCCGGGCGCGCGGGGCCGCCACGGTGAGCCCCGCCGACGCCGACTCCAGCCGCCGTGACCGCAAGGCCGCCGCACACCGGCGCCGGCGCCGCCGCGCCGTGCTGATCACCGCGGGATTCGTGCTGGCCGCGGGCAGCCTCGGCCTCGCCGAACTCGGCACGGACGCGCCCTTCTCGCCCTTCTCCAGCGGGCAGTCCGACGCCGCCGAGGGCGCCGCAGCCGACGGCGGCTCGTCCTCCGCCTCACCCGGCGCCACGGCCGACCCGGCCGCGGACGCCTCCGGCGCGACCCCGGGCGCGGCCGGCTCCGCATCCCCGGACGCCTCGGCCTCCGCGTCCGCCTCCAAGTCCCCCAAGGACAAGGCATCCAAGACGCCCGACGCCAAGGACACCGGCTCGCCGCGGCAGACCGCCGGGACGGGCGCCGGCGCCACGTCCGCGGCCCCGGCGCCCCCCGCGACGTCCGCTCCGGCCGCCACCCCGTCCAGCGCGCCCACGGCGTCCCGCCCGGCCCCGACGCCCTCGCCGAGCAAGACCTGCACACGTTTCCTGTGGTGGTGCACCTGAGCCGCACCCGGTTCCGGCGCGCCACCCCTCGCCATCCGCCATCCGGGGCAGCGACGACACCCCCCGGCACTCCGGGCGGTTGAGTCGAACGGGCGCATCGCGCCGTACCGGTCTCGGGAACGTCCGCGGCGGGAACGGGCGTTGTGCGAGGGGGAGCAGCGAGCAGCGGCTCAGTTGAGGAGAGCGGATGACGCAGCAGATCACCGTCCACGGCACGGTCGCCGAGGGCTTCGAGGCGGTGCGCGAGGAGTTCGCCGCCTTCGTCGCCGCCGAACGCGACGACTACGAAGGCCAGTTGTGCGCGTATGTGCACGGCCGGCGGGTCGTCGACCTCTGGGCGGGCGGCGAGGCGGACTCGCTGTACGGCGTGTTCTCGTCCACGAAGGGCGCCGCGCACCTGGTGGTGGCCCTCCTGGTGCAGGACGGCACGCTGGAGCTGGACCGCAAAGTGACCTACTACTGGCCGGAGTTCGGCGCCGAGGGCAAGGGCGCGGTGACCCTGCGGGAGCTGGTGACGCACCGGGCGGGCCTGGTCGGGATCGACGCCGGGTTCTCCGCCGAGGAACTGGCCGACGACCGGGCGGTGGCCGAACGCCTCGCCGACCAGAAGCCGTTCTGGCGCCCGGGGACGGCCTTCGGCTACCACGCGCTCGTGATCGGCGCGCTCACCGGAGAGGTGGTCCGCCGGGCCACGGGCCACACGCTCCAGGAGGTCTACGAGGAGCGGGTGCGCGGGCCGTACGGCATGGACTTCTTCCTGGGGCTGCCCGAGTCCGAGGAGCGCCGCTTCCGCCCGGTCCGGCCGATGGCCCCGACGCCCGAGCAGCAGGCCCTGCTGGACGCCCAGCCGACCGGCCCGCACACGCTGGCCTCGATCGCCTTCAACGCGCACGCGCCGCGGCCGGCCACGCTGGAGGAGTACGCCAACTCCCGCCTCGTGCGCGCCAAGGGTCCGGCGTCGGCGGGCGGGGTCGCCTCCGCGCGGGGGCTCGCGACGATGTACGCGGCGGCGATCAGCGAACTGGACGACCGCCCGCCGCTGCTCAAGCCCGACACGGTCGCGGAGGTGGGCCAGATCCACTCCGTCGGCTACGACCTGGTGGCCCGCGCCCACAAGGCGTACGGCCTCGGCTTCCAGGCCACCGCCGACATGTGGCACCCGGTGCTGGGCGCCGGCGCCTTCGGCCACAGCGGCGCGGGCGGCTCCCAGGCCTTCGCGGACCCCCGCAGCGGCCTCGCCTACGGCTACACGCGCCGGCGGATGGCGTTCCCGGGCGGCGCGGCCCCGGAGAACGAGCGCTTCGTGCGGGCGGTGCACAGGGCGGCGCCGGCCGGCTGAGAGGCCCCGGCCGAAAAGAAGACCGCACCCCACGTCCAAGGGTGCGGTCTCCGCAGTGCGCAACGACGGCCGTCAGACCAGCGTCACGCTGATGTCGCCCCGCGTCGCCTTCGAGTAGGGGCACACCTGGTGGGCCTTCTCGACCAGTTCCCGGGCCTTGGCGGCATCGACGTGCGGGATGTCCGCCGAGATCTCCACGATGATCCCGAACCCGTCCTCGTTCTTGCCGATCCCGACCTTCGCGGTGACGGTCGACCCGGAGACGTCGGCCCCCTCCTGCCGGGCGACGACGCCCAGCGCGCCCTGGAAGCAGGCGGAGTATCCCGCGGCGAACAGCTGCTCCGGGTTGGTCCCGGCGCCGCTGCCGCCCATCTCCTTGGGCGGGTTGACGACGACGTCGAGTCGGCCGTCGTCCGTGGCGACCCGGCCGTCCCGGCCGTTCTCGGCTGTGGCGACGGCGGTGTACAGGACGTCGGACTGCGTGATGGGCATGCGGTTGTCTTCCTCCTCGGTCCGCCGCGACTCGCGCCCACGATCGACGGCGGATTTCGGAAAGAAGTTACCGCATGCCGGAAACGTCGGCCAGGCCCGGCCGGCCTCAGAGCTTGACGATCATCTTCCCGGTGTTGTCGCCGCGCAGGACGCCGAGGAAGGCCTCCAGGTTGTTCTCGATGCCCTCGACGATCGTCTCCCGGTACTTCAGCCGGCCCGAGGCGACCCACGGCCCGACCTCCCGCACGAACTGCGGCTGCAGGTCGTAGTGGTCGCCGACGAGGAAGCCCTCGATGCGGCCCCGGGTCTGGATGAGGCGGGCGAGGTTCCTGGGGCCCGGCGCGGGCTCGGTGTCGTTGTAGACCGAGATCATGCCGCAGACCGCGATCCGGCCGCCCTCGCGCAGGGAGCCCACGGCCGCCTCCAGGTGGTCCCCGCCGACGTTGTCGAAGTACACGTCGATGCCGTCCGGCGCGGCCTGCCGCAGCTGCTCGCTCACCGGCCCGTTCTTGTAGTTGAACGCGGCGTCGAAGCCGTACTCGTCCAGCAGCAGCTTCACCTTCTCGTCGGACCCGGCCGAGCCGATGACCCGCGAGGCCCCCTTGAGCTTGGCGATCTGCCCCACCTGGCTGCCCACGGCGCCCGCGGCGCCGGACACGAAGACGATGTCGCCCTCCTTGAAGGAGGCGGTGCGCAGCAGGCCGGCGTAGGCCGTCAGTCCGGTCATGCCGAGCACGCCGAGGTAGGCCGACAGTGGCACGTCGTGGGCCTTGTCGTCGACCTTGACGGCCGGAACGACCGCCGGCCCGACCTTGACGGCGTTCTTCGCGTCCACGACCGCGTACTCCCGCCAGCCGAAGAAGTGCAGCACGTGGTCCCCGGGCGCGATGCCCTCGGCGTGGGACTCGATCACCTCGCCGACCGCGCCGCCCTGCATGGCCTTGCCCAGCTCGTACGGCGCGGCGTACGACTTCGCGGCACTCATTCGGCCCCGCATGTACGGGTCGACGGAGAGGTACTTGTTCCGCACCAGCACCTGGCCCTCGCCCGGAGCCGGGACCGGGGTCTCGACGAGCGCGAAGTCCTCGGGCTTCGGCCAGCCCACGGGACGGCTGAGCAGATGCCACTCGCGGTTGATCATGACAGGGCCTTTCTCGGTGGTGCAAATAGTTCAGAACCTGAAACAACGATGCTCCTGAATATTTCAGGATGTCAAGTAACCGGGTATCCTGGAGTCCATGTCCACCCCATCGAAGACCCGCCGCCCCGACGCCCTCACCATGGAGGTCGTCGAACTGATCGGTGACGTCGTCGCCCGTTTCTACGCGGACTACGAGAAGGCGGCGGGCGAGCACGCGCTGACCGGTCCCCAGGCCCGGCTGCTCAGCCTGCTCTCGCTGGAGCCGCTGCCCATGCGGAAGCTGGCGCAGAAGCTCAAGTGCGAGCCGTCCAACGTCACCGGGATCGTGGACCGCCTGGAGTCCCGGGGCCTGGTCGAGCGGCGCCCGGACCCCGCCGACCGCCGGGTGAAGCTGGCCGCCGCCACCGAGGAGGGCGTCCGGCTCGCCACCGACCTGCGCGAGGGCCTGCGCTTCGCCCGCGAGCCCCTCGCCGGCCTGTCGGAGGAGGAGCGCCGCTCCCTGCGCGACCTGCTCCGCCGGATGCTGGACGCCTGAACCCCGCGGAGGAAGCCCGGACCCCGCCGGTAGAGTCTGCGCCATGCGTGATCTCGGGGCGGGATTCGGTCATCTTCTCAAGGGCCAGCGCTGGATGGCCCGGCACGGCCGCTCTTACGGCTTCGGGCTGCTGCCCGGCCTGATCACGCTGGTCCTGTACGCGGCGGCGCTGGTCGCGCTCGCCGTGTGGGGCGAGGACGCGGTCGCCTGGGCGACGCCGTTCGCGGACGACTGGTCCAGCCCGTGGCAGGGCCTGTTCCGCGGCTTTCTGACGGCCGTGCTCTTCGCCCTCGGCCTGCTGCTCGCCGTGCTGACCTTCACCGCGGTCACCCTCCTGGTCGGCCAGCCCTTCTACGAGAACCTGTCGGAGCAGGTCGACGCCGACGTCTCGCCCGACGGCACCGCCCCGCGCTCGGAACTGCCGCTGTGGCGCGAGCTGTGGATCTCCGCCCGGGACAGCCTGCGCGTCCTGGTGCGGGCCGCCGTGTGGGGCGTGCTGCTGTTCGCGCTCGGCTTCCTTCCCGTCGTCGGCCAGACGGCCGTCCCCGTGATCGGCTTCTTCGTCACCGGGTTCTTCCTCACCGAGGAGCTCACCTCCGTCGCCCTCCAGCGCCGGGGCGTCGAACTGCGCGCCCGCCTCGCGCTGCTCCGGTCCCGCAGGACCCTGGTCTGGGGCTTCGGCACCCCCCTCGGCCTCGCCTTCCTGGTCCCGTTCGTCGCGGTGTTCCTGATGCCGGGCGCGGTCGCGGGCGCCACCCTGCTCGCCCGCGAACTGCTGGGGGAGGACGACGAGGCGGACTGCGGGGAGGACGACGAGGAGGACACCGCCGCCGGCACCGGCCCGGCCGCGCCCACCCGCCGGACCGACTGAGAGACGCTCTCCGGCGTCGAACGCCTGGTCGTTTGTGAAAGGTTCGTACGAGATCGCCGTCGGACGCCCGATCGCGGGCCGCGGGCTCACCGCGCCGATTAACGTCTGATCCGGGACAAGTCCCCCCGAGCGGCCCCGGTCCGGGACCTGACCCCTGGACCGGGGGCTCGTGCCGGGGCGCCCGCGCGCGGAACCTCAGCGGACCCCGAAGCCGTACACCGTCTCCGACCGGAACACCTCGCCCGGCCTCAGCACCGTGCTCGGGAAGCCGGGCTGGTTCGGGGAGTCCGGGAAGTGCTGGGTCTCCAGGGCGATGCCCTCGCACGGGGCGAACGGCTCGCCCAGGTGGTCGGCGGTGTACAGCTGCAGGCCCGGTTCGGTCGTCGACACGGTCAGCGTGCGGCCGGAGGCCGGGTCGTGCAGCTCGGCCACCTCCTCCGGGGCGGCCGTCACCCCCTTGTCCAGCACGAAGTTGTGGTCGTAGCCGGAGCCGACCTTGCGGGCCGTGCGGAAGTCGAACCGGGAGCCGGTCACGTCCTGGAGGGCGCCCGTCGGGATCAGGTCCGCGCCGGCCGGGGTGATGCGGGACGCGGCGAGCCGCAGCTCGTGCCCGCCCGCGTGGCCCGCGCCGGCCAGGTTGAAGTAGCTGTGGTTGGTGAGGTTGACCACGGTCGGCGCGTCCGTGACCGCCTCGTACGCGATGTGCAGCGCGCCCGAGGCGTCCAGGGCGTACGTCGCCGACACCTCGAGCCGGCTCGGGAAGCCCTGCTCGCCGTGCGGACTCACCCGGGACAGCCGCACCCCGTGCTCCACGGGCTCGGCCTCCCACACCCGCTTGTCGAACCCGTGCGCGCCGCCGTGCAGGCAGTTCGCGCCCTCGTTCGGCTCGAGGGCGTAGACCGCGCCGTCCAGCGGGAAGCGGGCCTGCCCGATCCGGTTGGCGTACCGGCCGATCAGGGCGCCGAGGAACGGCTCCGGATGGGCGAGATAGCCGTCCAGACCGGGGAAGCCCAGCACCACGTCCGCCGTCCGGCCCTCCCGGTCCGGCACCTCGACCGACCGCACGATCCCGCCGTACGTCAGGACCTCCACCCGTGTCCCGGCGCGCTCCAGGGTCCAGCGGTGGACCGGGGTGCCGTCGGAAACCGTGCCGAAAAGTTCGCTCATGTGGGAAACAGTAGGCGATGCGTGTCCTAGCCAACCGGATCGGCCGCGGTGACCGTCCGGTACGCGATCGCCGCGAGCCGGGCCTGGCCGTCCTTGCTGGGGTGGAACCAGTCCCAGCGGCTCAGCTGGCCGGTGCCGAACCGGTAGTCGTAGACCGCGTTGTTGTCGAAGCGGCAGCGGCGGTCCCGGGCGCAGACGTCCTTCAGCACCTCGTTGTACTCCACCACCCGCTGCTGCACCCGGTCCCGGCGCAGCATGGCCGCGCTGGTCAGGTCGTCCGCGTCGGACAGCATCGACGGGCAGATGCCGAGCTTCCACACCTCCTTGCCCAGCGGACTGGTCCGGCCCTCGGACCACAGCCGCTTCAGGTTCGGCACGCTCGCCACGTACACCTGCGTCCTCGGCGACGCGGCGCGCAGGGTGCGCAGGGCCTCCTCGAAGTCGGCGCGGAAGCCGGCCACCGGGGTCATGGCCCGCGCCGAGGACCGGCAGGCGTCGTTGGCGCCCACCATCACCGTCACCAGTCCGGGGCCGTGCTCCGCCGCCTGGGACATCTGCTCGGGCAGGTCCGCCATCCGGGCGCCGGTCACCGCGTAGTTCCAGCTGCGCCGCGCCGCGCCCGCGGGGCCGAGCAGCCGCACCGCCAGGCTGTCCACCTCGGTGTCGCTGCCCGTCGCCCAGGACACCTCGGGGCAGTCCGACAGCACCGTGCACGCGTCGAAGCCGCGGGTGATGGAGTCGCCGACCGCGGCGACCGAGTCCGGGCTGCGGTTCCACACCGGCCCGGCCGCGCGCGCCCTGGTGCCCTTGGGCGCGGGCGAACTGCCGCCGCCCGCGCCGCATCCGGCGAGGCCCAGCACCGCGGCCGCCACGACGGCGAGAGCGGCTCGCGTACGGCTGCTCGGCTTGCGCATCCTGCTGGTCCCCTCGTCGCCGGACCCGGTGCCTCCCGGGTGAACGTGTGTGCTTCCCCCCATGACAACGTGCGAGGGTTCCCGAACGGGCGCGCGGGAACGGAGCACCCCCGTACAAGCGTCCCCCTGGGTGAATGGCGGAGGTTTCCTGGCACCGGGACCGACGGTACGTCACACTCCTTGCACCGCCGCAGGGTAGCCTCGCCATCAGCGCGGCCGTCGTGCCACTGCCGCCAGCCAGTCCGCAAGATGTCCCGCTCTGCCCGGAGGTTCCGGTGACGACACGTGGAGTTCTGTACGTGCACTCCGCGCCGCGCGCGCTGTGCCCGCACGTCGAGTGGGCCGTCGCCGGGGTGCTCGGCACCCGCGTCAGCCTCGACTGGATCCGGCAGCCCGCCGCCCCCGGGACCTGGCGCTCGGAGTTCTCCTGGCAGGGCGAGGCCGGTACGGCCTCCAAGCTGGCCTCCGCGCTGCGCGGCTGGCACCTGCTGCGCTTCGAGGTCACCGCCGAACCGTGCCCGACGGCCGAGGGCGAGCGCTACAGCTGCACCCCGGACCTGGGCATCTTCCACGCCGTCACCGGCATCCACGGCGACATCCTCATCCCCGAGGACCGCCTCCGCGCGGCGCTGACCCGCTCCCAGCGCGGCGAGACCGACCTGGAGGCCGAGATCGCCAAGCTGCTGGGCAAGCCCTGGGACGACGAACTGGAGCCCTTCCGGTACGCCGGCGAGGGCGCGCCGGTGCGCTGGCTGCACCAGGTGGTCTGAGCCACCCGGACACGACGGCCGGACATGACGGCCGGACACGACGGAGGGCCCCTGCCGAACCCGAGGTTCGGCAGGGGCCCTCACGCACGTTCTCAGAGCGTCCGGAAGGCCAGCACCACGTTGTGCCCGCCGAAGCCGAACGAGTCGTTCAGCGCGGCGATGCGGCCCTCGGGCAGCTGACGGGCCTCGCCGCGGACCACGTCCGCGTTGACGTCCGGGTCGAGGTCGTCGAGGTTGATCGTCGGCGGAGCCGTGCGGTTGGCCAGCGCCAGGATCGACGCGACGGTCTCGATGCCGCCGGCGCCGCCCAGCAGGTGACCGGTCATCGACTTGGTCGCGGAGATCGCCATGTGGTCGACGTCGTCGCCGAACACCTTGCGCAGCGCCTTGATCTCGGCGACGTCGCCCTGCGGCGTCGACGTGGCGTGGGCGTTCACGTGCACGACCTCGGCCGGCTTCAGATCCGTGCTGTCCAGCAGGTTCTGCAGCGCGTGCGCGATGCCGTTGCCGGACGGCTCCGGCTGCGTGATGTGGTGGGCGTCGGCGGAGATGCCCTGGCCGACCGCCTCGACGTAGATCCGGGCGCCGCGGGCCTTGGCGTGCTCCTCGGACTCCAGGACGATCACGCCGGCGCCCTCGCCGAGCACGAAGCCGTCACGGCCGGAGTCGAAGGGGCGGGACGCGCCCTGCGGGTCGTCGTTGTTCTTGGACATCGCCATCATGTTGCCGAACGCGGCGATCGGCAGCGGGTGGATGGCGGCCTCGGTGCCACCGGCCACGACCACGTCCGCACGCCCGGTGCGGATCATCTCGATCGCGTACCCGATGGCCTCCGCGCCCGAGGCGCAGGCCGAGACGGGGGTGTGCACACCGGCGCGGGCGCCCAGCTCGATGCCGACGTTGGCCGCCGGGGAGTTGGGCATCAGCATCGGCACGGTGTGCGGGGAGACGCGGCGGACGCCCCGCTCCTTGAGGATGTCGTACTGGTCCAGGAGCGTCGTCACGCCGCCGATGCCGGAGGCGATGACCGCGCCGAGGCGGTCGGGGTTCACGGACGCGTCCTCGCCGGCCTTGGCGGCGAACCCGGCGTCCTTCCAGGCCTCCTGAGCGGCGATCAGCGCGAACTGCGCCGAGCGGTCCAGCTTGCGGGCCTGCGGCCGGGGGATGATCTCGCCGGGATCCACGGCGATCTGCGCGGCGATGCGGACCGGCAGGTCGGCCGCCCACTCCTGCTCCAGAAGGCCGACGCCGGACTTGCCGGCGACCAGGGCCTCCCAGAACGAAGCTGCGTCGCCACCCAGCGGTGTGGTTGCGCCGATACCGGTGACGACCACGGTGCGATTGGTCGGGCTCACGGGAATTCTTTCTCCAACGGATGCGGGAATCAACGGCGCCACCGCCGGGTGGCGGGGCCTTGGGCCCTGGGCCTAAGGGGTGTCCTTAGGCCTGGTGCTTGAGGATGTAGTCGGTCGCGTCGCCGACGGTCTTGAGGTTCTTGACGTCCTCGTCCGGGATCTTCACGTCGAAGCGCTCCTCGGCGGCGACGACGACCTCGACCATGGACAGCGAGTCGACGTCCAGGTCGTCGGTGAAGGACTTGTCCAGCTGGACGTCCTCAACGGGGATCCCGGCGATCTCGTTCACGATCTCGGCGAGACCGGCGACGATCTCTTCCTGAGTGGCGGCCATGTCAGGCGCTCCTTCTTCGATGTTCCAGACGGTTTGTGGCGATTTCTGCCGTGCCCGATCGCAAGATCCGGCACGGAGTGCCTAGGGGAGGGTAACGACCGTGGCGGCGTAGACGAGACCCGCCCCGAATCCGATGACGAGCGCGGTGTCGCCGCTCTTCGCCTCCCCGGTCGCCAGGAGCCGCTCCATCGCGAGCGGGATCGAGGCGGCCGAGGTGTTGCCGGTGGTGCGGATGTCACGGGCGACCGTGACGTGCTCCGGCAGTTTGAGGGTCTTCACCATCGAGTCGATGATCCGCACGTTGGCCTGGTGCGGGATGAAGACGTCCAGCTCTTCCGAGCTGATGCCGGCCGCGTCCAGCGCCTGCTGGGCGACCTTCGCCATCTCGAACACGGCCCAGCGGAACACCGCCTGGCCCTCCTGCGTGATGGCGGGGAACTTGATGTTGCCCTCGCTGTCCAGGGGCAGCTGGGAGACGTCGCCGACCCGGAAGCGGTCCCAGGTGACGGTCTGCTTGATCGTCTCGGCCTTGTCGCCCTCGGAGCCCCACACCGTCGGGCCGATGGCCGGCTCCTGGGAGGGGCCGACGACGACCGCGCCGGCGCCGTCGCCGAACAGGAAGGCGGTGGCCCGGTCCTCCAGGTCGGTCAGGTCGCTGAGCCGCTCCACGCCGATGACGAGCACGTACTCGGCGGAACCTTCCACCACCATGCCCTTGGCGAGGGTCAGGCCGTAGCCGAAGCCCGCGCAGCCCGCCGAGATGTCGAAGGCGGCGGCCTTGGCCGTGCCCAGCTTGTCGGCGATCTCGGTGGCGACGGCCGGGGTCTGGCTGAAGTGCGAGACCGTCGAGACGACCACGGCGCCGATCTGCTCGGCACGGATGCCGGCGTCGGCGATCGCCTTGCCGGCGGCCTCGATCGACATCGCGGCCACGGTCTCCTCGGGACCGGCCCAGTGCCGGGTCTCGATGCCGGAGCGGGAGCGGATCCACTCGTCGGACGAGTCGATCTTCTCCAGGATCACCTCGTTGGGCACGACCCGGGTCGGCCGGTAGCCGCCGACACCGAGGATGCGCGCATACGGGGCACCCTTGCTGGGCTTGATCTTCGCCATGTACGGCTCCTTAGGCGCCGGCGTGCTCGGAGAGGAGCGCGCGGGCCGCGTCGAGGTCGTCGGGGGTCTTCAGGGCCAGCGTCGTGACGCCGGGCAGCGCGCGCTTGGCCAGTCCGGTCAGCGTGCCGCCCGGGCACACCTCGATGAGCGCGGTGACGCCCAGCTCCTTGAAGGTCTCCATGCACAGGTCCCAGCGCACGGGGCTGGCGACCTGGCCGACCAGCCGCTCGAGCACCTCGGCGCCGCTCGTGACCGCCTTGCCGTCCCTGTTGGACACGTAGGTCACCTTCGGGTCGGCCGGGTCCAGCTCCGCGGCGGCCTTGGCCAGCGTCTCGACGGCGGGGGCCATGTGGTGGGTGTGGAAGGCGCCGGCGACCTTCAGCGGGATCACCTTGCGGACGCCCTCGGGCTTGTCCTCGTTCAGCGCGGCCAGCTGCTCCAGCGTGCCCGCGGCGACGATCTGGCCCGCCCCGTTGATGTTCGCCGGGGTCAGGCCCAGCTTCTCCAGGTGCGCCACGGAGGTCTCGGGGTCGCCGCCGAGCAGCGCCGACATGCCCGTCTCGGTGACCGCGGCCGCGTCGGCCATCGCCAGGCCCCGCTTGCGGACCAGGCCCAGCGCCGCGGTGTCGTCCAGCACGCCCGCGAAGGCGGCGGCGGTGATCTCACCGACGCTGTGGCCGGCGACCGCGCCGGGCGCGATCTCGGACATGGCACCGAGTGCCGCGGCGGACAGGATCCCGGCGGCGACCAGCAGTGGCTGGGCCACCGCGGTGTCGCGGATGGCGTCGGCGTCGGCCTGGGTGCCGTAGTGCACCAGGTCCAGGCCGAGGGCGTCCGACCAGGCGGCGACGCGGTCGGCGGCGCCGGGCAGTTCGAGCCAGGGAGTCAGGAAGCCGGGCGTCTGGGCGCCCTGGCCGGGAGCGACGAGTACGAGCACTCTCACACTCTCTCTTGGGGACGGCCGGGGCCGCCCGTGAGGACAAGGACGAAGAACACGAAGGGCTTTTGTGGACCTCCCACAAAACCTTATGCCGGGGGTTCGCCGTCGACCAGACGCCCCAGGATGAGCGCAATCCGCAGTGTGAACGCGGATCGTACATCCGAAGGCGACCAACCGGTGACGTCTGTCACACGTCTGAGCCGGTAGCGGACGGTGTTCGGGTGAACGAAGAGCATCCGGGCCGCGCCTTCCAGGCTGCTCGCCTGCTCCAGATAGACACTCAAGGTTTCCAGCAGCGCGGAACCGGCCTCTTCCAGAGGTCTGTAGATCTCCTCCACCAACTGCTCGCGGGCGCTCGGATCACCCGCGATCGCGCGCTCCGGGAGGAGATCGTCCGCCAGCACCGGCCGCGGGGCGTCCTGCCAGGCGGAACACGCCTTCAGCCCCGCGGCGGCGGCCTGCGCGGACCGTGTGGCGGCCAGCAGATCGGGCACCACGGGCCCCGCGACGACCGGACCCGCGGCGAAGGGCCCGATCAGCGACTTGGCAACCGCGAGCGGGTTGTTGCTGCCGCCGGCGATGACGACGAGCCGGTCGCCCAGCACCCCGGTGAGCACCTGGAGCTTGGCGTGCCGGGCGGCCCGCCGGATGGCCTCGACGGTCAGCTCGCTGTCCCCGTCCGGTGCCGTGCCCAGCACCACGCACACGTGCTCCGGCGAGTTCCAGCCGAGCGCGGCGGCCCGGCTGACGGCCCCTTCGTCGGCCTCCCCGCTCAGCACGGCGTTGACCACCAGCGACTCCAGCCGCGCGTCCCAGGCACCGCGTGCCTCGGCGGCCTGGGCGTACACCTGCGCGGTGGCGAACGCGATCTCGCGGGCGTACACCAGCAGCGCCTCGCGCAGCACGCTCTCGTCCCCGGGCGCCGCGACCTCGTCGATCGCGCTCTCCATGACCTCGATGGTGGTGCGCACCATCTCCACGGTCTGCCGCAGCGTGATGGCCCGGGTCAGCTCGCGCGGCGCGGTGCCGAACACGTCCGTGGAGATCGCCTGGGGCGCGTCCGGGTGCCGGAACCACTCGGTGAAGGCCGCGATGCCCGCCTGGGCGACCAGCCCGATCCACGAGCGGTTCTCCGGGGGCATCGCCCGGTACCACGGCAGGGTCTCGTCCATGCGCGCGATGGCCTGAGCGGCGAGCGACCCTGAGGACTTCTCCAGCCGCTTGAGGGTCGCGGCGTGCGGGTGGACGTCGTGCATGTGGAGATCGGCGTGCGGATCGCTGCTGCGGGATTCGGGTTCGGGCACGGGACAAGACTGCCTTATCGGGCCGGGACGGTGTGCCGCCGGGGTTCGGTCGCCTTCGCAGGCCGCCTCCCGCGGGGCCTTGCGGCCGGGGTACAGCGGGTCCCGGCGGCCCGTGCCCGGCTACCGTGGTGCGCGTGATGGACGTACGGCGCGCCGGTGAGCGCTACCCCGGGGGCGATCCCGGGGCCGGGATCGAGTCGTGGCACGCCTTCTCCTTCGGCCCGCACTACGACCCCGGCAACCTCCGCTTCGGCGCGGTCATCGCCTGCAACGAGGAACGGCTCGCGCCCGGCGCCGGGTTCGACGAACACCCGCACAGCCACACCGAGATCGTCACCTGGGTCGCCGAGGGCGAGCTGACCCACCGCGACTCCACCGGCCACGAGACGAAGGTCCGCCCCGGCGACGTCCAGCGGCTCAGCGCGGCGGCGGGCGTCCGGCACGTCGAGCGCAACGACGGCCCGGCGCCGCTCACCTTCGTCCAGATGTGGCTGGCGCCCCTGAAGCCGGGCGGCGAGCCCGCGTACGAGATCGTGCCCGGCATCGCCGACGCCACCCCGTACGCCGTGCCCGAGGCCGGCGCGATGCTCCACGTGCGCCGCCTGGCGCCGGCCGAGCGCACGGCCGTCCCCGACGCGGCGCACGTCTACGTGCACGTGGTCCGCGGCGCGATCCGGCTGGGGGAGGAGCACCTGGACGCGGGCGACTCGGCGCGGATCACGGACGCGGCCGGTGTGGAGGCCGTGGCCGTCACACCGGCCGAGGTGCTGATGTGGGAGATGTCATAGCGGCGGGGGAGAGGGGCCGGGGGCTCAGCCCCGCAGCTCCGCCAGCACCGCGTCGGTGAACACCGGCCACGCCTCGATCGCCCAGGGACCGAACGCACGGTCCGTCAGCGCCACCCCGGCGACCTCCGCGTCCGGGTCGATCCACAGGAACGTACCGGACTGCCCGAAATGCCCGAAGGTGCGCGGTGACGAGGAACTCCCGGTCCAGTGCGGGGACTTGGAGTCGCGGATCTCGAAGCCCAGCCCCCAGTCGTTGGGGTTCTGGTGCCCGTACCCCGGCAGCACCCCCTTCGTGCCCGGGTACTGCACGCTCATCGCCTCCGCGACCGTCCGCGGGTCCAGCAGCCGCGGCGCCTGCACCTCCGCCGCGAACCGCAGCAGGTCCGACACCGTGGACACGCCGTCCTTCGCCGGGGAGCCCGCCAGCGACGTCGACGTCATGCCCAGCGGCTCCAGCACCGCCTGCCGCAGATAGTCGGCGAACGGGATCTGCGTCGCCCTGGCGATGTGGTCGCCGAGCTGCTCGAACCCGGCGTTGGAGTAGAGCCGCCGCTCACCGGGCGGCGCCGTCACCCGGTGCTCGTCGAAGGCCAGCCCGGAGGTGTGCGCCAGAAGGTGCCGGACGGTCGCCCCGGGCGGCCCGGCCGGCTCGTCCAGCTCGATCGCGCCCTCCTCGTACGCGACGAGCGCGGCGTACGCGGCCAGCGGCTTGGTGACCGAGGCCAGCGGAAACCGGTGTCCGGCGGGACCGTGCGTCCCGAGGACGGTCCCGTCGGCTCGTACGACGCCCGCCGCGGCGGTGGGGGCGGGCCAGTTCTCGATCAGCGCCAGGCTCTGCAACGACATGCCGGCGAGCCTATGCGGCTCACAGGGCCAGCCGCATCGAGGGGTCCGGCTTGCGCACGAAGCCGAGGGACGCGTACAGCGGCTCGGCCTGCGCGGACGCGTTCAGGTCGACCTGTCCGGCGCCCCGCTCCCGGAACCACTGCAGCAGCTCCTCCATGCACGCGCGCGCGTACCCGCGCCGGCGGGCGTCCGGGTCGGTGGCGACGCTGAAGACGTGCCCGACCCGCCCGCGCGGGTTCCCGGCGCGGCCGATGCGGTACTCCAGCGCCCCGCATACCAGCGCGGCCAGCGCCCCCGGCCGGTCCGGGTGATCGACGACGAACGCCACGAAGTCCCCGTCCGCATCGGCCAGTTTCTCCCGCAGCACCGGCAGGGACGCGGCGTGCCAGTCGGTCGGCCCGCCCCCGGCCTCGAACATGGAATCGATCATGACCTGGCGCAGCCGCAGCACTTCCGCGGCGTCCTCGGGCACGGCCCGGCGTACGAGACTCATGGACCGCACGCTAGCGACGCGCCCCGGCCCGCGTCCTGGGGATTTCTTACCGGATCCGCTTGCTTGGAGTGCACTCCAACCCCATAGCGTGGAGGGCATGACGGTGATGCAGACCACGCCAGCGGACACCGCACCCACGGCCCCCGCCGACATCTGCTCCGCCCCGCCCAGACGCCATCCGCGCCCCGACGGCCAGGACCGCTACACGATCAGCGAGGTCGTGGCGTTCACCGGCCTGACCGCGCACACCCTGCGCTGGTACGAGCGGATCGGCCTGATGCCGCACGTCGACCGCTCGCACACCGGCCAGCGGCGCTACAGCAACAGCGACCTGGACTGGCTGGACTTCGTGACCAAGCTGCGGCTGACCGGCATGCCGGTCGCCGACATGGTCCGGTACGCGGAGCTGGTCCGGGAGGGCGAGAGCACCTACGCCGAACGGCGGGAACTGCTGGAGTCGACCCGCAGGGACGTGCTGAACCGGATCGCCGAGCTGCGCGACACGCTCGCCGTGCTCGACCGCAAGATCAGCTTCTACGCGATGGAGGGGACCGCGCGATGACCGACGCCAGGATTCCGGCCGTACGGCTCGGCGAGGGCGGACCGGAGGTGGGCGTCCAGGGCCTCGGCTGCATGGGCATGAGCTTCGCGTACGGCCCCACGGACGCCGGCCAGGCGCGCGCCGCGCTGGAGCGGGCGCTCCAGCTGGGCGTGACGCTGTACGACACGGCCGACGCCTACGGCGCGGGGGAGAACGAGCGCTTCCTCGCGCCCTTCTTCGCGGCGCACCGGGACGAGGTGGTGATCGCCACCAAGTTCGCGCTGTCGATCCCCGAGGACGACCCGGCCAAGCGGATCATCCGCAACGACGCCCCGTACATCCGCCAGGCCGTCGAGGGCAGCCTGAAGCGGCTCGGCGTCGACGTGATCGACCTCTACTACATGCACCGGCGCGACGTGAACGTCCCCATCGAGGAGACCGTCGGCACGATGGCGGAGCTGGTCCGCGAGGGCAAGGTCAAGCACCTCGGGCTGAGCGAGGTCACCGCCGGCGAACTGCGCGCCGCGCACGCCGTGCACCCGATCGCGGCCGTGCAGTCGGAGTGCTCCAAGTTCATGATCGCCGCATAATTGTGACCCTTGGAATCGAAGGAGCGTTAGCCCAGGTCAGCGCGCTGCGCTCCCAGCGAAGTAGCCCATGATCACGCATCATGGGCTCCCTGCATTTCCAAGGAAAGTTCGCTCTCCGGCCTGCGATTCGTAGCCAGCCTGCATTCTGCTGAGCGCCCCTGAGAGCGGCCAGGCAGCGCCCCGGGCAGCCTGTCCGGCTGGCCCGCCGGAGGCTGGCACAGCCCTCTCAGGACGGCCAGCCACGGCCCCGCCGGAGCCGTGCCAGCACGGCCAGCACAGCGTGAAGACATAGGCCGTGATCTAGCCCGCCACCTCCACCTGCGTGGAGGTGCTGGCCGTGAAGACGTGGCCAGCCTGGCACTACCGTTTCACTGGCCACGCATGCACCGTGCAGCCATGCGCGCATTACCTGGCCGTGGTCAATGCATGGCCTGCGCATTGCCACGTTTGCTGAGCAATCGCAGGCAACGTCGTACATATCCACGAACGTGCAGGCCATCGGCCTGGCCGAGCCCTGCGCCGCAGCCTGAGCGAGGCTGGAGCAAACGCCCCGCCGCCCCACCGGCGCGCATCACCGCAGGTCAGCCGGCTGAGCCCCTGGCTCTGACCCGGGGGTGTTAAACCGGGGCCGCTGGGCTGGGCTGGAGTGCGCCCTCACATTCGCCCCAGACCCCTCAGACTCACGCCTGAGGCGGCTGCGCCGTGTCCGGTGTGGCAATGACGTACGTGCCCTTGGACGGCAGCTTTGCCACCAGGCCACGGGTCACCAACTCGCGCACCGCGCGGCGCACTGTCCCGATGCTCACGCCGTGGATATCGACCATGGCCCGCTCCGAGGGGAGCGCGGCCCCTATGGGCAGCGTGCCCGACGCAATGTCGGCGGCGATCTGATCGGCCAGCTTCACGTATTCGTAGCGCGGGAGATCGGTCACCTCTCCACCCTTGCGCGGCCGTCCGCGTCCCGCATCACGGGGACGCGTCCCGACTCGGAGGGACGCAATGGAACGCAGGGGGGTGCGGGGGGACGCGGTTGGCACTACGGTCGTAGATGAAAGGACCCCGGCGAGTCGGTCAGGACTCCCGGGGCATGGCCGACTGCATAGGAGTCGACATGGCCGACGATATCCCCCGGCTGACGATCCGCGTCTACCGCGTGAGCGCGTCCGGTGCCGTCGTGGAGGACCGGGGCACCGTCCACGTACGCGACATCAAAGAGCCTCTGCTGACCGGCGAATGGCCGCCGTGCCGCTGCCCGCGCCACCGGGCGGCATCATGACCCGCGCCGTCCACGTATGCCGCCACTGCGACGAAGTAATCACCGACCCTGAAGACGCAGTTCTCGTCTGGCACGAGATGAGCAACAGCGGTCCCGGCTGGAGTGTGTACGCCCACCGGGCGCACGTCCACCTCGTGAAGCCGGACCCGCAATTGGTAGCGATCCTGACCCGCATCCGCGCAACGCGCGCACGGAAGAACTGAGGGTCAGTGATTCAGTTCCTCGCCGGAATGGCCGTCGCCTGGCTCATCGGCCAGGCGCACCGCAGCATCAAGGCCACCGACAAAGCTATCCGAACCCTGCGCCGCCGCGCGGCTGAGCAAGACGCCGAATGGCGCAGGCACTACCCGAAGGACCAGGAAGGGCAGCAGGAGCCGTAGGGGGCGGACAGGGACGCGGAGCGAGAGTGGGGGAGTCGTCCCCTTACCGTCCCCAGCGCCAACAAATGCACGGCATGTGCGGCGTTTTTCCTTGAATATCGCTGCATTTGCAGTGCGGGCATAGGAAAACCCCCCGGGGTGGTGAGCCGGGGGGTTTTCTCATGGCCTGTCAGGGCTTATTCATGCCGGTCTGCCATGGCGTCGACGGGGTCCGTCAGCGTGAATGCAGCCCTGCCAGGTGCTTGTGCAGGCTCAGCCCGTGTAGTTCTGCATGGAGCCGCCCATGTGGCCGGAGTCGGGGGACTCCGTGTCCATGGCGTTGGGTCCGGGGCGCTGTGCGCCCGTGTTGGTGCCCCCGAGAGGCTGAACGACATTGGGTGCGGCACAGCCGCCCTTAAGCGCGCTCATAGGCTGTGAGCCGCCTTCGTGACCGGGGTCACCCGAAAGGTCAGTGCCGGGTACGGCACGCGTGGAATCCATGGCGTTACTCCTGTCCGGCAATCAGTTGCCGTTGTAGTAGTTCGGATTGCCCTGGGACTGGAGGTAGGCCATCAGTTCCTCAGGAGTCTTGCAGTTCTGGATACGGGCGGCCTGCTCGCGTTGGGTGCCCATGGGCGCGGCTACGCCGAGAACGCCCATCTCCTGCATGCGCTGCATCTGCTGCATCTCTTCTTGCGTGAGACGCGGAGAGCGCGGGTGACCACTCTGCTGCTGAAATAGGCGGTTCCTCGTGGCCGCTTCGTCATCCACGAGTTCCTGAACCATGGCCTTGGTTTCGTCCAGCTCGCGCTTTAGCTGCTGGTTCTCCGCGTTGAGCTGCCTCATGGCCTGACGCAGTCCGGGAGATCGTGGCGCATTCCGCTGCCTCTGCTGCGGCTGCTCTTCGTACTGGTCCTGCTCTTCGTACTCGTCGGCGTCGTATTCGTTGCCGTCGTAGTACCCCATGCCGTAGGACACCTGCGCCCCTTCCTAGGTCACTCGCCCCCGGGAATGAAGGCGGGTTCCGCTCCGGACTTGGAGAACCACCAGTGCCGGTCGATCTGGTCGGTGAAAGCAGGCTACCGGGAATTCGGAACCCCCCAGCCGGCCACCGGGGTTCCATATCGTTCTCGATGCCTACGGCCATCTCGTCCTCGGTGAAGGTCTAGGCGTTCGCCGCGACCTTGTCCCGCTTGTGTGGCGGGAGATACCGGCCAGGCTGTGCGGGAAATCGCTCAAGCCCTGGCCGGACATAGGGCACCCGCTTTGGCCGTCGCTCCCTGTTCGGCCACTGGATACCGAACCGGTCCCGGTGTAGTCCTCGGTGCCCTGGCTTTCGCTGACAGGGCTTCTCTTCGTGGCGTGGCCGGGTGGCCGCGCACATGGCGATCACGGGGATGGGCGACATACGATCGCCTCCTCTTGATTGGCGTTGAGGGATTAGTGGCCCACCCCGGAGTCCGGCCAGGGTGGGCCGCAGCTCTTATGCGGCGGGGTTCTCTTCCTGACGCTGCGCCCTAAGCAGATCCAGGAGAGTCGGGTCCTGCGGCCCGGTCCATCCGTCGTCCGTGGCTAGAAGGATTCGCAGATACTCCGCGCCTTTGTGGTTGCCGATGAACAGGCCGAAGGTCAAGCCGCACACAGAGCACCACAGGTCTATGCGGACGTACTCACCACGAGTTCCGACCGGGCTGTCGTAGTCATCTCGGTCGGGGTGGACATAGATGCTCGGCGCGGAGTTCTCCGGCGGGCCACCGTTTTCGATTCCGTGTGTCTCGCCACAGTGGGGACAGCGGAGTGCGCCGTCGTCATCGAACGTTGGAACATAGCCATTCACTTCTTCTCCTCGATGTCGTTGTTGACCGCCCACTTGATGGCGGCCTTCAGCGCCAGGACGGCCCTGGCGATATGGGGGCCGGTCCGGCCGTTCTTCATGGCGCACGGCTCCCCGGCCGGAGCGGAGCAGTGGGGGCACGGAAAGTCGTCTGGTGTGGGCATGGGGCGGTCGGCCACAGCGGTCACTTCTTCTCCTCGGTCCCAGGGGGCACAATCTGTGCCCCCTCCGATTTCTGCATTCGTGCTGATCAGAGCGATATCGGCTTCGCCAGGGGGCACAAGGGGGCACAAATCTCTAACCCCCCTTACGTACGTACGCGTGGGGGGTAGGGCCGTAGCTGCCCCCTGTGCCCCCTGCTGCCCCCTGGTCACCGGGGGCGGCCCATTCCTTCGGCCGTGTCCGTGACCCTGATTCCGGCGAAGCCACGGTTCCCGTTCACCTTCGCTGGCCGTACTCCGGCGGACTCCAGCCGGTCATAGAACTCGGTGGCCTTCAGCGTCCCGTGGCCGTCGCGGGCGGCCCAGTTCTTGTAAACGGCGTACAGCGCGGTGCGCGGGGACCAGGAGGCGGGATCAGGTGCCGTGCATTCCGATATCCACGTGCGCACCTGGTCCACCCGGCGGATGAACTCCTCCCGCGCCTCCTGCGCGGACGTGGACAGCTCGAAGTCCCCTCGCGCCATAAGTCGCTTCAGTGCCGGGACTGCCTTGGCCGCGATACCGGCCAGCTCCGATTTCGTCTGGAGCCGCTGATCAAGCGTGCGGTCCTCGCGCCCCTCGAAGTTGTGCGGGAAGTGCTGGATAACCCAGCGCGAGAGATAGCCAACGGTGGTGTCCGCTGACCCCGGAATCTTGTTGGCGCTGAACACCGGTACCGCCCAGGGCGTGAACTCGAAACCGTCGCGTCCCTTGTGTTCGGCCCTGATCGAGTCCAGTCCCGTGATGTTCTTGAAGACGCCCGTGGTCTCCAGATAGGTCCCGTCGATATCGCCCGCAATGTTCGCGATCTTCCCGAACAGGGACGCGGTGGCGAACCGATTGGTGACCAGGTCGGTGAGCGACGCGGAGCTGATGTTCTGCTTTCCGAGCAGTGCCTCCAGCACTCGCAGGAACGTGCCCTTTCCGTTGCGCCCGCTGCCGGTCAGCATGACCGCTTTGTGGAGCGGGTTGCCGGAGTACATGAGATAGCCGATCAGCTCCCACATCATGTCGACCGTGTCGGCATGCAAGACCTGGCCTAGAAAGGCGTCGAATTCGGGGCAGCCGGCAGTCGGGTCCCAATCCACGGAAAGCTGAACCGTGGACAACACGTCCGGTGAATGCGGGACGAGCATCCCTGTCTGCCAGTAGTACAGGCCGTTACGGAAGTTGATGACTTCTGGGATCGGTTCGCATTCGATGTCCGGGATGCGACTGCGGACTACGTCTTCGGCGTTGACCGCGTAACTGCGCCGGTAGTTCTCCCCAAGGAGAGACGCAGCGCGGTGACGCGCCACGTCCTTGGATGGCACCCAAACGCCCTCCCGGTACTCCCACAAGAGACTGTCGATACCGGCCGCGAGCGGGCCGATACCGAGAACGTCTGTCGCCAGGGTCGCCGCAAGGAAAGTCCGCGTCCCCTCGACACGGGCGAAGTATTTCTCCGGGTCTTTTGGCCGCATTTGCCGCTCTTCCCAAAGCTTCGGCCGGTGTTCCGGTGTGCCGATGTGTCGTAGACCGTGCTCGATGCCGTCATAACCCCTGTCATGGCCTTTGACCCAAATACGCACGGCCGCGTACAGCGCGGTGCGCAATTCCTGCTCCGGGAGCTGGAGGGGCACGAACTTGGAGAGTCCAAAGGCGATGTTGTTCACCGGGGTCTCACCCGGGCCGTTCACCGGCAGGTCCCGGATGGTCTGGAGTTTGCGCTCAAGGTGCCGCCGTAGGCCTTCAGGCGTCCCCTGGAACCCTTCAAGGACTTCCCCGGTCTCCTTGTCCACCGGAGGCTCGTACGGGGCCTCAGAGCGCTTTGCCTCCGCCAGGTAATCCGCCCACGCCTGAGGGAGAACAGGGCAGTCCTCCGGCCGTGGCGGGGCGTCCATGAGATTCCCGTCGGCGTCGTACCACCGGTATGTGGTGCCGGTTTTCGGGTGCACGCTCGGCCACACCACCATCGTGCGGTGATGGTGCTGGATGATCTCAACGTCGGAGACGGAGTTCCCGTCGATGACGGCCGTCACCTCACCCTTGAGTACCCGGTGTTCGCCTGGCAGGTGGAAAGGGCGGATCCCGTGTTCTCCTGGCCCCCGGGCGCTGGAGTACGGCCCTTTCGGCAGCGGACCGCATATGGCCTCCACAGCGGCGATGGTGGCCGCGCCGTGCTTATCGTCGTGCTCGTCCACGTCCAAGCCGACCATGCCCTTACGCATGCGCAAGGCCAGGTTGTTTCGGCTGTACGGCAAGCGCCCCGCCAGGCGTACCGCTTCGTCGGCGTCGATTTGGCGTCCGTCGTAACCGGTGACATCCCTCATGGACGGGTGTTTGGTCCCCGGGTGGATGGGAGTAATCCCATCCCAGCCCTGTTCAACATAAGCGGGAACGCCCTGCCCATAAGGGCCGGAGAGATCTGGCATCCTTTACCTATCCGGTGTTCAGACCGCCCTGGCCCTTCCTCTCGGCCGGGGCGGTTGCCTTTTCTGGACCGGCAGTCAGACCCCGCACTAGGCAGGGCTCCTCTCCTCCAGACCGGTCCTAAGGCCTAGGTCATGTCATGCTGGTCCTGTTCTGCACAGGCGGTTGAGCCGTCCTCGGATACCTGAGCCGGGGGCGGCTCTTCCGTGTTCTCGGTCTCGTCGTCCTGCTCAGCGCAGATGACTTTCCAGTCCAGTCCGGCCCTGCCGAAGTGGCGGCGAACGGCGGGGTTTTCAAACCAGTCGGTAGACATGGCTCATGCCGCCTCAGACTGTGCGGGGACCGGAGCCAGCAAGGAGCGCAGCCTTTCGCGTTGCTCAGGGGTGAGTGAAGGCGCAGCGTCGACTATCAGGGCGATATGCGCGTCCAGCGTCACGGACGGTGGGGTGACGTACGAGAGGAGCGAATGAACCTCCGCCTCGGAAACGCAGAGACTCCCGCTTGTGGCGCGGTACCCGATGAGTTCCCCGCGCTTGATCATGTTGTAGACCGTGGTGCCACTGACGCGAAGGACCTTCGCCGCGTCCGTGACTTTGATCAGGTCGTCGGGAACGCAGTTCATCACTGACTCTTTCGGAGAGCAGGCGGACGCAACGACCCCACGTCGTTACGGCCGGGGACTCTCCTTTCCCGACGGCACTCCGCAACGTACAAGGCGCTTCGCAGGATCTCCAAAGAAATCTGCAAAGCGCCTTGTCAGAGCTGTTTTTGGCCTCTTGCTACCGGACCCATTTGATGTCGACGGACTCCGGGTCGAAGGCCGGGGCACCTGCCTTCGGTCGCCCACGGCGGCCGGGCAGGAGCGTCACCGTGACCAGGGTGGCCAGGATCTTGCGCCGCCTGCCCAGGCCGTACGTCTCGCGCCACCAGGCCAACGCGTCCTCGGGGTCGGCTGTGTGGCGTCGGATCAGTTCCGGGAGGTCTGCGGCATCGAGCGGTCCCGGCTCCGCCGCTGCTGCTGCTGCGGTGACCGTGTCGGCCATCTGCTGCTCCACGGCCAAGATGCGCTCCCGCAGCCTGCGGGACGCTGCCCGGTACTCCACGGGGTCCGTGTCGTCGTCCTCTGCGAACGCCTCTGCCAGAGCCTCCAGGCGGGCTGTCAGGGCCGCGTGACGCGCGCTCAGGTCGGCCATGGACTGCGTGTCCGTGCCCTCCGTGGTGGGGCTCGCGAACAGGTCGTGCGCGTCCTGGCGGCACAGCCGGGCAATGATCACCCGCTCCACATAGTCATCGATCGGAGAGGCGTACCGGGTCACATGTCCTGCGGCGCAGCGGTAGCGCTGCGGCTCGCCCGCTCTGGCTCCGCCCGCACCGACCGGATCCGTGCACTTGTGGCACAGGTACAGGCCGGTGCCCAGGTACTTGATCTTCTGGTCGGTGGGCCGGTCGGGGTAGGTGTTCCGGCTCGGGTCCCGCAGCACCGTGCGCAGGGCCTGCCATGTGGGGCGGTCCAGGATCGGCTCCCAGGTGGCCGGACCGATGATCTCCCCCTCGTGCTCGATCAGTCCGGCCAGCCGGGCACCGGTGAGCATGGTGCGCAGGGACGGGATGCCCCACGTCTTGCCGCGCGGCGTACGGATGCCCCGGGCGTTCCAGTCGCGGCAGATGGCACCCAGGCTCTTGCCGGTGGACGGGTTGGCCGCATAGGCGAGCACGTCCTGTGCCGCCTGCCGGATGAGCGCGGCCTCGCGCGGGTCGGTCTGCGGCACCTGCGGCGGGCTGCCGGGAGCGCGCTTCTTCAAGGGCTTGTGCCCGAACCCACGGGTGCCGCCGTGGTAGTGCCCCGCCGCCCGCAGCTCTGCCTTCTTCTCGCGCATCCGCTCGATGGCGTGCTCGATCTCGTGAGTGCTCACGCTGGCAAGGATGCGGGCCACCATGCGGCCGGATGCGGTGCCCAGGTCCAGCTCTCCGTGTGTCACGGGGCGGACCACCGCGCCCGTCCGCTCCACCACATCGATCAGGGGTTCAAGGTCGCGTGCCTGCCGGTACAGGCGGTCGACGTGCCAGACCAGGACGGCGTCAGCCTCCCTGGTGCTGAGCATGTCGAGTAGGGCCGCGTAGGCGGGGCGCTGCGCGCGCATGCCGTTCTTGCCGTACGCCGTCTTGTCGTCGTCCACCTTCACGCCGACCACGTGCCAGCCGAGATCTGCGGCCAGCTTGCGGCAGGCGTCCTCCTGACGCCCTACGCCGAGTTGGTCTCCGTCGCGGTCCTCACTGATGCGGGTGTAGATCACGGCCCTGCGCTGGCTGTTCGCGGTGTGTGTGCTCACGCCTTCAAAGTACGCCCGGAGCCGTAAGTCGGAGTGGTCGCTGTTCAGCCGGGACATCGAGGCCAAGGTCGTGCCGGCCGCGCGGGACCTGGGCGTCGCCCTCGTGCCGTACTCGCCGCTCGGCCGCGGCTTCCTCACCGGCTCCTTCACCCACGCCGAACAGGAGCTGACCGCCGACGACTTCCGCCGCCGGCAGCCCCGCTTCACCGGCGCCAACGCGGCCGCCAACGCCGTCCTGCTGGAGCCGGTCCGCGCCGTCGCCGAGGCCCACGGCGCCACCCCCGGCCAGGTCGCCCTGGCCTGGGTGCAGCAGCGGGCGACGGTCCACGGCCTCCCGGTGGTGCCGATCCCGGGCACCCGCAAGCCGCAGCGGGTGGAGGAGAACGTGGCGGCGGCCGCCCTCACCCTGACCGGTGAGGAACTGGCCCTGCTGGAGCCGATCGCGGGCCAGGTGGCGGGCGAGCGCTACGCGGACATGGCGTTCACCTCCGCGGGCCGCGAATAGCTCTCACAGTTCCGCGAGCAACTCCGCCTTCTTGGAGGAGAATTCCTCGTCGGTGACCAGCCCCGCCTGATGCAGCTCGCCCAGGTGCCGGATCCGCTCGGCGATGTCGGCGGGGTCGCGCCGTGCCGGGGCCGGTGCCACGGGCACCGGCCCCCGGGTGCGGACGGCGGCGAGGACGGCCGCCGCGAACGGCAGCGACTCGTGCACCGGCCCGTACCCCAGCCCGAACACCACCGCGGCCGGATCCTGGTCGGCCGGCACGGGCGCCGCCGCCTCGGCCGACCTGGGCAGCAGGCGCAGATGCCCCTCGAACACCTCCGGCGAGCGCCACTGGACCCCGCTCAGCTCTGTGACCGGAAAGCTCTGGTCGCCCGCCTTCCACTTCGCCGACGACGCCCCCGTCCACGACCAGCGGAACTGCACGACCGTGCCGTCGAAGCTCGCCTTGCCGTCGTACGCCTTGAAGGACAGCGGCGCCTCGGGCGCGGCCACCAGGTGGTGCTCGACGGGACCGGACTCGGTCAACAGCCCCTTCAGCTCGTCCGCGTAGTACTCGGCGAGCGTCTCCCGCTCGGCCGGCAGCACCAGCCGGTACGGGTCCGAGCCCTCCTTCAGCTGCCCGGCCGCCGCATCCATCAGCGGATCCGCGCCCGCCCGCGGCAGCAGCCGCAGGACGACCGTGCCGCGCTTGCCGGGACCGATGGTCACGCCCTCGACCGCGGACAGCGGGACGCGCCGCTCCCCGAGCGCCTGGAACAGCTTCGGTGTCCGAATCCCCCGTTCGTAACGGATGAGCACGGAGTCGGACTCGAACTCCCAGACGGCATGAAATCCCGCCAGTACGTCACCCATGCGGCTCATCGTATGCGGCACGTGCTCCTCCGTCGCCACCCGCGCAGACCGCACTTCCTGCTGTTTCTACGCGCGTCCGGCGGGAGACGCGCCGGACAGACCGGCTCGGCACGCGTCGTTGTCGTGGGCGCACGTCACCGCGTCGTACGCCCCGACGGCCACGTCGGCCAGGTTGCGCAGACTGTCCGTGCCCGGCTGGAAATAGCCGGCGTGACCCCGCGCGTCCCGGGCGGACAGCACCCGCGCGCCGAACGCCGACGACACCGGATCGGCGCCGTGCCCGAGCCCGCCGAGCTCCAGATACGGCACGTCCTGGATCCAGTCGCTCGCGTCGCGCATCGCCCACACCCGCGCCCCGGTGCCCAGGTGCGAGGCGCTGGAGACACGCATGCCGGGGCTCGCCGCCACCGCGATGTCGGTGACCCGGCGGGGCATGGCGTGCGCCGCGACCCCGCAGACCACCGAGCCGTAGCTGTGGCAGACCATCGCCACCGGGGCCCGCCCGGGCAGGGCGTCCAGCAGGGCGTCCAGCCGTACGGCGCCCTCCGCGGCGCGCCCGCCGGTGGCCGCGTCCATGCCGAGCCCGTCGGGGGCGGTGTAGTCGGCCCAGGCGATCACGGCCGTACGGACCGCGGGGCTCTGGGCGCGCTCCGCCGCGTACAGCGCCTCGGCCATGCCGACCGGGGCGGTGTACGGGCGGCCCGTCTTCTGGAAGGTGAGCAGATCGGTGTCGACGCCGGGGACGACGACGGAGATCCGCTCGGCCTTGTCGAGACTTCCGAACACCTCCGCGATCCGGCCCGAGCCGTCCGGGTCGAAGGCCAGGATGTGCCGGCCCCGGGTCAGCAGCGACTCGTAGCGGTGCATGCGCAGGCCCGCGTCCTGCTGGCCGGCCGCGCTGAGCCGGCTGTCGTGCATGCGCTTGCGCTCGACCTCGCGCTGCTGCTCCAGCGCGAGGTGGTTGGCGCGGTAGCGCAGGGTCACGGGCGCGCCGTTCATGTTGCCGACCGCGAGCGGGTAGCGGCGGGCCAGACGGCGCTGGTCCTCCGGCGAGAGGGAGGCGAAGAAACGGCTGAGCACGGCCGGTGCGGCATGCGGGTCCGGCAGATGGAGGCCGTGGATGCCGCCCTGCTCCCACTCGGTGAGCGAGGCCTGCAGTGCGGTCGACTCCCGGTGGCTGCGCAGGGCGGTCCAGCCGGTGGTCGCGAGCATCACGAACACCACGGCCAGCGCCAGCAGTGCGCGCCAGACGTTCAGTTGCGGGGAGGTGTCGAAGGAAGTCACTGGGAGGACACACTAGGAGAACGAGAGGGTCTCGGGGTAACCGAGTGACCGGTATCACGTTTCGTCGGGCATCGAACGGGTCGTCAACGATCTTCCGTCGCGCGCCAGTTCCCGGTGAGCGCCGAACCCACCCGATCGAGGTAGGACGCGGTGAGTTGACGCATGGCGTCCAGGCTGAAGTCGTCGCCCGTGCACCACTGCCGCTCCGTGACCCTTATCACGCCGCCGAACACGGCCACGGCCAGCCTCGGCCGCGGGTCGGCGTCCACGTCCACGCCCTCGCGCTCGGCCAGCAGCCGGGCGATCGTCTCCTCCGTCGCCGCCGAGCGGCGCAGGTGCGCGGCGAGCAGCGCGGGCGTCGACTCGATCGTGCGGTACATGCGCAGGTACAGCTCGACCGGGACGCACGTCTCGACCGTCTCCCGGATCGCGTCCCACCCTTCCAGGACCGCCTGCCGCAGCGCCTCCAGCGGCGCCTCGTGCGGCGGACGCGCGCGTACGGCGTCGACGAAACGCGCCTCCGTCATCTCCTGGACCGCGAACGCCGCGTCCTCCTTGCCGGCGAAGTAGCGGAAGAAGGTGCGCTGCGAGACGTCGACGGCCTCGGCGATCTCGTCGACGGTCGTGTGCTCGTACCCCTGGGTCGTGAACAGTTCGAGGGCGGCCCGCAGCAGCGCTTCCCGGGTGCGCTGTTTCTTGCGTTCGCGCAGTGTTTCCATAGGTGTCAGTTACTGACGGATGAAATGGTTTGTCAATTGTCAGAGGCTGTCACTAGCCTCGTATGTATGACTAGTCAGACCACCATCGATGCGACGGGGCCGGAGGGCGCGGCGCCCAAGGCCCCGCTCGAGTCGCCTCCGGCCGCGGGGCTGCGCGGCCATCCCTGGCTCACCCTGATCACCGTCGCCGTCGGCGTGATGATGGTGGCCCTCGACGGCACCATCGTGGCCATCGCCAACCCGGCGATCCAGAAGGACCTGGGAGCCACCTTCGCCCAGGTGCAGTGGATCACCAACGGCTACTTTCTCGCCCTCGCGGTCTCCCTGATCACCGCGGGCAAGCTCGGCGACCGCTTCGGCCACCGGCAGACCTTCCTCATCGGCGTCACCGGCTTCGCCGCCGCCTCCGGCGCCATCGGCCTGTCCCACAGCATCGCCGCGGTCGTCACGTTCCGCGTCTTCCAGGGACTGTTCGGCGCCCTGCTGATGCCGGCCGCGCTCGGCCTGCTGCGGGCCACCTTCCCGGCCGAGAAGCTCAACATGGCCATCGGCATCTGGGGCATGGTGATCGGCGCCTCCACCGCGGGCGGCCCGATCCTCGGCGGCGTCCTCGTCGAGCACGTCAACTGGCAGTCGGTGTTCTTCATCAACGTGCCGGTGGGAGCGCTCGCCCTGGTCCTGGGCGTGCTGATCCTGCTCGACCACCGCGCGGAGAACGCCCCGCGCTCCTTCGACCTGCCCGGCATCGCGCTGCTCTCCGGCGCGATGTTCTGCCTGGTCTGGGCCCTGATCAAGGCCCCGACCTGGGGCTGGGGCGACGGAAAGACCTGGCTGTTCATCGGCGCGTCCGCGGTGCTCTTCGCCGTCTTCGCGTTCTGGGAGACCAGGGTCAAGGAGCCGCTGATCCCGCTGGGGCTGTTCCGCTCGGTCCCGCTGTCGGCCGGTGTCGTCCTGATGGTCCTGATGGCCATCGCGTTCATGGGCGGCCTGTTCTTCGTCACCTTCTACCTGCAGAACGTGCACGGCATGAGCCCCATCGACGCGGGCCTGCACCTGCTGCCGCTCACCGGCATGATGATCGTCGGCTCTCCGCTCGCCGGCGCCGCGATCACCAAGCTCGGCCCGCGCATCCCGCTGGCCGGCGGCATGGCCGCGACCGCGGTCGCCATGTACGGCATGTCGACACTGAAGGCCGACACCGGCAGCGGTGTGATGTCCGTCTGGTTCGCGCTCCTCGGCCTCGGCCTCGCGCCGGTCATGGTCGGTGCCACAGAGGTCATCGTCGGCAACGCCCCCATGGAGCTGTCCGGTGTCGCCGGCGGCCTCCAGCAGGCGGCCATGCAGATCGGCGGCAGCCTGGGCACGGCCGTCCTGGGCGCCGTGATGGCCTCCAAGGTGGACAGCGACCTGCCGGGCAACTGGACGGGCGCGGGCCTGCCGAAGCTGACGCCGGATCAGCTGGACAAGGCCTCCGAGGCGGTCCAGGTCGGTGTCGCCCCGGTGCCGAAGGGCGTGCCGGAGCAGATCGCCGCGAAGATCACCGAGGTCGCCCACCACACGTTCATCACCGGCATGAGCCTCGCCTCCCTGGTCGCGGCCGGCGTGGCGGCGGTCGCCGTGCTGGTCGCGCTGCTCACCAAGCGGGGCGCGAACGCGGAGGCCGGCGCGGGCGTGGGCCACATCTGAGGCCGCCTCGGCTCCGGAACGCGCGCGGAGTTCGCCTATCAGGGTGACTCCGCTAAAGATCGCTCGCACCGGCGCGCGCCACGGGTCACAGTGGGTCAAGTCCTCCGCAGGGCATGGGAGGAGGCCGGGCCGTGGCGCGCGCTGCTGGGAGGGGGGCAGCGCGCGCAGGTCTGCCGGCGGCGAACCGGGGTACCCGCACATCGAAGCCGAACTGTCCATACGGCCTCAGGGAGTTGATGATGGCAGGCTTCGGGCACGGAACGCGCGGGTACCCCCGGTCACGTGGCCGCACGTGGCACCGGACCGGGCCGGACCGTGCGACGCTCGGCATCATCGGCACGATCTGTGCCGTGGCCGGTTTCTTCGCCCTGGGTATCGTCCTCGGCCCGGTGGCGGTGTTCTGCGGCTGGCAGTCCATGGGCCGCACCTGGTCCAACGACCGTGACATCCCGGCCCTGGTGGCGCTGGTCCTGGGCGCGATCGACACGCTCCTGGCCATCGTCGCCCTGGCAGGCGCGGCGACATGGGGCCACGGGCTGCTCTAGGCGAGGTTCCCGGTAGCGGGGTGCGGGTCGCACGCCTGCGCGGCGAGCGACCGCGCCTCGCCCCGCCGCACCACCCGGCGGCCGGTCAACTCCGTTGCCCGGAGCGTTCCTCCGCCAGCCGGGCCACCTCGGCCCGCAGCAACCGCACCTCCTCGGCCAACTCCGCGATGGCGAGCGTCTGCCGCCGCTCCTCCGCGTCGTCCTTCTCGAAGCGCGAGATGAACCACGCCGCGATGTTCGCGGTGACCACACCCAGCAGCGCGATCCCGGACAGCATCAGCCCGACGGCGATCATCCGCCCGAGCCCGGTCGTCGGCGCGTGGTCCCCGTAGCCCACGGTCGTCATCGTCGTGAACGACCACCACACCGCGTCACCCAGCGTCCGGATGTTCCCGTGCGGCGCGTCCCGCTCCACGGACAGCACGGCGAGCGACCCGAACATCAGCAGCCCGATCACGGCCCCGCCGACGTACGTCGTCAGCCGGATCTGCGAGGCCATCCGCGCCCGCCGCCCCACCAGCAGCAGCGTCGACACCATCCGCAGCAACCGCAGCGGCTGCAGCACCGGCAGCACCACCGCGCACAGGTCCATCCAGTGCGTGCGGACGAACTCCCGCCGGCGCGGGGCGAGCGCCAGACGCATCAGGTAGTCCACCGCGAACGCGGCCCACACCACCCACTCCGTGGCGGTGCACACGACCGTCACGGAGCGGCGCGCGGGATTGTCCACGATCGGCACGGCATAGGCGACGGCGAACGCCACCGCCAGCGCGAGCAACGGCCGCTGAGTACACCTCTCCCAACGCGCCTGCGCCGACCGCTCGTTCATACCCGCATCGTAAACGCGCCCCGAAGGGGGCGCGGGGAACCGCGCGACCAGGCCCCGCGCACCCGCACCCGGCAACCGAGAGTGGGGAGGCTACGCGTCGCCCCCCGCCGCCCCCGGATCCGCCGCCGACACGTCCAGCAGCTGGTACCGGTCGATGGCCTGCTTCAGCACCGAGCGGTCGACCTTGCCCTCGCGGGCCAGCTCGGTCAGCACCGCGACCACGATCGACTGGGCGTCGATGTGGAAGAAGCGGCGCGCCGCGCCGCGCGTGTCGGCGAAGCCGAAGCCGTCCGCGCCCAGCGACTGGTACGTGCCCGGCACCCAGCGCGCGATCTGGTCCGGAACCGAGCGCATCCAGTCGGACACGGCCACGAACGGACCCTCGGCGCCGCTGAGCTTGCGCGTCACGTACGGCACCCGCTGCTCCTCCTCCGGGTGCAGCAGATTGTGCTCCTCGCACGCCACCGCCTCGCGGCGCAGCTCGTTCCAGGAGGTGGCCGACCAGACGTCGGCGCGCACGTTCCAGTCCGCGGCGAGGATCCGCTGCGCCTCGAGCGCCCACGGCACCGCCACGCCCGACGCCATGATCTGCGCCGGGACGGAGCCGCCGGTGCCCTCGCTCAGCCTGCGGATGCCCTTGAGGATGCCCTCGACGTCCACGTTCGCCGGCTCGGCCGGGTGCTGGATGGGCTCGTTGTAGACGGTCAGGTAGTAGAAGACGTCCTCGCCGTGCGGGTGCTCGGCGTCGCCGCCGTACATGCGGCGCAGGCCGTCCTTGACGATGTGCGCGATCTCGTACGCGTACGCCGGGTCGTACGCCACGCACGCCGGGTTGGTCGAGGCCAGCAGCTGGGAGTGGCCGTCCGCGTGCTGCAACCCCTCACCGGTCAGGGTCGTACGGCCGGCGGTCGCGCCCAGGACGAATCCGCGCGCCAGCTGGTCGGCCATCTGCCAGAACTGGTCGCCGGTGCGCTGGAAACCGAACATCGAGTAGAAGACGTAGACCGGGATCAGCGGTTCGCCGTGCGTGGCGTAGGCCGAGCCGGCCGCGATCAGGGAGGCCGTGCAGCCCGCCTCGGAGATGCCGTCGTGCAGCATCTGGCCGGTCGGCGACTCCTTGTAGGCGAGCAGCAGGTCCCGGTCGACCGCCTCGTACTGCTGGCCGAGCGGGTTGTAGATCTTCGCGCTCGGGAAGAAGGAGTCCATGCCGAACGTGCGGTACTCGTCCGGCGCGATCAGCACGAACCGCTTGCCGATCTCCTTGTCCCGCATGAGGTCCTTCAGGAGCCGGACGAACGCCATCGTCGTGGCGATGGACTGCTGGCCCGTGCCCTTCTTCACCGTCGCGTACGCCTTGTCGTCCGGCAGCGCGAGCGGCTTGGAGCGCACGACGCGCGTGGGGACGTACCCGCCGCACGCCTTGCGCATGTCGTGCATGTACTGGATCTCTTCGGTGTCGCGGCCCGGGTGGTAGTACGGCGGCGCGCCGGACTCCAGCTCCTTGTCGGAGATCGGCAGGTGCAGCCGGTCGCGGAAGCGCTTGAGGTCGTCGACCGTCAGCTTCTTCATCTGGTGCGTGGCGTTGCGGCCCTCGAAGTTCGGGCCCAGCGTCCAGCCCTTGACCGTCTTGGCCAGGATCACCGTCGGCTGGCCCTTGTGCTCCAGGGCCGCCTTGTACGCGGCGTAGATCTTCCGGTGGTCGTGACCGCCGCGGCCCAGCATCAGGATCTGGTGGTCGGTCATGTTCTCGACCATCGCGCGCAGCCGTACGTCGTCGCCGAAGAAGTGCTCGCGGATGTACGCGCCGGACTCGGTGGCGTAGGTCTGGAACTGGCCGTCCGGCGTGATGTTCATCTTGTTGACCAGCACGCCGTCGCGGTCCTGCGCGAGCAGCGGGTCCCAGGTGCGGTCCCAGATCAGCTTGATCACGTTCCAGCCGGCGCCGCGGAAGACGGACTCCAGCTCCTGGATGATCTTGCCGTTGCCGCGCACCGGGCCGTCGAGCCGCTGCAGGTTGCAGTTGACCACGAAGGTCAGGTTGTCCAGGCCCTCGCGCGCGGCGATGGACAGCTGGCCGAGCGACTCCGGCTCGTCCATCTCGCCGTCGCCGAGGAAGGCCCACACATGGGACTTGGAGGTGTCGGCGATCCCGCGCGCGTGCATGTAGCGGTTCATCCGCGCCTGGAAGATCGCGCCGAGCGGGCCGAGGCCCATGGAGACCGTCGGGAACTCCCAGAAGTCCGGCATGGAGCGCGGGTGCGGGTAGCTGGACAGGCCGTTGGGGTACTTGGACTTCTCCTGGCGGAAGCCGTCCAGCTGGTCCGCGGTGAGCCGGTCGAGCAGGTACGCGCGCGCGTAGATGCCGGGGGAGGCGTGGCCCTGGAAGAAGACCTGGTCGCCGCCGTCGCCCTCGTCCTTGCCGCGGAAGAAGTGGTTGAACCCGACGTCGTACAGCGAGGCGGAGGAGGCGAAGGTGGCGATGTGGCCGCCGACGCCGATGCCGGGACGCTGGGCGCGCGAGACCATCACCGCGGCGTTCCAGCGGGTGGCGTTGAGGATCCTGCGCTCGATCTCCTCGTTGCCGGGGAAGAACGGCTCGTCCTTGGTGGCGATGGTGTTGACGTAGTCCGTGCTGCGCATCTCGGGCACGGCGACGCGCCGCTCGCGGGCTCGCTCGATCAGCCGCAGCATGAGGTAGCGGGCCCGCTCCCGGCCGCGCTCGTCGACTGCGGCGTCCAGGGAGTCGAGCCACTCCTGGGTTTCCTCGGGATCGAAGTCAGGAACCTGACTCGGAAGGCCGCCAATGATGATCGGATTGCGATCGGATCCGGAAGCCACGCTGTTCCTTACCTGTCAAAGGGCCGATTTTTTACTCGTGCCTGCACCGTTCCCCATCGTGTACCTCGGGACGGCGTACGTCATCTCCTCGGTGTCCCCCCACTGTCTCCAGCGGTCAAAACGCAACGATACGCCCGGGGTGTGACGGGCTTGGCAAAGTTGTTCGAGGGGCGTATCACCGGATGATTCCGAGAGGGTTCCGATCCGGGCAAAGCGGGCACATCGGTGTGATGTGGGTCGCCGACAATCGGGGTACGGTGCCAGGAGTTGCGTCGACACGGCCGGGATCGTCACCGTTTCGGCGGTCCGGAGGGCCGGGTACTTGCGCGATCCGCCCCGCCCGTGTGGACTACGGCCAATGCTTCGCGCACGCGCGTGGCTGAGATACTCACCAAGACATGATCAGGAGGCAACCCGTGAGCGCGACCGCGGACCACGCGGAGGAGCGGACGAACCCTGCCGCCAGGCTGGGGTTCCAGCCCGGGCAGGTGGTCCAGGAGATCGGCTACGACGACGACGTCGATCAGGAGCTCCGCGAGGCCATCGAGGAAGCCATCGAGGGCGACCTCATGGACGAGGACTTCGACGACGTGGCCGACGCCGTTGTGCTGTGGTTCCGTGACGACGACGGCGACCTGACGGATGCGCTGGTGGATGCCACCACGTACATCGAGGAGGGCGGCGCGATCCTGCTTCTCACGCCGAAGACCGGCCGTGCGGGGTACGTGGAGCCGAGCGACATCCAGGACGCCGCCACGACGGCCGGCCTGACGGCGTCGAAGAGCGTCAGCGTGGGCAAGGACTGGAGCGGAAGCCGCCTGGCCACGCCGAAGGCCGCCAAGTCCAAGAGGTGATCTTCGCCGTGTGAGCGGCCGGGCCGGTTTCCGGCCCGGCCCGTCCCCGGCTCCCCGGTGATCGCTGCGTAGGGTGGACCCGAGCGTTTGCTGTGCGCTCACCCGAACAGCCCACCGAAGGGATGCACGACGATGGCGATCCAGGTCGGCGACAAGGCGCCCGACTTCGAGCTCAAGGACAACCACGGCCGCACCGTGAAGCTCTCGGACTTCCGCGGCGAGAAGAACGTGGTCCTGCTCTTCTACCCCTTCGCCTTCACCGGTGTGTGCACCGGTGAGCTGTGCGAGCTGCGCGACAACCTGCCGAAGTTCTCCGACCGCGGGACGCAGGTGCTCGCCGTCTCCAACGACTCCATCCACACCCTGCGCGTCTTCGCCGAGCAGGAGGGCCTGGAGTACCCGCTGCTCAGCGACTTCTGGCCGCACGGCAACGTCAGCCGCGCGTACGGCGTCTTCGACGAGGACAAGGGATGCGCCGTCCGGGGCACCTTCATCATCGACAAGGAGGGCGTCGTGCGGTGGACCGTGGTCAACGGCCTGCCGGACGCGCGCGACCTGAACGACTACGTGAAGGCGCTCGACACCCTGTAGGCCGACCGTGGCCGACATCCGCGCCGGCGCGGGTCCAGGGCCTGCGGGGGGCGGGAACCCGTCACTAGGATCGGCTCGTTGATCCCATATCCGAAGCACGACGGGGCTCCCCGCCCCTGGACACCACATGGAGGACCCGTGGGAGTCAGCCTCAGCAAGGGCGGCAACGTATCGCTGACGAAGGAGGCCCCGGGCCTGACCGCCGTCATCGTCGGTCTGGGCTGGGACGTGCGCACCACGACCGGCACGGACTTCGACCTCGACGCCAGCGCGCTGCTGCTGAACAACTCCGGCAAGGTCGCCAGCGACCAGCACTTCGTCTTCTTCAACAACCTCAAGAGCCCCGACGGGTCGGTCGAGCACACCGGTGACAACCTCACCGGTGAGGGCGAGGGCGACGACGAGCAGATCAAGGTCAACCTCGCCACCGTCCCGGCCGACATCGAGAAGATCGTCTTCCCGGTGTCGATCTACGACGCGGAGAACCGCCAGCAGTCCTTCGGCCAGGTCCGCAACGCCTTCATCCGCGTCGTGAACCAGGCCAACCAGCAGGAGATCGCCCGCTACGACCTGAGCGAGGACGCCTCCACCGAGACCGCCATGGTCTTCGGCGAGCTGTACCGGCACGGCGCGGAGTGGAAGTTCCGCGCCATCGGCCAGGGGTACGCCTCGGGCCTGCGCGGCATCGCCCAGGACTTCGGCGTCAACGTCTGATCCCGGCAGGGATCCGGCATCCGTACCGTCCGGCGCCGCACCGTTTACGGGCGGCGCCGGACGCGCAGGACAACCAGGGAAGCACCACTAGGGGAGGACCAGCATCATGGGCGTCACGCTCGCCAAGGGAGGCAACGTCTCCCTCTCCAAAGCCGCACCGAATCTCACCAACGTCATGATCGGCCTCGGCTGGGACGCGCGTTCCACCACCGGTGCCCCCTTCGACCTGGACGCGAGCGCGCTGCTGTGCGGCGCGAACAACCGGGTGCTGGGCGACGAGTGGTTCGTCTTCTACAACCAGCTCAAGAGCCCCGAAGGTTCGGTCGAGCACACCGGCGACAACCTCACCGGTGAGGGCGAGGGCGACGACGAGACGATCCTGGTCGACCTCGGCAAGGTCCCCCCGCAGTGCGAGAAGATCGTCTTCCCGGTCTCCATCCACATGGCCGACGAGCGCGGCCAGACCTTCGGCCAGGTCTCCAACGCCTTCATCCGGGTCGTCAACCAGGCCGACGGCCAGGAGCTGGCCCGCTACGACCTGAGCGAGGACGCCTCCACCGAGACCGCCATGATCTTCGGCGAGCTCTACCGCTACCAGGGCGAATGGAAGTTCCGGGCGGTGGGCCAGGGGTACGCGTCGGGTCTGCGCGGCATCGCCCTCGACTTCGGGGTGAACGTCTCGTAGCGAGCCTCGGTCCCGGACGGCACCGCCGGTAGGGTGCACCTCTACACTCGGGGTCAACGTTTCGCAAAGCCGAGTACGGCGCGGGGGAGACCCTCACCCAGACTTCGTCTGGGAGGCGCCCCCATAGATGATTGGGTAGCCAGTGCTTCTGAAAACCTTCGGCTGGTCGTTCGCGGTCACCGCGCTCGGTCTGGTCGCCGCGGTCTTCTACGGGGGGTGGGAGGCCTTCGGCGTCGTCGCCATCCTGGCCGTCCTGGAGATCTCCCTGTCGTTCGACAACGCCGTGGTCAACGCCGGCATCCTGAAGAAGATGAACGCCTTCTGGCAGAAGATCTTCCTCACGGTCGGCGTTCTGATCGCGGTCTTCGGCATGCGGCTGGTCTTCCCCGTCGTCATCGTCGCGCTCACCGCCAAGCTCAACCCCTACGACGCGGTCCACCTCGCCCTCACCGACAAGGACCGCTACCAGCAGCTCGTCACCGACGCCCACCCGGCCATCGCCGCCTTCGGCGGCATGTTCCTGCTGATGATCTTCCTCGACTTCATCTTCGAGGACCGGGACATCCAGTGGCTGCGCTGGATCGAAAGGCCCCTGGCCAAGCTCGGCAAGGTCGACATGCTGTCGGTCTGCATCTCCCTGATCGTCCTGCTGATCACCTCCTTCACCTTCGCCACCCACGCCCACCAGCACGGCGGCGCGCACGCGGACAAGGCCCAGACGGTCCTGATCGCCGGCATCGCCGGCCTGATCACCTACATGATCGTCGGCGGTCTCTCCGGCTACTTCGAGGACCGGCTGGAGGAAGAGGAGGAACGCGAGCACGAGGAGGAGGAAGAGGCCGCCCGCACCGGCAGGAAACGCTCGGCGGTCGTCCTGGCCGGCCAGGCCGCGTTCTTCATGTTCCTCTACCTGGAGGTCCTGGACGCGTCCTTCTCCTTCGACGGTGTGATCGGCGCCTTCGCCATCACCAACGACATCGTCATGATGGCCCTCGGCCTGGGCATCGGCGCCATGTACGTGCGCTCCCTCACCGTCTACCTGGTCCGCCAGGGCACCCTGGACGACTACGTCTACCTGGAGCACGGCGCCCACTACGCCATCGGCGCCCTGGCCGTGATCCTCATGGTCACCATCCAGTACGAGATCAACGAGGTCATCACCGGACTCGTCGGCGTCGTCCTGATCGCCTGGTCCTTCTGGTCCTCCGTCCGCCGCAACCGCGCCCTGGCAGCCGCCGGCGACGGCACCGGCGAGAAGACCGAGGTCTCCTCGGGGGTGTGATCCCCCGTCCCCTACGGGACAGATCCGGGCGGTGACGGGGTGTGGCACCGCGTCCGGCGAGGGAACGCTCTGAATCGGGGCGGCCGACGCGGTCGGCCGCCCCGAGCGTCATGGACGACGGGCACACGAACACCTGGGGCGGGAATGGGTCTCTTCGACGGGCTGCGCGGCGCCGGCGCCGCCGACTTCGACGCGGGCAACTCGGCGAACGGCATCGAACTCACCAAGCGGCACCAGACGGTGTCGCTCACCAAGCAGGGCGCGGCCACCGGCCATCTGCGCGTCAACCTCACCTGGCGGATGCGCACCTCCGACTTCGACGCGGGCCGGCGCCCCAGCCTGCTGCGGCACCCCTTCAAGGCGCTCAGGCCGCCGGAGGTCCTCGGCCACGGCCAGAGCATGGTCAACGTCGACCTGGACCTGGGCTGCCTGTACGAACTGTCCGACGGCACGAAGGGCGTCGTCCAGCCGCTGGGCGGCTACCTCGGCGACGTCAACGCGCCGCCGTACATCAAGCTCAGCGGCGACGACCGGTTCGGTTCGGCGTCCGGCGAGACGATGTACGTCAACCTCGACCACCGCGACGCCATCAAGCGGCTGCTGGTCTTCGTCTACATCTACGACCAGACCCCGGCCTTCGACCGCACCCACGCCATCGTCACCCTCTACCCGAGCAACGGCCCCCACATCGAGATAGGCCTCGACGAACGCCACCCCCAGGCCCGCTCCTGCGCCGTGGTGATGATCGAGAACGTCAAGGGCGAGCTGGTCGTCCGCCGCGAGGTGAAGTTCGTCTACGGCTTCCAGGGCGAACTGGACCGGCTGTACGGGTGGGGACTGCAGTGGGGCAGGGGCTACAAGACGAAGGTGGAGCGGTGAGGCGGCCCGCGCTCACCGCCCGATGAACTGCGGCCCCTGCGGAGGCAACCGGAAGTCGGGGTCCACCGGCCCCACGGCCGCCGGCACCGGCGCCGGCTGCGGGTAACCGTACGCGGGCGCAGCCGAGACCGGCTGCGGATAGCCGTACGCGGGCGGCTGCTGCGGCACCGCCGACGTCGGCTGCTCGGGCGCGACCGCCGGGCCGTCCTCGCCCCCGGACTCGTCCACCGAGATGCCGAAGTCCGTGGCCAGCCCCTTCAGCCCGTTCGAATACCCCTCGCCCAGCGCGCGGAACTTCCAGCCCTCCCCGCGCCGGTACAGCTCACCGCAGATCAGCGCCGTCTCCGCGCCCGTCTCCGGCTTGATCTCGAACACGGCCAGCGGCTCGGCGTCCGCGACCGCCGCGTCGTACAGCAGGATGCACAGCGACGGCACCCGGTCGAAGGTGACGCCGTCCGCGGACGCGACCAGCAGGATCCGGGTCACGTCCGGCTCGACACCGGGCAGCTCGGCCTGGACCGTGTCGGTCAGGCCCTCGGCGATGCGCTTCTTGCCCAGCCGCCACACCTTCCCCGAAGGGTGCCGGGGCTGGTTGTAGAAGACGAAGTCCTCGTCGGAGCGCACACGGCCGCCGGGGCCCAGCAGCAGCGCCGACGCGTCCACGTCCGGGACCGACTGCCCCGGCGTCCAGCGCAGCACGGCACGGACCGTGCCGGCTTCCAGAGGGACGTTCGACCCCTTCAGCATCGCGTGCGTCATGCGGTCATCCTGCCTTCTCGGTCCTGGCCACGACAATGCGGGGGGTAGTGTCCACAGCGGCGCGGACACGGGCGGGTTACCGGAAATTCATGCCCGCGGGGAACCTCCGACATGGGTCCTTACGTACTATTACCGGCCACCCTTTACCGAACACTGAGACTCGGGTTCATCGCCCTGGGGGAGTTCTATGCGTCATTTCGGGCACATCGCCCCCGAGGCGCGGCGGCGCCTCTTCCACCGGGAGCCGTGCGCGTTCACCGCGGACGGGCCTGCCCGGCTGCTCGCCGCCGCCCTCGGCGCCACCCTGTACAGCCCGGCCACCCGGCCGCGGCTCGCCGACGACATCGTCAAGCAGGCCGGGAACGGCGTGGTCTCGATGGTGCTGTGCCTGGAGGACTCGATCGACGACGCGGACGTGGTGGCCGGCGAGGAGAACCTCGTCCGGCAGTTCGCCGACCTGGCCGCCCGGCCCGGTTTCGAGCCGCCGCTGCTCTTCATCCGCGTGCGCGCCCCCGGGCAGATCCCCGACCTGGCACGCCGGCTCGGCGCGTCGGTGCGGCTGCTGTCCGGATTCGTGCTGCCCAAGTTCACCGAGGAGCGCGGCATCCCCTTCCTGGAGGCCCTGACCGCCGCCGAGGCGGAGTGCGGGCGCCGGCTGTTCGCCATGCCCGTCCTGGAGTCCCCGGAGCTGCTGTACCGCGAGTCCCGCGTGGACACCCTGGAGGGCATCTTCCGCGCGGTCGACAAGTACCGGGACCGGGTGCTCGCGCTGCGCCTCGGCGTGACCGACTTCTGCTCCTCCTACGGCCTGCGCCGCGCCCCCGACATGACCGCCTACGACGTCCAGATCGTCGCCTCGGTGATCGCCGACGTCGTGAACATGCTGGGCCGGGCCGACGGCACCGGATTCACCGTGACCGGGCCGGTCTGGGAGTACTTCCGGCTCTCCGAGCGCATGTTCAAGCCCCAGCTGCGGCAGAGCCCGTTCCTCGAGGTGCAGGCGGTCGAGCTGCGCGAGAAGCTGATCGAGCACGCCCTGGACGGGCTGCTGCGGGAGATCTCCCTCGACCAGGCCAACGGCCTGCTCGGCAAGACCTGCATCCACCCCACCCACGTGCTGCCCGTGCACGCGCTGTCCGTGGTCAGCCACGAGGAGTACAGCGACGCCCAGGACATCCTGCGGCCGGAACGCGGCGGCGGGGGTGTACTCCGGTCGGCCTACACGAACAAGATGAACGAGGTGAAGCCGCACCGCGCCTGGGCCGAACGGACCCTGCTGCGCGCCGAGGTCTTCGGGGTCGCCCGGGAGGACGTCGGCTTCGTGGAGCTGCTCGCCGCGGGAATGAGCGCATGAGGAACGCAGTGCACGACGCCGTATGGTCCGGCAGCTGGGTCGCCGAGCGGCTCGGGGTCGAACTCGTGGGGGACGACGCCCTGCGCTCCCTGCTGGGCCTCGCCCTGCGCCGCAACCCCAAGCGCGCCCATCTTCTGGTGTCGAACGTCCTCGGCAAGCATGTGCCGCAGTCGCCCGCGGTGGTCTACGGCCACGGGTTCCGGCTCGGCCGCAAGGTCGCCGACCTGCTCACCCCGGCCGAGGCCCGCGCCGCGGTGGTCCTCGGCTACGCGGAGACCGCGACCGGCCTGGGCCACGCGGTCGCCGACGGGCTCGGCACGGCGCCGTACCTGCACTCCACGCGCCGGCCGGTGGCCGGCGTCGCCCCCGCGGGCGGCTTCGAGGAGTCGCACTCGCACGCCACGTCGCATCTGCTGCTGCCCGAGGACCCCGCCCTGCTGGCCGGCGACGGTCCCCTGGTGCTCGTCGACGACGAGTTCTCCACCGGCAACACCGTGCTGAACACCATCCGTGACCTGCACGGACGGCATCCGCGCGCCCGGTATGTGGTGGTCGCCCTGGTCGACATGCGCTCGGCCGAGGACGTCGCGCGGATGGAGCGGTTCGCCGCGGAGACCGGGGCGCGACTGGACCTGGTCGCCGCCGCCTCCGGGGCCGTACGGCTGCCGCAGGACGTGCTGGAGAAGGGGCAGCGGCTGGTGGCCGCCCACGAACCGCGGCCCGGCGCCGGTGCGGTCCCGCAGCGGCCGGCGCACGTCGTCCGGGTCGACCTGCGCTGGCCCCATCGCCTCCCCGACGGCGGCCGCCACGGCTTCACCCCCGCCCACCGGGCCCGCCTGGAGGCCGCGCTGCCCGAGATGGCGGCCCGCATGTCGGACGCCCTGCCCGCCGGCGCCCGCCGCGTCCTCGTGCTCGGTTTCGAGGAGCTGATGTACGCCCCGCTGCGCCTCGCGCGTGAGCTGGAGCAGGTCGCGGACGCGGAGGTGCGCTTCTCGACCACCACCCGCTCGCCCGTCCTCGCCGTGGACGACCCTGGCTACGCCATCCGCACCCGGCTGGTCTTCCCCGCGCACGACGACCCGGCCGACGGCCCCGGCGAGCGCTACGCCTACAACGTCGCGGGCGGAGGCTTCGACGCCGTCGTCGCCGTGGTGGACTCCGTCGCCGACACCCCCGCCCTGCACGCGCCCGGCGGCCTGCTGGCCCGGCTCGGCGCGCACACCCCGCACGTCCTGCTCGCGGTCGTCCCGTCGTACGTACCGCACGCTCCCGAAAGGCCGGCCATGCTGCCCGAGCCCCTCCGCGGCCCCGCGTTCTCCAGTTACCCGCCCGAGGAGGTCGGCTGGCTGCTCCAGGACCTCTCCGACGTCACGCTGGAGGCGCCGACCGAGGAGCGCGAGGAGGCCATCCAGAGCGGCGGCGCGCACTACGCCGAGTCGCTGCCGGTGGAGTACCAGCCCAGCGAGCAGTACCAGGAACTGTTCCACGCGGCCCTCGACGCCTCCGCCGCCCGGATCGCGCAGGCCGTCGGCGTGGTGACCGAGACGGTCGTCGCCGAGCGGTCGCCGCGCCCGGTGCTGGTCTCGCTCGCCCGCGCGGGCACCCCGGTCGGCATCCTGATGCGCCGCTGGGCCCGGTTCCGGCACGGCCTCGACCTGCCGCACTACGCGGTGTCGATCGTGCGCGGCCGGGGCATCGACGCCAACGCCCTGCGCTGGCTCGCCGCCCACCACGACCCGCGCGACGTCGTGTTCGTCGACGGCTGGACCGGCAAGGGCGCCATCACCCGCGAACTCGCCCAGGCCGTCGAGGAGTTCGAGGCCGCCGAGGGCATCACCGGCTTCGACCCGGAGATCGCCGTGCTCGCCGACCCGGGCTCCTGCGTGCGCACCTACGGCACCCGCGAGGACTTCCTCATACCCTCCGCGTGTCTCAACTCCACCGTCTCCGGCCTGATCTCGCGCACCGTGCTGCGCGCCGACCTGGTCGGCCCGGACGACTTCCACGGCGCGAAGTTCTACCGCGAACTCGCGGGCGCCGACGTCTCCGTCGCCTTCCTCGACACCGTCACCGCCCGCTTCCCGGAGGTCGCCGACGCCGTCGGCACCGCGGTGAAGGAGCTGATGGCCGAGGACCGCACCCCGACCTGGGCCGGCTGGCGGGCGGTGGAGCGGATCAGCGAGGAGTACGGCATCCACGACGTGAACCTCGTCAAGCCCGGTGTCGGCGAGACCACCCGGGTGCTGCTGCGCCGCGTGCCGTGGAAGATCCTGGCGCGCGCGGGCGCCGGTGCCGACCTCGACCACGTCCGGCTGCTCGCCGCACAAAGGGGCGTCCCCGTCGAGGAGGTCGGGGAACTGCCGTACAGCTGCGTCGGGCTGATCCACCCCAGGTACACGCGGGGCGCCACCGGCGCCGACGGCAGGGCGGTGGGCGTCTGATGCCGGTGCTGGTGGCGAGCGACCTCGACCGCACGCTGATCTACTCCTCGGCGGCCCTCGCCCTGACCATGCCGGACGCCAGGGCGCCGCGGCTGCTGTGCGTGGAGGTGCACGAGAGCAGGCCGCTGTCGTACATGACGGAGACGGCGGCCCAGTTGCTGACCGATCTCGGCGACGCGGCGGTCTTCGTCCCGACGACGACCCGGACGCGCAAGCAGTACCAGCGGATCAACCTGCCGGGGCCGCCGCCGAAGTACGCGATCTGCGCCAACGGCGGCCATCTGCTGGTCGACGGGGCCACCGACGCCGACTGGCACGCGGGCGTGCAGGCCCGTCTCGCCGCCGAGTGCGCGCCGCTGGCCGAGGTCGCCGGGCACCTGCTGCGCTCGGCCGACCCCGCCTGGGTGCGCAAGCACCGCATCGCCGAGGACCTGTTCGCCTATCTCGTCGTCGAGCGCGAGCTGCTGCCCGAGGAGTGGGTGAAGGAGCTGGCGGTGTGGGCGCAGGACCGCGGCTGGACGGTCTCCCTCCAGGGCCGCAAGATCTACGCCGTGCCGCAGCCGCTCACCAAGAGCGCGGCCGTCCGCGAGATAGCCCGCCGCACGGGCGCCGGGCTCACCCTGGCGGCCGGGGACTCCCTCCTGGACGCCGACCTCCTGCTCGCCGCCGACCGGGGCTGGCGCCCGGGACACGGCGAGCTGGCGGACACCGGCTGGCGGGCCCCGGAGGTCGCGGCGCTGCCGGAGCGCGGGGTGCTGGCGGGGGAGCGGATCGTACGGGAGTTCCTGCGGGCGACGCGCACGGCGACCGGCTAGACGCGCGGGGCTGTGGCGCGTGGGGCTGTGCGGCGCCCCCGTGGGCGGCTATCCGCAGCAGCCCCCGCCGCAGCAGCCACCGCCGCCGCCGGCCGGCGCCTGGGGGGCCGCTCCCGCCCTGCCGCCCACCGCCACGGTGGACAGGAGCTTGACCGTGTCGTCGTGCCCCGCGGGGCACGACGCGGGCGCGGCCGACTCGGCCATCGGACGGTTCAGTTCGAACGTGTCGCCGCAGGTACGGCACCGGTACTCGTAGCGAGGCATGCGCACAGATTAACCGGCGCCGCGGGACCCGGGCTCTTCCTCGCCCTTGCCGGGCAGCGGCATCGTCATCGGCGGCACACCGGTCTCGTGCTCGCGCCCCGGCGGCTCGGTGCCCGGATCGGGATGGCGGGCCCGCCAGTACGGGTTGTCGTGCGGCAGGCTGGAGCCGACCCGGCCGTACATGCCGAAGGTCATCAGCAGCAGGCCGACGACGAAGCTGAAGAACACGTTGGGGATCCGGAACGCCAGGAAGTTGTAGTCCGTGTCCAGCAGGCCCAGGAACAGGAAGCCGCTCAGCAGGAAGAGCACGCCGAACACCATGTTCAGCGTCGAGGCCGCGTTCCCGCCGATCACCATGCCGGCCAGCAGGATCGCCCCGACGACGATCGACAGCACACTCAGCGTGCCGTTGGTGTTCAGCCCGGCGACGCGGTCACCGCTGAGGCTGAAGAAGCCGATGTGGTTGATCAGGCCCAGGACGCCGAAGACGACGAGGAACGCGCCGATCAGCCCCGCGCCGATCCGGTAGACCGTGTTCAGCTTGTGGTCGACGGGCAGATGCTCGTCGAACGAGATCCGCCGCCGCGGCCTCGTGTGCACTGGTGCGTGTGTGGCCATGTCCGCCTCCCTCGGGCGCTAGCGGAGGCCATCCGTCCATCCAATATCCGCCTGCCCGACCACACCCGGCAACACACACGCCCGCCGCGCACCCCGCCGCGCACCCGGCGGGCCGGCCGCTCAGTGCCCCCCGCGCTCCTCCCGGATCCGGGCCACCACCTGGGCCGCCGTCTGCCGGACGGCGTCCGTCTCGGTCAGGAAGTGCCAGTAGTCCGGGTGGCGCCCCTCCAGCGAGCCGATCGCCCGCTCCAGCCGCTCCACCGCCTCGTCCAGCGGCCGGGCGTGCCGGGGGTCGGGGGTGGTGCGGCCCGTCATGGCCAGCCGCTGGGCGTCGCGGATCGCGAACCGGGTCCGCTCGATCTCCGCCTGCGGATCCTTCTGCGCCTCGTTCAGCCGCCGCAGCCGGTCACCCGCGGCCGACACGGCCTCGTCGGTGGTGTTCAGCAGGGCCCGTACCGTCGACAGCAGCGACGTGGCGTCCGGCCAGCGCTGGGCCTCCCGCGCCGCCTGGGCCTCGCGGAGCTTCAGCTCGGCCTGCCGTACGTTCTGAGCGGCCTGCTCGGGCACGTGCTGGAGGTCCTGCCAGCAGGCGGCGGCGAACCGGCGCCGCAGCTCGCTCAGCACCGGGTCCACCTGCCCGGCCCTGGTGGTGAGCGCCTGCGCGCGGGTGCGCAGGCTGACCAGCCGGTGGTCGATCTCGGCGGCCTTCTCCGGCAGCCGCTCGGCCTCGGCGCGGATCGCCCCGGCCTCCCGCTGCACCCGCTCGGCCCGCTCCAGGGTCTGCTGCGCCCCGTGCTGCCCGGCTCCCTGGTTCAGCTTGGTCAGCTCCGGCGACAGAGCGGCGAGCCGGGCGGCGAGGTCGTCGGCGCGCAGGCCCTCGGCCCGTACGGCGTCCAGGGCGTTGCTCGCGCCCAGCAGTGCCTGCCGGGCCCGCTCCACGGCGGGCGCCAGCCGGGCCAGCTGGGTCTCGGCCTTGTCCAGCAGCGGCCCGAGCGAGCTGCCGAAACGGTCCAGCTCCTGCTTGGCCCGGACCAGCTCGTCCTTCGCCGCCGTCAGCTCCGAGCGCGCCCGCGCCGCCGCGGCGGCCTCCAGGTCGTCCCGGTCCAGGTCGTGGGCGTCCACGGCCTGGATGTAGCGCCGGCTGACCTCGTCGATGCGCTGCCCGAGCGCCGCGAAGTCGGCGGCGGCGCGCCGGGCGGCGGGGGAGTCGTCCACGGCCGTGATGGTCTCGACGGAGATCCGCAGGTCGCGCTGGGCGGTGTCGAGTTCGTAGAACGCGGCCGCCGCGGCGTCCTTCGCGGCCTGCGCCTCGGCGCGCTGGCTCTCGGCCCGGCCGCCGAACCAGCGCCGGGTGCCGCCGCCGGCGAACGCGGCGGGCAGGGCGAGCGCGGCCAGCACCGGCAGGCCGATCAAGGTGAGGGTGTCGCGCAGGGCCGCGGACCCGGACCGGGCCCGTGCGGCGGTCGACGGCGGGTACGACCGCGTCGCTGGCGTGCCCGGTGTCCCCGTCACATCCCTCTCCCGTGCTGTGGTCCGCCCCTGGGTGGTGTCATTCTCCCACCCGTTGTAGACGAACACACGGGCCGGTCAGTTCGCGGTTCCGGCGGCTCGGTTCGCCGTGCGGACGTCCGGCAGCCTCCCGGACCCGGGGCGGGGCAGCCCCCGTACCCGGCCCCTGGCCCGGCGTTACGGGTTTGCCGCGCACCGGTGCGGGCAAGGTAGGCTGTCGACTCGTCCTGGGCGCGTGCCCGGGTGTCCGGGTGCGTAGCTCAGGGGTAGAGCGCCTGCCTTACAAGCAGGATGTCGGCGGTTCGAAACCGTCCGCGCCCACCAGCGAGCCCCCGGCCCATGCGGCCGGGGGCTTTCGTCGTCGCGCCGTCATCCCTCCTCTGCGGGCTGTTCGTGGGCGTGCTTCAGCTTGGAGCGGGCGTCCGCGCGGTCGGCCGCCGCGACCTCGGCCCAGAAGCGGTGCGTGGTGACGAACACCGCGAGTTCGTGCTCGCGGCGGCGCAGCTTCTCCACCTCGGCCTGTTCGTCCGCCGTCCAGCCCGGGGACGCGGGACGCTCCACCTTGCGCCAGCCGGTGTCGTCGCTGAAGCCGTCCATCGGCTCGACCGACCAGGGCAGGCGCTTGAGCAGGGCCGACAGCTCGGCCCGGACCTGATGCAGCTCCTCCTGACCGGCGAGGAGGTCACTGGGGAATTCATAGGTCGTAGCCACACGCCAATGCTACGCCTGTTCGATTTAGGGGAGCGAGTTCGTTCGCGGGGTGCGCGGGAGGTTCAGCCGAACGGGTGGCCCGGCGGGCAGGACGCCCCGCCCGCCGGTGCCGTCTCCGTCTCCTTGCGCGGTCAGTGGCCGGCGGCCCGCAGCTCGGCCACCAGGCGGGCCGTCACCGGCGCCGCGACCCCGTGTTGGGCGGCCGCACGGAGCAACGCCCCGCCGATGGCGTCGAGTTCGAGCGGCCGGCCCGCTTCGGCGTCGCGCTGCATGGAGGACTTGGCGCCGGGCGGGAAGGCGTCGTACCGGGCCATCGCCTGGGCCGGGTCGGCCGGTCCGCCGCAGGCGCGGCTGACCGCGGCGGCCTCGGCGACCAGCGCCTGAAGCTCCTCGCGGTGCCGGGTGCGGGCCTCGCCGAGCGGGAGGCCGTACCGCGTGGTGAGCAGGGCGAAGGGGGCGAGGAACGCCATCTTCGCCCACAGGGCCGCCGTTTCGTCCCCGACCGCGCGGGCGGTCGCCCCGCCGGACGTGAGGACGGCCGCCAACTCCTCGAGGCGGGGTCGCGGTACGGCGTCCCCGGCCAGGTCGATCTCCGTGAACGGGCTGCCGTGTTCGATCACGCCGGGGCCGACGCGGGTGGACTCCACGCGGATCACGGCGGGGGCGACCCGGTCGGGGCGGTACCGGGCGCGCAGGGCCGCCGGGTGTTCGACGCCGTTCAGCAGCGGTACGACGAGGGCGTCGCCCAGCGCGGCGGGCGGCACCCGGGTCAGGGCGGCGTCCAGCGCGGTGTGCTTGACGGCGATCAGGCAGGCGTCCACCGGTTCGCGCAGCTCGGTGTCCGCCTCGACGGGGGCGGTGAACGGGCCGAACTGCGGGCTGCGGACCGCGATTCCGCCGCGGCGCAGGGTCTCGGCGGTGTCGTTGCGGGCCAGGCAGATCACGCGGTGCCCGGCGCGGGACAGCAGGGCGGCGAGGAGACCGCCGGTGCCGCCGGGGCCGAGCACGGCCAGAGTGTTCTTTTTCGCCACGGCGTTCGCCATGAGGCTCATCCCTTCGACGGTCGGCCCCGGGGATCGGTGGCCGCCTTCGGCGGGATCATCGCACCGCGCCGCCGGCTGCGTGAGACTGGGGGCATGTGCCGGAGCATCAAGACCCTGCGTCCGCCCGTGCTGCCTGGTGAGGCCACGGAGGAGGACATCCACGCCGCCGCTCTGCAGTACGTGCGGAAGATCTCGGGCTTCCGGGCCCCCGCCGCCCACAACCGCGAGGTCTTCGACCGGGCGGTGGCGGCGGTGGCCGCGGCCACGGCGGAGTTGCTCGCGGGGCTGGAGGTGCGCGGGCAGTCGGCCAGGAGCGAACCGTAGCGCCCCGGTGACGTGTCATCAGGACAACCGGGCCGGGAATCGGCGCAGTTGGCGGCCCTGCCGTGCCCTCGTGCGGCCGTCCGCGCCCTCCCGCGGCCCTGCGCGGCGCACGGCCGACGCGTGCCGCTCATCCATGGCCAGATGTTGAACTTGCAAGCACTGGTTAGGTCCCCCTAACCTGGGTGCTCCATTCGGTACCGCCGCCCCCACGACCGGCCCTTCTCCCGTCCCCGGCCGGCCCGACCGACACCGAAGAGGAGCACCCCCTCATGACCGCACGCCTCCATACCGCTCAGCCCTATGTCCTCGGGCTCTTCCGCATCGTCGTAGGCCTGCTCTTCACCGTGCACGGCGCCGCGTCGCTCTTCGGCGTCCTCGGCGGCGCCGCCGGCACCCACGGCGGCACGATCCCGGCCGGCACCTGGCCCGGCTGGTACGCGGCCGTGATCCAGCTGGTCGCGGGCGGCCTGGTGCTGCTCGGCCTCGGCACCCGCGGGGCCGCGCTGATCGCCTCGGGCTCGATGGCGTACGCCTACTTCGACGTCCACCAGCAGGCCGCGCTGTGGCCCATCCAGAACGGCGGCGAACTGCCCGTGCTGTTCTGCTGGTCCTTCTTCCTGCTGGTCTTCACCGGGTCCGGCGCCTTCGGGCTCGACCGGCTCGTCGCCCGCCGCACCGCCGCGGACGCCCGGGCCGCCACCGAGCGGGCCCCGATGGCCGCCTGACACGGCCGACGGCGCCCTTCCCCGCCACGAGGGGAAGGGCGCCGTCCTGTCTCCCGCGGCCGGCCCCGCCTACGACGCGCTGCGGAACGGCACGGTGACGCAGGCGACGCGGGCGCCCTTCATGCCGGGCGCGTCGTGGATCAGCACCGAGCCGGCCTCGCCCTTGCGGAAGGACCAGGCGTGCTTGGCGCTCGCGCTGCCGATGCCGTTCGCGTTGGACTTGAAGTCCAGCCAGATCTCGTTGTCCTTGGTCATGTGGGCGGCGTCCGTGCCCGGCTTGTTCTGGTAGTGCTTGCCCGCGGCGGCGGGGTCGGCGCCGCAGGCCTTCTGGTGGACGTGGACCCCGAAGTGATGGTTGGGCTTGACGCCGGCCACCCGCAGTTCGACGGTCGTGGCGCCGTTCGCCGCCGTCTTCTGGCGGACCTGGACCAGGGCCCCGGACGGGACGAGTTTCTTGTCGTACGTCACCGCCATCGGCTTCGCGGACCCGGCCGGCGCGGAGAACACGCCGTAGGTCTCCACCGAGTAGCCATGGGCGGTGCTCGGCGTCCCGGTCGCGAACAGGGCCGCGGCGAGGACGCCCGCGTAAACGGCTGCCACCATGATGTGCACCTTTTTCTGCGCTTGACGCGCCGTCTTTCGTGTCGGACGTGGGCCGGTATGTGTGCCCGGACTCCGTGCAGGTCTGTCTCCATTGCTACGGATACGGCCCCGACGCGCCGCCCAGCGGGCGCCGTCCGGGTGACAGCGCGCGTCCACCGCTTCGACGCTCCGTAGCATCTCCGGGCCCCTACGGCACTGCTGTCCCACCCGCGGCGTACGCTGTACGGCTGTCAACGGGGGAGCTACGGGAGTCGTCGTGTTCGAGAGTGTGGGGTCGCTGGCCGCCGGGCCATGGATCTATGCCGCGGTGGTCATGTCCGTGCTGCTCGACGTGTTCGTGCCGGTGCTGCCCAGCGGAGTGCTCGTCATCACCGCGGGTACGGCCGCCGCCGCCGGGTCGGGCGCGGCGGCCGGCCGGGTCCCGCACGACGTGCCGGACCTGCTGGTCCTGGTCCTGTCCGCGGCGACCGCCTCGGTCCTCGGCGATCTGGTGGCCTATCGCCTGGCCTGGCGCGGCGGCGAGCGGCTGGACCGGGCCATAGCGCGCTCCCGGCGGCTGACCACCGCGCAGGAACGTCTCGGCGACGCCCTGGCCCGGGGCGGCGGCGCGCTGGTCGTCCTCGCCCGCTTCGCCCCCGCGGGCCGCTCGGTCGTCTCCTTCTGCGCGGGCGCCGCCCACCGCCGCGCCCGCGACTTCGTGCCCTGGTCGGCTCTGGCCGGCCTGTCCTGGGCCGCCTACAGCGTGGCCCTGGGCTACTACGGCGCCCAGTGGCTCGGCGCGACCTGGCTGGCCACGGCCGTCTCGTTCGCGGCCCTGGTCGCGGCGGGCGCGGCGGCGGGCTATCTGATGCGCCGCCGCCCGGCTTCCTGACGCCGAGGGATCAGCAGCTCGCCAGGTAGTTCGTCAGCGCGCTCTTCTCCGCGGAGTCGACCGAGAGGTCGTAGTAGTACTTCACCTGCACCCAGGCCCGGACGTAGGTGCACACGTACGCGGAGCGGGACGGCACCCAGGTCGCCGGGTCCTGGTCGCCCTTGGACTGGTTGACGTTGTCGGTGACGGCGAGGAGCTGGGGGCGGGTGACGTCGTTGGCGAACGCCTGCCGCTGCGCGGTCGTCCACTTGCTCGCGCCGGAGTCCCAGGCCTCGGCCAGCGGCACGAGGTGGTCGATGTCGACGTCGGAGGGGGAGGTCCAGGTGGCGCCGTCGTACGGCGAGTACCAGCTGCCGCTGGTGGCGGTGCAGGCGGAGTCGGTGACGACGTTCGTGCCGTCCCGCTTCAGGATCCACTCGCGGGTGTTGCAGGTGCCGGAGATGGTGATCCAGGTCGGGAACTTGTCGCGGCTGTAGCCGGTGCGGTCCTCGGTGGCGACGGTGAGCTGGGAGAGGTAGCTGCGCGCGGTGGCGGCGCTGACCGGGGTCGGCAGGGCGGCGGAGGCGCTGGGGGAGTCGAACAGGGCGGCGGAGGCTATGAGCCCGGTGAGAACGGCGAGTATGCTCAGCCGTCGACGCGCGTAGAACCTGGGCATGCGAACTCCCTTGTGGGGTCAAGGACTTGGGTGCGAGCAAGGGAATGCTCGCGGGGCCGCGTGGCCGGTGGGTGAGCGCTCGGTAAGAAACTAGTGACGCGTCCATGTCACGACAAGGGCCGGGCGGGGTTCGCGGCGGAACCTTCACATCCCGTAGGATGGGCGGCGCAGAAGGGGAGTAGCTCTTCGCCGGACCGTCGACATACTGCTCAGCCAGCCTGAGCCGGCGCCCGGAGGCGGACCCTCGGGTCCCTCGAGGACCGCCAGCGAGACCTTCGGCAAGCAGTGCACGCCCGTGCCCCCACGGCACGGGCGCCGAGTGCGCTGCCGTGCCGAGGTGTCATCGCGTGACGTACCGCACTCTCGGCGGGGCAGCCCGACCGATTGAGGAACCTTGATCAGCATCACCGTGACGGCGCTCGTCTTCGGCGTCATCTTCCTCGCCGAACTGCCGGACAAGACCGCGCTGGCCGGCCTCGTCCTCGGCACCCGGTACCGCGCGAGCCACGTCTTCGCCGGAGTCGCCGCCGCCTTCCTGCTGCACGTCGTGCTCGCCGTCGCGGCCGGCAGCGCCCTGACGCTGCTGCCCCAGCGGATCGTGCACGCCGTCACCGGCGTCCTCTTCCTCGGCGGCGCGGCGATGCTGCTGCTGCAGAAGGGCGAGGAAGAGGAGGAGATCAAGAAGCCCGCCGACCACTCCTTCTGGAAGGTCGCCGGCACCGGCTTCACGCTGATCCTCGTCGCCGAGTTCGGCGATCTCACGCAGATCATGACCGCCAACCTCGCCGCCCGCTACGACGACCCGGTCTCCGTCGGCCTCGGCGCGGTGCTCGGCCTGTGGGCCGTCGCCGGACTCGGCATCGTCGGCGGGAAGGCCCTGATGAAGAGGGTGCCGCTGCGGCTGATCACGCAGATCGCGGCGCTGCTGATGCTGGGGCTCGGCGTGTGGAGCCTGTACGAGGCGGTGGCGGGCTGAGCCCGGCCGAGCTGAACGCCCGGTGAACCCTTCGCGGGGGCGGTGGCGGGAGCCGCCCCTATTTTGTACCGTAGAAAAACAAAGTGGCTCCCGCCCGTTTTCCCTGACCGGCGGGCGGGGCTTCTTTGTCCGTCCCTTCGGGGCCTGTCCCACCCTTCGGGGCCTTCCTCGTTCCTGGAGCTGCCGATGACGGCCACCGCCACGCCCACCGTCCTCCCCGCCCGCGCCCTCCTGCTCGACATGGACGGCACCCTCGTCAACTCGGACGCCGTCGTCGAGCGCATCTGGCGCCGCTGGGCCGAGCGGCACGGGCTGGACGGCGACGAGGTGATGAAGGTCGTCCACGGCCGGCAGGGGCACGCCTCCATGGCCGTACTGCTGCCCGACCGGCCCAGGGAGCACAACCTCGCCGACAACGCGCGCATGCTCGCCGAGGAGACCGCCGACACCGAGGGCGTCGTGGAGATCCCCGGCGCCTCGGCCCTCCTCGCCTCGCTGCGCGGACTGCCGCACGCGCTGGTGACCTCCGCCGACGTGCCGCTGTCCACCGCGCGCATGAACGCCGCGGGGCTGCCGCTGCCGGACGTCCGCATCACCGCCGAGTCCGTCGGCGCGAGCAAGCCCGACCCCGAGGGCTTCCTGAAGGGCGCGGCCGAGCTGGGCGTCGATCCTGCGGACTGCGTGGTCTTCGAGGACTCGGGGGCCGGTATCGCCGCCGGGCGCGCCGCGGGGATGACCGTGGTGGGCGTCGGCCCGCGGGCCGACCTGCACGGGCCCGACGTGGTGGTGCGGGACCTCACGCGGGTGCGGGTGGAGGCGACGGGGGACGGGGCGATGCGGGTGCACATCGACTGACGCCCGCTCGCGCGGCGGGGCCCGGGGGAGTGCTTGCCGGTCGGGCGGGGGGTTCGGCCGGGTGCGGGCGTCGGGTGCGGGTGCCCGGTGCCGGGTGCCTTGTCCTCGAACGCCCTGCGGCCCTACGGCTCGGAGGTCTCCGCCTCCAGGCTCTTGCGTGTCGCCGGTCCGTACACGCCCAGGGTGTCGCCCCGGACGCCGCGCGCCAGTTGGTAGTTGCGCACGGCATCCTCCACAGGGCGGGTGAAGACGCCGGTGATCTGGTCGCCGTAGAGGTTCAACTGGCGCAGGCGCTGCTGGAGTCCGGTCACTTCCGGGCCCCGGTCGCCGAGTCGCAGCACCGGGGTCGCCGAGGGGGTGCTCCGTGTGGTGGTCGGGGCGGTGGGGGAGGCCGGGCGGGTCGTACCGGCGGCGGAGCCGGTCGGGGACGGCGACGCGGACGGCTTCGCCGACGGGCTCGCCGGGCGGGGCGAGGGGGACTGCGCCGTCGGCACGGCGGAGTACGGCGGCGCGGGCGAGGAGGGCGCCGCCGGTGACGCCGGGGTCGGGCGGCGTACGTCCGGCACGCTCTCCCGCACCTCCTGCACCGCCCGGTCGCGGGTCGGCGGGTGGTACGACAGCAGCCCGCTCGCCAACCCGGCCGCGGCCACGACGGCCACTCCCGCGCCGGCGACCGACAGCAGCACGGCACGGCGACCACTCCGCGGGCGCGGGCGCACATCCGGCCCGGCGCCGCCCGGCTGCCGCTCCGCCGCGTCCGCGAGCCGTGGGCCCTCGGTATGCGGCCACACCCCGGTCCTGCCCGTCCGATCCCCCGCGCCCCCGGCCCCGTGTACGGCGTTCCCGGCCCCGCCGCGCGCGCTCTTGGCCCGGCTCCCCACGGGCTCGGCTCCGTGCTCGGCGTCCTCGGCCTGGTCTGCCGCGTTTCCGGTTCCGCGCCCGGTGACCTCGGCCGGATCTGTCAGGTCGCCGACCCCGGCGCTCTTCGCCCGGCCCCCCGTGTTCCCGGTTCCGTCCCCCGCGTCCTCGGCTCGGTCTGTGGGGTCGTCGGCCCCGCCCCCGGCGTTCTTTGCCCGGCTCCCCGCCAGCCCGCTTCCGTGCCCCGCGCCCCCGGCCCCGGCTGCCGCGTCTCCGACCCCGCGCCCCGCCTTCTCCGCCCGGCCCCCCGCCGGCTCGGCGTTCCCCTCCGCGGTCGGTGATGGGCCGGTCTCGTCCGGTGTGTCTGATGCGGCCGGTGTCGTAAGGGAGTCCTCGAAGTCCACGTACGGGCGTATGCGCAGGGGGTCGAAGTCCTCCGCTGCTGCCGCTTCGGCCGTGCGGGTCTCGTGGAGGGCCTCGGCCGCGCGGGCGGTGCAGTCGCAGGACGGGCTGCGGTCCGGGTGTCTGGGCGCGCCGCACTCCGGGCAGGCGTGGCCCAGGGGACCCTCGGAATCAGTCATGTGTTCGTCCTCCCCTCACGAACTACCGACCTTATGCGCACCTTCTTCGCATGCGCCGCCGGAAACGCGGGACTCAACAGGCCATAAAAGGTGACACCGACCACGATGGAAGAGGTGCACCCGAGCCCCGGGAGGTCTCCATGGCCCTGGACACGCACGGCACGGAGAAGGAGGCGCAGGCCGCCGAGCACGTCACCGGCAACGTGTTCGTCTCGATCGGCGCCCTGCTCCTCGGCCTGCTGCTCGCCGCACTCGACCAGACGATCGTGTCGACCGCGCTGCCCACCATCGTCAGCGATCTGGGCGGACTCGAGCACCTGTCCTGGGTCGTCACCGCCTACCTGCTCGCCTCGACCGCCGCGACCCCGCTGTGGGGCAAGCTCGGCGACCAGTACGGCCGCAAGCGGCTCTTCCAGACGGCGATCGTCATCTTCCTGATCGGCTCCGCGCTGTGCGGCATGGCGCAGAACATGCCCCAGCTGATCGCGTTCCGCGCGCTGCAGGGACTCGGCGGCGGCGGGCTGATGGTGCTGTCCATGGCGATCGTCGGGGACATCGTGCCGCCACGCGAACGCGGCCGGTACCAAGGGCTGTTCGGGGCCGTGTTCGGGGCGACCAGCGTGCTGGGGCCGCTGCTCGGCGGGCTGTTCACCCAGCACCTGAGCTGGCGCTGGGTCTTCTACGTCAATCTGCCCGTCGGCGTCGTCGCCCTCGCCGTGATCGCCACCGCCCTGCACATCCCGCGCCGCACCGCCCGCCACGTCATCGACTACCTCGGCACCCTGCTGATCGCCTCCGTCGCCACCTGCCTCGTCCTGGTCGCCTCCCTCGGCGGCACCACCTGGGCCTGGGGCTCGCCGCAGATCATCGGGCTGGCCGTGCTGGGCGTGCTGCTCGCCGTGGCGTTCGTCGCCGTCGAGCGGCGGGCCGCCGAACCGGTGCTGCCGCTGAAGCTGTTCGGCATCCGCACCTTCACGCTCGCCGCCGTCATCAGCTTCATCGTCGGCTTCGCCATGTTCGGCGCGATGACCTATCTGCCGACGTTCCTCCAGGTCGTGCACGGCATCTCGCCGACCCTGTCCGGCGTGCACATGCTGCCCATGGTCGTCGGCCTGCTGCTGTCGTCCACCGTCTCCGGGCAGATCGTCAGCCGCACCGGCCGCTGGAAGGTCTTCCCGGTCACCGGCACCGCCGTCACCACCATCGGCCTGCTCCTGCTGCACCGGCTCGACGAGCACAGCCCGACCGCCGAGATGAGCGCCTGCTTCTTCGTCTTCGGCCTCGGACTCGGCCTGGTCATGCAGGTGCTGATCCTCGTCGTGCAGAACGCGGTGTCGTACGAGGACCTGGGCGTCGCCACCTCCGGCGCGACCTTCTTCCGCTCCATCGGCGCCTCCTTCGGCGTGGCCATCTTCGGCACGGTGTTCGCCAGCCGGCTCGGCGACAAGCTCACCGCCGCCCTCCGCGGCGCCCATCTGCCGCCCGGCGCCTCCGCGAACACGCTCAAGTCCGACCCGCGCGGGATCGCCGCCCTGCCGCCCGCCCTGCGCCCGGCGGCCCTGCACGCCTACGCGTCCGCCATCACCGACGTCTTCCTCTACGCCGCCCCCGTCGCCGTCCTCGGCTTCCTGCTGGCCTGGTTCCTGAAGGAGGACCGGCTGCGCGGCTCGGTCACCGCGCCGGACGTCTCCGAGACGATCCCGCCCAACCCGGTCGAACGGTCCTCCTACGACGAGTGCGCGCGGGCCCTGTCCCTCCTCGGCACCCGCGAGGGCCGCCGCGCGATCTACCGGACGATCACCGAACGAGCCGGGTACGACCTGCTGCCCGCCGCCAGCTGGATGCTGCTGCGCATCCGCAAGTACGGCGCCGTCGAACCGGCCCTGCTCGCCGAGCGCAGCCCCGTCCCGCTCGACGCCGTCATCGCCGCCGCCCGCCAGGTCGAGGAACGGCACCTCGCCGAACGCCGGGGTCTGGACCTGTACTTGACCGCGTCCGGCCGCGTGGCCGCCGAACGGCTCGCCAAGGCCCGCGAGGAGTCCCTCGCGGAACTCCTCGGCGACTGGTGGACGGCCGGCCGTCCGACCGACCTGACCCAGCTCGTCAGGGAGCTCACCACCGAACTGTGCGGCACCGACCGCGAACGCCCCCACCAGGAGGCGGGGGTCAGGTCCCGCTGACCGCCAGCTCCTTGCGGAACCAGTGCTCCGCGTACACGTCGTCGTTGTGCGGGGCGGTCTCGGTGTAGCCGAGGCGGGCGTACAGGGCGCGGGCCTCGACCAGGTCGTCGCGGGTGTCCAGGAGCAGCCGCCGGGCCCCCAGCGCGCGGGCCGCGTCCTCGGCGGCGGCCACGAGGAGCGGGGCGCCGCCCCTGCCGCGCAGGTGCGGGTGGACGAAGACCCGGGTCAGCTCCGCCGTGTCCGGCTCCAGCAGCCGTACGCCCGCCGAACCGGCCGGCTCGCCGTCGTACCGGCCCACCAGCAACCGTCCGGTCGGCGGGGCGAGTTCGGCGCCGGTCCGGGCGGCGATCTCCCGCTCCAGCTCCGCCGGGTCGGTGCGCCGGCCCTCGTGCAGCAGGTACCAGCGGTCGCTGACCTCGGTGTAGTACGCCCGCCACAGTGCGGCGGCGACCGGGGAGTCGTACGGCTCGGGGCTGATCGTCCACGTCATGCCGCCCATTCTCGGCGGCCGTGACGGCGCCGCCGAGCGAATTTCCGGCGGGCGCCGGATGCGGGGCGTGCGCCGCCCGGGCGGGCCGGTCGCCGTTTGTGACGGTGCTTCCGGGTGACCCGGAAAGAGAGCCGGCCAAAGGGGCCGGCGCGAAGCGGAAGGCAACCATGTCCACAGGCCTGATCGTGTTGATCGTGATCGTCGCGGTCCTGGTCGTCATCGCGGCTCTCGCCGTGGCCCGGTTCGGCCGCGGCCGGGCCGGCGGGGCCGGCCTGAAGCGGCGCTTCGGACCCGAGTACGAGCGGACCGTCGCCCGGCACGGCGGTGACACCAAGGCCGCCGAACAGGAATTGGCCGAGCGTCTCGAACGCCACGGCGACCTGCGGGAACGGCCGCTGGACCCGGCGGGGCGTGAGCAGTTCGAGGCCCGCTGGACGGCGGTACAGGAGCACTTCGTCGACGCGCCGCGGCAGGCGGTGGCCGAGGCCGACCGGCTGCTCGCGGAAGTCGCCGCCGCGCGCGGCTACCCGGACGGCGGGCGGTACGACGAGCAGCTCGCCGCGCTGTCCGTGCACCACGCCGACCACGTCGACGGCTACCGGCGGGTGCACCAGGTGGCCCAGGACGGGCCGAGCCACGGGCTGACCGAGGCGGGCTCCGGCACCGAGGAGATGCGCACCGCGCTCGTCGGCGCCCGCGCCCTCTTCGAAGACCTGACCCACCCGGCCCCGGAGACCGGCCGCCATCGCGCGACCCACGCGCCGCGGGTGCTCGCCCGGAGCCATCCGAAGGAGAGCTGAGCGTCATGACGGACAGGACGAGCGGTCCCGGCGACGAGCGCGAAGCGCCAAGGGCCGGCCGCATTCCGCAGCCGCTGCCGGACGAGGACTGGACCCCCGAGGACGCGCCGCTGCACCACCACACCCCGGGGGACCTGCCGGAACCGGAGGAACGCCTCCCCGGCTCGGCCGGCCCCGGCCGAAGCGGCCTCACAGCCGACGACCGCACCCCCGGCACACCGCCCGAGGACCGGATGCCTCCGACGGGGGCGCCTGGTGAGGGTCGGATGTCGGGCGAGGGTCGGATGCCTGGGGAGAGCCGCATGCCGGGTGAGGGCCGGATGCCTCCGGCTGGGGCGCCTGGGGAAAGCCGGATGTCCGGCGCGGGCCGGATGCCGGGTGAGAGCGGGATACCGGGGGAGGGCCGCATGCGAGGTGAAGCCGAGATGCCTGTGGAGGGCCGGATGCCTGGCGAGAGCCGGATGCCTGCGGAGGGCCGGATGCCCGGTGAGGGCGGAGTGCCCGGTGGCGCCCGGATGGCGGGCGCGTACGGACCGGACGCGGGGGCTGGTCGGGCCGGGGTGCCTGGTGAGGGACGGGCCCCGGGTATGCGCGGAGGGGCCGGTGAGGGCCGGATGTCCGGTGAGAGGCGTGCCGGATTCGACAGCCCCATGCCGGACGACGGGCTGGGGGTGCCGTCCTCCGGGGAGATGGCCGGGCGGGAGTCGCACACCACCGACTACCCGGCGCCGGACGCCTGGCCGGCGGCACCGGGCGGCGGGGCGGCGGTGCGCGGCGCCGCGCCCGAGGCGGCGGCCGCAGCCGGTACCGGTGCCGCGGCCGGACGTGGCGGCGGGCCCGGAACGGAGGAAGGCGGCCGTGCCGGCGGCACGCCCGCGGCCGCGTCCGGCGCTGTCGGTGAGGCCGCTCCCGGTCCCTCCGGGGTGGGCGCGCCGTTGCTGCCGCACGAGGAGACCGATCGGTGGGAGCAGGAGATGCGCCGTCTGGCCGTGGGGTTCGTGGACGAGCCCCGGACCACGGTGGAGCAGGCCGATCACGTGCTGGAGGAGATCACGGGGCTGTTCGAGGAGGCGGTGGAGCGGCGCCGCCGTACGCTGCGGCGGTCCTGGGAGGCTTCCGAGGACCGGGGCCCGGGCTCGGACGCCGACACCGAGCAGCTGCGGCTCGCCCTGCGCGACTACCGGGAGCTGGCCGGACGGTTGCTGCACATGTGAGCCCCGGATCCGCCCGCCGCGCGCCTACGCGGCGCCCGGATCCGGCAGCTCCCTCGTGGCGGCGGCCCTGCGCTGCCGCCACTCGCGTACGACCTCCTCGACGTCGTACGGCTTCTTGCCCAGCGGAGGACCGGGCGGCGGCTTGAACATCATGTCCTTGATCTTGACGTTGACGTCCTCGATGATCTTCCGCGCGATCCGCTCGGACGGCGCCGCGTAGGCCGCCGCGAGCGCGTCCTCCGCCTCCTTGCGCAGGGCGAGGGCGGGAGGCAGGACGGACAGCCCCTCGCGCGCCAACTTCCGCTTGACCCACCACAGTTCGTCGTACGCGGCGTACAGGTCGGCGGGCAGCGGCTCCCCCGCCCCCGGCAGCCGCTCGAACTCACCGCGCTGCTGCGCGTCGCGGATCTGCTTGTCGGCCCAGGACTCGAACGGCACACCCGGTGGTTTTCGCTCGGTCATGAACCCATTGTGCCGGACGCGGCCCGGCCGGGCGTTTTATCATGCGGCGGCGGTCCGCCGATGCGGCGCCGCGCCACGAGGGTCGTGCAGCTGGTCTCGCAGCTGGTCGTACAGGGGGAAACGCACGTGCTCGAACTCACCATGGCCACCGTCTCCGGCCAGGACGCGGGCGCCACCGCCGGCATGACGATGGCGGAGGCGCCGAGCGAGCCGGGCGCGGTGCTGCGGGTCGGCCGGGACGCGTCGCTGTGCCGGCTGGTCACCCCCGAGGACTGGCTGTTCGTCTCCCGGGTCCATCTGGAGTTCGTGTGCGGCCCCGACGGCGGCTGGCACCTCACCTGGCTGCGCGGTTCACAGCCCGACCCGGCCGCCGAAGTGCGGCTGACCGCCGGGGAGTACGTCCAGCCCCTCGGCTACGGCGCGACCGTGGCCCTGCCGCGCGGCGGATCCGGCGAGATCGTCGTCCAGGACCGCACCGCGCCGCGCAGCGTCAACGTCGGCTTCTACCACGAGGCCTGAGCCGCCGGCCGGGCGGCGCCGACGCCGCTCAGTCCAGCACGCGGGCCAGCGCGAAACCGTCGTAGCCCTTGGCGCCGACCGTCTGGATCGCCGTGCCGCTCAGCCGCGGATGGGTGGCGATCAGCTCGATCGCGGCGCGCGTGCCCACCACGTCGGGCTCGGTGCTGTCCGCGTTGGTGACCCGGCCGCCGCGCACCACGTTGTCCACGACGATCAGGCTGCCGGTGCGGGTCAGCCGCAGCGCCCACTCCACGTAGTGCGCGTTGTTGGCCTTGTCGGCGTCGATGAACACCAGGTCGAACGGCGCCGGGTTCTCGTCGGCGAGCTTGGGCAGCGACTCCAGGGCGGGCCCCACCCGCACCTCGGCGATCCGGTCCAGGCCCGCCCGGGCGAGGTTGCGGGTGGCGACCTCGGCGTGCTTGGCGCTGTACTCGAGGGACACGAGCCTGCCGTCCTCCGGCAGGGCGCGGGCCAGCCAGATCGTGCTGTACCCGCCGAGCGTGCCGATCTCCAGGATGTGCCGTGCGCCCTGCACCTGGGCGAGCAGCTGGAGCAGCTTTCCCTGTGCCGCCGTGACGGCGATGTGCGGCAGCCCGGCCGCGTCGTTCTCCCGCCGGGCCGCCCGCAGCGCCTCGTCGTCGGGCGCGAGGCGGCTGGTGAAGTAGTCGTCGACGTCGTCCCAGAGCTGGGAGTCGCTCATGGTCCTGCTGCCTTTCCCGAGTGCCTGCGCTTCCCCGACATCGTCTCAGCCGAGGGGCACGCACGGGGTGATCACCGGCGGATTCGCCGCCCAGGGGGTCGGTCCAGGCGCGGGCGGGGGCAGGGGGCTCGGCTCACCGGCGCCGGCCGGATGCCCTCTCCGCGCTCCCTGCGGCGCCTACCGCTGCTCCACCGCCGGCGCGGAACCCGGCAGCGGCCGCCCCGCCGACTCCGCCATCCGCCACACCGCGAAACCACCGATCACGGCCGCGGCCATCATGTAGTACGCGGGCATCATCATGTTCCCCGTCGCCCCGATCAGCGCGGTGACGACCAGCGGCGTCGTCCCGCCGAACAGGGACACCGACACGTTGAACCCGATGGACAGGGACCCGTAGCGCACCCGCGTCGGGAAGAGGGCGGGCAGCGCGGCCGGCATGGCCGCGGTGAAGCAGACCAGCAGCAGGCCCAGCGCACCCATGCCCAGCCCCACCGCGAGCAGGCTGCCGTGGCGGATCAGCAGCAGGGCCGGGATCGAGAGGAACAGGAAGCCCGCACAACCGGCGGCGATCACCGGGCGGCGGCCGACCCGGTCGGTCAGCGCGCCGGCGAACGGCTGGACGATCATCATCAGGGCCATCACGCCCAGCACGACCAGCAGCCCGTGCGTCTCGTCGTACTTCAGCTCACTGGTGAGGTAGCTCGGCATGTACGACAGCAGCATGTAGTCGGTGACGTTGAAGACCAGCACCAGGCCCATGCACAGCAGCAGCGCCTTCCACTGGCCCGCGACCATCTCGCGCAGCGGCACCTTCGGCCGGGCCGCCTCCGCCTTCTCGACCTCGGCGGCGAAGGCCGGGGTCTCCTCCAGCCGCATCCGCAGGTACAGGCCGATGACGCCCATCGGGCCCGCGATCAGGAACGGGATGCGCCAGCCCCAGGCCACCAGGTCGTGCGAGGACAGCAGCGCCGTCATCACGGTGACCAGGCCCGCGCCGCCGATGTAACCGGCCAGCGTGCCGAACTCCAGCCAGCTGCCGAAGAAGCCCCGCTTCTTGTCGGGGGCGTACTCGGCGATGAAGGTCGAGGCGCCCGCGTACTCGCCGCCGGTGGAGAAGCCCTGCACCAGCCGGGCGGCGAGCAGCAGCAGCGGCGCGCCGACGCCGATCGAGGTGTACGACGGGATCAGGCCGATCGCGAACGTGCCCGCCGCCATCATGATCATGGTGAGGGCGAGCACCTTCTGCCGGCCCACGCGGTCGCCCAGCGGACCGAAGACCATGCCGCCGAGCGGCCGGACGAGGAAGGCCGCCGCGAACGCGCCGAACGTCGACAGCAACTGCGCGGTCGGGTTGCCGGACGGGAAGAAGACCTTGCCCAGCGTGACGGCGATGTAGCTGTAGACACCGAAGTCGAACCACTCCATCGCGTTGCCGAGCGCGGCCGCCTTCACGGCGCGCTTGACCAGGGCGGGATCGGTGACGGTGACGTCGCGGGCCTTGGTGGCCCGCCGGGTCTTCAGGGACGGGGTGACGGCAGTGACGGTCGCCAAAACGGGGCTCGCCTACCTTTCGTCGGGGACAGGGCACGGTCCGTGCGGCGACGCTGCCGGAAAACGGGCCGAAAAAAGACCATAGGCGGAGTTCGGCCCCTTACGTACCGTACGCTCTTAGCTGCACAGTGCATCTAAATGGCGCGTACGCAGGTACGTCTGCCCGCCCGTGACCAGCCGATCCCGCCGGTCGCTGTGATCCTTGTCGCGCCCCGGCGGGGCAACCGTCCCGGCCCCCCACTATCGTCTTCCGGACAAAAGGAGAACGGACGTCAGGTGAAGTCGCGGTAGCCTGCGTCCTTCTTCGGGGGACAGGGGCCCTCATGGGGTTCTCAGCAGCACCCGGCGTGCCCGGCGCCGGGACGACGGGGCGGGAGGCCGACGAGGCGTGGCGAACGTGGAGCACAGCGGGCGACCGGCGGACACCTTCGGAGCGGCACCGGCCGGGGCGCGGCTGCGCGCGGCCCGGCTCGCCCTGTGGGCGGTGGCCGCCGTCCTCGCGGTACGGCAGCTGGCCGTGGTCCTCACCACGCCGAGCGGCGAGCGGCTGACCGACCTGGAGACCTGGGTCGGCCCGCACGGCGTCCTGCACGTGAAGGGCTCCCTCTACGACTCGACCCGGTTCACCGGCACCCCCTTCGCCGGCCTGGTCCTCAAACCCCTCACCCGGTCCGCGCAGGCCGCCCTCGGCTGGGGCTGGACCTTCGGCACCCTCCTGCTGGTCGTCGCCCTCGGCCTGGTGGCCGCCCGCGCGCTGCCCCAGCCGGTCGGCCGCCGCACCTCCCTGCTGGCCGCGCCGGTCGCGATCAGCCTGCTCATGCTGTCGCTGCCGGTCCGCAACGCCCTCTGGCTCGGGCAGACCAGCATCATCCCGGTGCTGCTCGTCCTGCTCGGCTGCTTCGCCGTACGCGGAGAGCGGGGCAGCGGGGTGTGCATAGGCCTGGCCGCCGCGCTGCAGCCCACCATGCTGCTGTTCGCCCCGCTGCTGTGGTTCACCGGCCGCCGCCGGGCCACCGCCGCCACCGCCGCCGCCTTCACCGCCTGCGCCGCGCTCGCCTGGGCGGCGCTGCCGCACGACTCGTACACCTACTGGGTGCACCACATGGCCGGGGTGGGCCTCGGCGGCAAGGCCGACGCCCTCGGCAACCAGTCGCTGCACGGCGCCCTGCTCCGTCTCGGCCTGACCGGCCCCCTGGAGATCGGGCTCTTCCTCTCGCTGGGGGCCGTCGTCGCCGCCCTCGCCCTGCGCCGCGCCGTCCACTACGCCCACGACGGCCAGCTGCTGCTCGCCGTGGCGATCACCGGCTGCGCCGCCGTCGCCGTGTCCCCGACCGCCTGGCAGCACCAGCTGCTGTGGGTGCTGCTCGCCATGGTCGGCCGGGTCGGCAGACGCGCCTCCGACCGCTACGTCTGGCCGGTCGCGATGGTCCTGGTGACGACCCTCCCGGCGAAGATGATGCTGCCGAACATGGCGGTGATGCACCCGCTGCGCGACAACCTCGTGCTGCTCGCCGCGCTGGCCGCCGCCACGGCCGTACCGTTCCTGTCCCGCACGTCCCCGACCTACCAGCGGCCCGTCCCGGCCGAGTACGCGCCGCCGGTCCCGGCCCGCTTCCGCCACGTGCCCCTGCTGCCCGTCCTGCGCAGGGTCCTCACCCGCCCCAACCTCCTGCTGGAGCTGCTGCTGATCCGGGTGGTGTACGCCGCCTACTCCCAGGTCCGGCTCGCCGCGACCGGCGGCACCATCTCCGGCGGCCGGGCGCGCGCCGAGCACCACGGGCACATGGTGCTGGACACCGAGCGGTTCCTGCACATCGACATCGAGCACTGGGCCAACCACGCGGTGGTGAGGATCGGCTGGCTGCGGGACTTCTTCGACTTCTACTACGAGTCCTTCCACTTCGTGGTCCCGCTGACGGTCCTCGGCATCCTGTACTGGCGCCGCCCCGTCGACTACCGCTGGGCCCGCGCCTCCCTCGGCTTCGCCACCTTCCTCGCCCTGATCGGCTTCTGGCTCTTCCCTCTGGCCCCGCCGCGCCTGATGCCGACCCTCGGCATCATCGACACCGTCCACGGCACCCAGAACTTCGCCAAGCCGGACTACGGCACCCTGACGGCTCTGACCAACCAGTACGCGGCGATGCCCTCCCTGCACTTCGGCTGGGCCCTGTGGTGCGGTGTCGTCATCGCGGTCGTCGCCCCGAAGTGGTGGATGAAGGCCCTCGGCCTGCTGCACCCCCTCTTCACCGTCTCGGCGATCATCGCCACCGGCAACCACTGGGTGCTGGACGCGGTCGGCGGCGCGGTGGTGGTCTCGGCGGGCTTCGGGCTGTCGTACCTGTTGCAGGGCCCGCGAGCACGGCTCGTCACGACGCGGGCGGCCCGCGAGGAGTCCGAGGCGCCGCTCGCCGTGTCCGAGGGGCAGCGATGACCAAGCTCGTGTCGCTGCCGTCGGGGGAGTCGGGGGAGCACCTCGCCTGGTTCGCCACCTCCGGACTCTTCGACGACGTGGCCGCGTTCATCCTCCGCCACGTGACGGACGAGCGGGCACGGCGCGCCGTCTTCGCGGGCGCCGCATCGGGCTACGTGTTCGTGGGCGACCTGCCCGAACCCGACCAGACCACCGTCCTGCTCGCCCTGCGCGACGCCCTCCCCGGCCATGTCGACACCGAGATCTATCCGCCCGCGGTGACCGCCCGGATGGACGATCCGGACGTCTTCGTCGCGCGCGCCAAGTCGCTCGCGCGGATGGCGGGCAGAAGCATCGAAGTGCGCACGGCGCCCGCATAGCGCCCAGCGGGCCGGGGCGGGCAGCCGCTGCGTGAGCGTCCGGTGCTCACTCGCGCCCCGAGGTCAGGAGCGCGAGGACGCCCGACGTCAGTGCGGCGATGAGCAGCGGGATGCCCAGGCCGTGGTGGAGGACCAGCCACGCGCCCAGGAAGGCGCCGGCGAGCATGGCGAGGACCGAGGCCGTGCGGCGCGGGGAGCGGTGGCCGGTGGCGTCGCCGATGCGGGACTCGGAGGCCAGACCGGCCAGGGTCATGGTCAGCACGGTGGTGGTGAGGCCGGCGACGCCCAGTTTGCGGACGGTGGCGTTGCGCAGGCCCATCGCGTAGCCGGTGAGGGCGATCAGGGCGTACACCGTGGCGGTGGCGTGCGGCCAGGCGAAGGCGACCGCCGCCGACAGGGCCATGAGCACGGCCTCGGTCGTGAGGGTGAGGCGGGTCCAGGTGCGGCGCGAGCCCCGGCCGGCGCGGGCCGCGAGCCGGCCGCCGGTCACCGCGCCCAGCAGGAAGCAGGCGAGCGAGGTCGCCGTATGGGGCACGGAGAAGCCGGGCGCGCCGGCCGCCGCGAAGCCCAGGACGACCACGTTGCCGGTCATGTTGGCCGTGAAGACGCGGCCGAGCCCCAGATAGCTCACGGCGTCGATGAGTCCGCTGACCACGGTGAGGACCAGCAGGACGGCCACCAGGCGCAGCCCGCGCGCCTCCGGGTCGTACGGCTCGTCGGGCGATGTGTCATCCGCTGTGCTCACCGCCCCAGTCGACCATGCGGGGACATGAAAACGCCGAAGGCGGCGGCCCGGGGATCGGGGGCCGCCGCCCTCGGCGGCTGTGGACGGCTCAGTACCAGCCGTTGGCCTGCCAGAAGCTCCAGGCCTTCACGGGGCTGCCGTAGCGGGAGTTCATGTAGTCCAGGCCCCACTTGATCTGGGTGGCCGGGTTGGTCTTCCAGTCGCCGCCGGCGGACGCCATCTTCGAGCCCGGCAGGGCCTGGACCAGGCCGTAGGCGCCGGACGAGGAGTTGGTCGCGGTCGGGTTCCAACCGCTCTCATGCGAGACGATCTTGCTGAACGCGTTGAACTGCGCGGCGTCCGGGATCATCTTGTGCGCGATCGCCTGGGCGGAGGAGGCGGACGCCGGGGTCGCGGCCTGGGCGGGCGCCGCGGACAGCGCCATACCGGCGGTGGCGGCGGCCACGGCGGCGGTGGTGAGGGCCTTCTTCGGGGAAGCGATGCGGCGGATGAAGGAGACGGACACGGAGTACCTCTTGCGTCGGGGACAGGGGATCGCCCGCACGGGGTGGGCCACGCGCTGTGACCTTCATGCGTCGGCGCCCGGCCCGTGTGGGCTCGTGGCGCCTTGGCGACGTCGTCCAGAGAAGCAGCCCGGAAAGCCGTCCGCAATGACCCCTTTTACTAGTTGTGGCCGGATGGGGCGGAATTGCCGAGTGTGTGACGCGGGCCGCAAACCGCAGGTCAGCGGGGTTGCCCAAAAGGATGTATCGGACATTCGGGACTACGGCCGCGGATCGTAGGTGACCTGCGTCATGTGGGGCGCTTCACCGTCTCGCTTCCGGCGGGTGAAGCCGCAGATCCGGTGGGTGAGCGGTCCGGGGCCTCGAATGTGACCGCGGTCTCGAAGGCGGCGCGCCGGGTGGCACGGCGCAGCGCGCGCAGCACCGCCGGGCCGGCGGCGAGGGTCAGCAGCACGGTGCACAGGGCCCGGCCCAGGTCCCAGCCGAGCGAGGTGGCCAGGCAGTAGGCGGTGAAGCGGGCCAGGTTGGCGGCCACGGAGGCGTGGGCGTCGAAGGAGATGTCCGAGGCGGCGCCGCCCATGAAGGGCCAGCCGGCCAGATTCATGACGGTGCCGTAGGCGAAGGCGGCGAGGAAGCCGTAGACCGCGAGGAGCACCAGTTCCGCACGGCCGCGCAGCCGGACCGCGCCCGGCAGCAGCCCGGCACCCATCGTGAACCAGCCCATCGCCAGCATCTGGAACGGCAGCCACGGCCCCACCCCGCCGGTGAGCAGGGCGGACGCGAACAGCGTCACCGAGCCCAGCGTGAAGCCGAAGCCGGGGCCCAGCACGCGTCCGCTGAGCACCATCAGGAAGAACATCGGCTCGATCCCGGCCGTACCCGCGCCGATCGGCCGCAGCGCGGCGCCCGTCGCGGCCAGCACGCCCAGCATCGCCACGGCCTTCGGCCCCGGATCCGACTCGGAGATCGTCGCCGCCACGACCGCGACCAGGAGGGCCAGGAGCCCCGCGAAGAGCCAGGGCGCGTCCGCGGCGTGGGCGCTCAGCCGGGACCCCGGCGGAGCGAGGAACGGCCACCCGAACGCGACCACCCCCACGGCCCCGGTCAGCACGAGCGCGACCAGCGAACGGGGACCGAGACGGACGGCGTGCAGCCGGGCGGGGCGCACGGGGCCGACGCGACCGTGCGGGCTCATGCCAGGGCCTCGCGGACCTCGGACACGGTGAGCCACTGCTGCGGGGCGAGGATCTTCGTCACCTGCGGGGCGAAGGACGGCGAGGAGACGACGATCTGCGCCGTCGGCCCGTCGGCGATGACCTCCCCCTCCGCGAGCAGCACCACCCGGTGCGCGATCTCGGCCGCCAGCTCCACGTCGTGCGTGGCCAGCACGATCGCGTGACCCTCGGCGGCGAGGGCGCGCAGGACGGCCGTCAGGCGGGCCTTGGCCGCGTAGTCCAGGCCGCGGGTGGGCTCGTCGAGCAGCAGCAGGGGCGGGCGAGCGGTCAGCACGACGGCGAGGGCGAGCGCCAGGCACTGCCCCTCCGACAGGTCGCGGGGGTGGATGCCGTCCGTGATCCCCGGCAGCAGCCGCGACACCAGCGCCCGGCAGGTACCGGGGTCCGCGCCCGCGTCCCGGTCGGCCGCCGCGCACTCGTCGGCGACGGTGTCGGCGTAGAGCAGGTCCCGGGGCTCCTGGGGGACCAGACCGACGCGGCGCACCAGGTCGGGCGGCGCCGTGCGGTGCGGTACGGCACCGGCGACGGTGACGGTGCCGGCGGTGGGCGCGAGCAGCCCGGCCAGGGAGCCGAGCAGGGTGGACTTTCCGGCGCCGTTGCGGCCCATGAGGGCGATGGTCTCGCCGGGGGCGACGGTGAGGTCGATGCGGCGCAGGGCGGGTACGCGGCCGCGCCGCACGGAGAGGGCGGTGACTTCGGCGACAGGGGTGCGGGCGGGCTCGGGGGCGGGAGCGGGGCGGCGACGGAAGAGACGCCGGCGGTGGGGGGCGCTGCGAAGGGGCGCGGGCGGTATCGGCGTGCGGCCTTGCTGCGATGGAGGTCCCCCCGGGTTCGAGGGAAGCCGGGAACCTGGGGGAGCGGCCGGCCCGGACGGACCCGCGGCCGCCGACCCAGCGGTGCCGCCCCCCGCCGCTGCGGAAAGGCGTTCCCGCAGCTCGCCGGCCCTGCGGCGGGCGTCCCGCACGGTCAGGGGCAGCGGGGACCAGCCGGCCAGCCGGCCCAGGTCCACCACCGGAGGAAAGACGGGCGAGACGGCCATCACCTCCGGCGGGGTGCCGACGACCGGCGGCTCGCCCGGGGCCGGGAGCAGTACGACCCTGTCGGCGTAGTGGAGGACCCGCTCGAGACGGTGCTCGGCCAGCAGGATCGTCGTACCGAGGTCGTGGACCAGCCGTTGCAGCACCGCGAGGACCTCCTCCGCCGCGGCCGGATCCAGCGCGGACGTCGGCTCGTCCAGCACCAGCACCCGGGGATGCGGTGTGAGGACCGAGCCGATCGCGACCCGCTGCCGCTGCCCGCCGGAGAGCGTGGCGATCGGCCGGTCGCGCAGCCCGGTGAGGCCCAGCAGGTCGAGGGTCTCCTCGACCCGGCGCCGCATCACCTCGGGAGCGAGGCCCAACCACTCCATGCCGTAGGCGAGTTCGTCCTCGACGGTGTCGGTCACGAAGTGGGCGAGCGGATCCTGGCCCACCGTGCCGACCACGTCGGCGAGTTCGCGCGGCTTGTGGGTGCGGGTGTCCCGGCCGGCCACCGTGACCCGGCCGCGCAGGATGCCGCCGGTGAAGTGCGGCACCAGCCCGCTCACCGCGCCGAGCACGGTCGACTTGCCGACCCCGGACGGCCCGACGAGCAGCACCAGTTCGCCCTCGGGCACCTCGAAGCCGACGCCCTGGACGGCGGGTGCGGCGGCCCCGTCGTAGGTGACGCTGACGTCCTCGAAGCGGATCACGACGGCTCCTTGTGCTTCTCGGGTTCTTCCTTGGGCACGGCGAAGGCGGGGACCAGGGCGAGGAGGACCGCCGCGGCCGGCCACAGGGGGAGACCGGGGGAGACGAGGGGGACGACACCGGGGTGCAGCGCCTCCGGGTCGCGGGCGGCGGCCAGGGTGAGCAGCGCGGCGACCGCGGCGCCGGAGCCGGCCACCAGCCAGGCCCGTGCGTCCCACGGGTCGGGCCGGTACCGGGTGCGCAGCGAGCGCCGGCCGCCGAGCCGCAGCCCCGCGAGCGCGGCGACCACACCGGCGAGGAGCAGCGGGACGCCGTAGCCGCCGCCCTCCTCGGTGAGCAGGCCGTAGCTGCCCGCGCACACGCCGAGCAGACCGCCGAGGGTGAGCGCGGCCGTCGTACGGCGGACCCGTGCGGGAACCCGGGCGACACGGCCGTAGCCCCGGGCCTCCATCGCGGCGGCGAGCGCCACCGAACGCTCCAACGCGCCCTCCAGCACCGGCAGTCCGACCTGGAGCAGGCCGCGCAGGCCCCGGTCCGGGCGGCCGCGCAGCCGGCGGGCGGCGCGCAGCCGCTGCACGTCGGCGATGAGATGCGGGGCGAAGGTCAGCGCGACGACCACGGCGACACCGGTCTCGTACAGGGCGCCGGGGAGGGACTTCAGCAGCCGGCTGGGGCCGGCGAGGGCGTTGGCCGCGCCGACGCAGATCAGCAGCGTGGCCAGCTTGAGGCCGTCGTAGGCGGCGAAGACGAGCGCCTCCGCCGTGACCTCGCCGCCCAGCCGGATGCCCTGCGCCCAGTGCGGCAGGGGGACTTCGGGCAGGGTGAACAGGGTGTGGGTGCCGGGGATGGGCGACCCCAGCACCGCCGCGAACAGCAGGCGGACGACGAGAACGGCGAGGGCGAGCTTGGCGAAGGCCGGGTAGGCGCGGGCGGCCGGGGTGTCGGTGCGGTGCGTCGCCACGACGTGGGCGGAGGCGGATATGAGCAGCGCGAGGAGGAGGGGGTTGGTGGTGCGGGTGGCGGCGGTGCCCAGGCTCAGCGCCCACAGCCACCAGGCGCCGGGGTGGACGAGCGCCCGGCGAGGGGCGCGGGCCGTACCGGTGTGCGGCTGAGCGGCCTGCGCGCGCCCGGCCCCGGCCTGCCCCCGGTCAGGCGGAGTCATCGCGCCGCCGCCGGTACTGCCACACCGCCGCGCCCGCCAGCACGGCCACCACCCCGGCGCCGACCGGCAGGCCCAGCGAGGGGCCGCCCTGCGAACCGCCCGTCTTCTCCCCGGCGGTGGCCCTGTCGCCCGCGGACCCGGAAACCTGCTCCCCGCACCCCTTTTCCGGATACCCGGCGATCGCGCAGAGCAGGGCGTTGGTGTCGTACCGCAGCGGCGGGGCGACGGCGGCCAGCGCGTCCGCGGCCGTCGCGCCGGACGGGATCCGCGCGCAGGCCGTACGGCGGGCCGGCGGCGTCTCACCGGACGGCGCGTCCGCCGGGGTGCCGAAGTCGAGGACGACAGCCACCCGCTTCGTGCCGGACCCGGCGGGCGTCCCCGCACAGATCGTGCCGAAGTCCGCCGCCCCGCGCGGCCGGCTCGCGTCCGCCGAGTCCGCGCTCACCGCGAAGCGGAAGCCCTCCACCGCGCCGTCGCCGGGACGGGCGGTCGACGGACCCTGCGTGGCGTACACCCAACCGCCCGAACCGCCCGAAGCCCGCTCCCAGAAGGACCAGTAGCGGTACCCGGTGGCGTGCGCCGGGGCCGCGGCGGCCAGGAGCAGGAACGCGGCCGGCAGGACGGCCGCGGCGCGGCGGACGGCACTCACGGCTGCCGCTGCTTCCGGCCGCTGAGCAGGAAGCCGACGCCGATGCCGGCGACGAGGCAGACGCCGACGAACCACCACACGCCGAAGCTCGAACCGCCGTCGGACTTGCCCGGCTTCCCGGTCGCGCGCGTGGCGTCCTTCATGGCCGGCGCCGGGCCCAGCGCGTCCAGGGACCGCACCAGGCTGGTGCCGCCGAAGTCGCCGGGCTGCGCGCCGACCGCGTGCGCGGCGAGGATCAGCTGCGCGTACGCCGCGGGTCCGCTCTGCGCCGCCCACGGCCCGGCGTTCTTCTCCAGCCAGGCGTAGGCCTTCTTCGCCGCTCCGGTGCGGCCGTCCGCGGCGAGCGCGACGACGGTGTCCGCCGTGTTGCCGTAGTCCGGCTGGTCCTTGGCGCCGGGGAGCACGGACCGCAGGTGACCGGTCCCGGCGACGGCCGCCGCGAGATACGCGCCCGCGTTGTCGGCGATCTGCGCGGGGGCGGGGCGGGCGGCCTTGGCGCACGCGTCCTGCGCGGGCGCCTTGCCGGCCTCGGCCACGAAGCCCTTGCCGAGCGCGCCGAGCACCCCGGCCGCCGTGGCGTCGGCGTTGGCGGCGAGTTCGCCCTTCTTGTCCGGCTGGTAGGCGAGGGCGCCGCCGCCGGGCTTGCCGCAGGGAAGGGACATGGCGGCGAGGAAGTCGTACGGGGACTTGTCCGGCTTCTTCGAGGACGCCGGGTCCGTGCCCGCCGCCGTGAGCGCGCCGATGACGACGGAGGTGGAGTTGGTGTCGCTGGCGCCGCCCGGCGAGTACCCCCAGCCGCCGTCCTTGTTCTGCACGGACTTCAGCCAGGCGACCGCCTTGCCGACGGCGTCGTCGTGCCCGCCGACGGCCTCGAGGGCCTGCACCGCGGCGGCGGTGCTGTTGGTGTCCACCACGACCTTGGCGTCGCAGGCCCTGGCCGGGTCGGCGCGGAACGCGGCGAAGGCGCCGTTCGCGCACTGCTGCCCGGCGAGCCAGTCGACCGCCTTCGCGGCCGGCCGGTAGCCGAGGGTCCGCTGGGCGACGAGGGTGAGCGACTGCCGCCAGACGCCGTCGTAGGTCGGGTCGGACTTTCCGTACAGACCGGACGGCACGGCGACCTTGGGAGACGGCGACGGGGACTGGCCGGCGGCCGTGGCGGGCGCGGCGGCGGCCAGCACGCCAACGGCGGCGAGGGCCGCGGCACTGCGGCGGACGTTCATGGTCGGCGACTGCCTCTCTGCGGGGAACCGGCAGCGCACGGGAGACCCCCGGGCGGCCGGCTCCGTAAACCTCGACGGTGCCGTGCGCGGCGGACCGCCGGCGCACGCGAGCCGGTCACCGTCCCGTCCGGGGTGCTCCGGCTTGCCGCCTGACGGCGATTCACGGATGGGGGCGCCCCGGGCTCGAGCGAAGTCGAGAGCTTGGGGAAGGGTCAGCGCCGGAATGGCACCGGCTTCCCCCCGTACGGGTGTGATGACGACCCCGCCACTTTACCGGCAGCGCCGCGCGCGCTGATCAGTGGCTGTGCCCACGCGCCCGCGGTGACTAGGGTCACGGTCATGACGGAGACGGGGAGACTGCTGGGCTCGGGCCGTTCGGCCGACGTGTACGCGATCGACGACGCCTGGGTCCTGCGCCGGGACCGGGAGGGCTGGGGGGACGCGGCGGCCGAGGGCGCCGTGATGACATACGTACGGTCGCACGGCTATCCGGCCCCGCGGGTACGGCCCACCGGATCGCGCACCGAGCTGGTGATGGAGCGGCTGTCCGGGCCCACCCTGCTCGACGCCGTCGGGGACGGCCGGGTGAGCGCGCAGGACGCGGGCGCGCTGCTCGCCTCCCTGCTGCGCCGGCTGCACGCCGTACCGGGACGCGACCCGGCCGCCCCGCACGCCCGCGTCCTGCACCTGGATCTGCATCCCGGCAACGTGATGCTCACCCCGGACGGCCCCCGGGTCATCGACTGGTCCAACACCGAGGACGGCCACCCCGGGCTGGACTGGGGCATGTCGGCGGTGATCCTCGCCCAGGTCGCCGTCGGCGGCACCCCGCTCGCGGCTGCGGCCCGTGCCCTGCTCGCCTCCCTGCTGGAAGGCCCCTCCGCCCTGACGGAGGAGGGCCTGACCGAGGCCCGCCTGCGCCGGGCGGCCAACCCGACGATGACCCGGCAGGAGACCGGACTGCTGCCCGCGGCCGAGGAGTTGATCAGGAGGCTGGCAGCCTTCGGGTGACACCGGCGCCGGCCTTCGGGGTCTCACCGCCGAAGGCCAGGTGCAGGGTGCGGGAGGCGATCAGCCAGCTGCCGCCGACCCGGCGGAAGGCGTCCACGTAATGCCCGATCTGGACGGGCGGACCGGCGGGGAGCAGGCCCCCTTCGTGCCCGTCGACGCGGTACGTCGTGAAGTACGAGGTCGCGCTCGCCGTGTCCGGGCCGGTCACCGTGACCAGCACGTTGGACATCAGACGCCGGGACAGCCGGTCGGCAGGCCGGGCGGCGAAGTACGCCCGCAGCGCGTCCCGCCCCTCCACCCGCCGCCCGTCGCCCGGCGCCGGCCACTCCCAGACGCCGTCCTCGGTGAACAGCTCGGCCACGGAGCCCGGTTCCCCGAGGTCGAGCCGGTGGACGAAGTCGATGAGGGCGCGCTCACAGGCGCGTTCGGCGAGAAGCCGCTGCTCGAGGTCCATACGTCTGTGTAGCAGGCCGCCCGCCCGCCGGTCGACCGGATTGCGCGGCCGCCGCGGACCACCGGCCCGCCGTACGCCGGCCCGCACATCACCTCGGGCGATCCGCGTCCGTCGCGCCCTCCGGGAGTCCGAGGCGCACCAGTCGGCGCTGGCGGGCCCTTTCCAGCCGGGCGAACACCGCGAACCACCCGCCGGCCGGCACGGCCACGACCAAGGCCGGCAGCACGTCCCCCTCGGAGGCGAGGACGAACAGGCCCCAGGCGACCAGTCCTGCCACCGCCCCACGACCAGTGGCCGCCTCGCCGCGAACATCTGCGCTCGGGTGGGGGGCCGTTCACCGCCGAGGGCGCGGTCGAGGGCCCGCCAGGCGCGCGCCGGATCCCCGCCCCTGAGCGACATGGCGGGATCGTAGCCCGCTCCCCGGCCACGTGAAACGGCTCCAGCGTCACGGCCGGTCCCGGCAAGCGGGGGTGTCGGTGCCGCGGGGTACGCTCCAGCGGTTCCGACGTGGCGACCGGGGTGGGGAAACGTGCACGAGTCCGAGGCCGAGCGGCTGATCGAGCGGGCGTACGAGGCGTGGGACGCCGAGGACTGGCCGGCGGCCGCCGGCCTGCTGGAGCAGGTGCTGGCCCACTTCCCCGACGCCCCGCGGAGCGAGGTGTGGTGGTACGACGCCGCGCTCGCCCACAAGCTCCTGCGCAACTGGGCCAAGGCGTACGAGCTGGGCCGCGAGGCCGCCGCCCGTGCGCCGCGCGGCGAGGGGGACCCGGCGTACTGGAACCTGGGCATCGCCGCCACCATCCAGCGCGACTGGGCGACCGCTCGGGAGGCGTGGGCCGGCTTCGGCATCGAACTCCCGGACGGCGAGGGCGAGATCGACGGCCGGTTCGGGCCGGCCTGCGTGCGGCTCGACACCGGTGGGAAGCGCGAGGTCGTCTGGATCGACCGGCTCTGCCCGACGCGGGGCCGGGTGATGAACGTGCCCATGACCCCCGGCCGGCGCTTCGGCGAGATCGTCGTCCACGACGGGGAGCCGAAGGGGGAGCGGGTCGTCGACGGCGTGACGTTCCCCGTCTTCGACGAACTGCTCCTGTTCGAGGCGTCCGAGCTGCCCACCCTGGAGGTCATGGTCGACGCGGGCGCGGCGGCCGATCTCCAGGCGCTGGTCGGGCTGTTCCTCGAGCACGGTTACGGCGCCGAGCCCGCGAGCGCCGTCCACGTGATGTGCGCGTGCTGCAGCGAGGGCACCCACGAGCAGGACCGCACCGTGCACGCGGGCGCCCAGCCGGTCGCCCTGGCCGCCCCCGAGGAGGAGGCCCGGCGCCTGCTGGAGCAGTGGGCCGGGCAGACGGCGGCCGGCCGGAGCTGGAAGGGGCTGACGGCCGCCTGAACGGTGGGCCGGGCCCTCAGCGTGAACCGCCCGGCTCCGTCAGGTCGATCAGCCTGCACGCCGTCTCTATGTCGATCCTCACCTGCGCGATGGAGGCCCGCCCGGAGAGCCAGGTGATCAGCGCCGAGTGCCAGGTGTGCTCGATCACCCGGACCGCCGACAACTGCTCGGGCGTGGGGTGCTCCAGGCCCATCGCGTCCAGGATGATCAGCGTCGTCTGCCGGGAGACCTGGTCCACCTCCGGCGAGACGCTGCGGTCGGCGAACGTCAGCGCGCGGACCATCGCGTCGGCCAGATGCGGCTCGCGCTGCAACGCCCGGAACGCCCGCATCAGCGTCCCGGCGACCCGCTCGGCGGCCGTGTCGCCCGCGGGCGGCTTCTTGCGCAGCGTGGCGTGCAGGTGCTCCAACTGGTCCTGCATCGTCGCCACCAGCAGGTGGATCTTGGACGGGAAGTAGCGGTACAGCGTGCCGAGCGCCACCTGGGAGGACTCGGCGACCTCGCGCATCTGCACGGCGTCGAAACCGCCGCGGCCGGCCAGCTGGGCGCTCGCGTGCAGGATCCGCCGGCGGCGGGCCTCCTGGCGCTCGGTGAGCGGCGGCGAGACCGGCCTCGGGACACTGGCTTCCGCGGGCATGGGCACCGTTCCGTGACAGTCGGTGAAGGCGTCTGTGGGGCACGTGATCGAACAGCTCGGCAGGGCGCCGCGCCGTGGCGCGAATCACCTGATCCACCGCTCACAGCGCCCTTACCTGCCGGTAGATTCGGAGCCTCTTGAACGATCAAGTCTGAAACTTGTTCTAGGTTAGCGTCCCGCGTAGTCTCGCGGGACAGTGCAGGCAGAAGGGGGCACGTCAGTGACCGCTGAGGCCCGGGTGGCGGGTGCCGATCTCGACCCCGCCGCTGACGGCGAGCGACCGCTCGACATCGCGCTCCTCACCTACAAAGGGAACCCGTTCTGCGGCGGCCAGGGCGTCTACGTACGGCACCTCTCCCGCGAACTGGCCCGGCTCGGCCACCGCGTCGAGGTCATCGGCTCGCAGCCGTACCCGGTGCTCGACGACGGCCACCCCGGACTCACCCTGACCGAGCTGCCCAGCCTCGACCTCTACCGCCAGCCCGACCCCTTCCGCACCCCGAAGCGGGAGGAGTACCGGGACTGGATCGACGCCCTGGAGGTCGCCACCATGTGGACCGGCGGCTTCCCCGAGCCGCTGACCTTCTCCCTGCGCGCCCGCCGCCATCTGCGCGCCCGCCGCGGCGAGTTCGACGTCGTCCACGACAACCAGACCCTCGGCTACGGCCTGTTGGGCGACATCGGCGCCCCCCTGGTCACCACCGTCCACCACCCCATCACCGTCGACCGGCAGCTGGAGCTGGACGCGGCCGACGGCTGGCAGCGCCGCTGGTCGGTGCGCCGCTGGTACGCCTTCGCCCGGATGCAGAAACGCGTCGCACGCCGGCTGCCCTCCGTGCTGACCGTCTCCGGCACCTCCCGGCAGGAGATCGTCGACCACCTCGGCGTCCGCGAGGAGCGGGTGCACGTCGTGCACATCGGCGCCGACACCGATCTGTTCGCGCCGAATCCGGCCGTCCCCGAGGTGCCGGGCCGGATCGTCACCACCTCCAGCGCCGATGTGCCGCTCAAGGGACTGGTGTTCCTGGTGGAGGCCCTCGCCAAGGTGCGCACCGAACACCCGGACGCCCATCTCGTCGTCGTCGGCAAGCGCCCTGCCGAGGGCCCGGTCGCGGCGGCGGTCGAACGGTACGGCCTCGAAGGCGCCGTGGAGTTCGTCAAGGGCATCTCCGACGCCGAACTCGTCGACCTGATCCGCTCCGCCGAGGTCGCCTGCGTGCCCTCCCTCTACGAGGGCTTCTCGCTGCCGGCCGCCGAGGCCATGGCCACCGGCACCCCGCTCGTCGCCACCACCGGCGGCGCCATCCCGGAGGTCGCCGGCCGCGACGGCGAGACCTGCCTGGCCGTACCGCCGGGCGACGCGGGCGCGCTGGCCGCCGGACTCGGCCGGCTGCTCGGGGACCCGGAGCTGCGGGTGCGGCTCGGCCGCGCGGGCCGCGAACGGGTGTTGCGGAACTTCACCTGGGCGCGGGCCGCCGAGGGCACGGTCGCCCACTACCGCGAGGCCATCGCCCGCGCCGGCCGCGCCGCCGGCCGTACCCCGGCCCGCATCGGCTCCCCCACTTCCGGCCGCTCCGCGGCCCCAGCAACTGCAGGCGTCTCCTCCGAAAGCAGGGCCACGTGCTGACCGTCGACTTCTCCCGGTTCCCGCTCGCCCCGGGCGACCGCGTCCTGGACCTCGGCTGCGGGGCCGGCCGGCACGCCTTCGAGTGCTACCGGCGCGGCGCCCAGGTCGTGGCCCTGGACCGGAACGCCGACGAGATCCGCGAGGTCGCCAAGTGGTTCGCGGCGATGAAGGAGGCCGGAGAGGCACCGGAGGGCGCCACCGCCACCGCCATGGAGGGCGACGCCCTCGCGCTGCCCTTCCCCGACGAGTCCTTCGACGTCGTCATCATCTCCGAGGTGATGGAGCACATCCCCGACGACAAGGGCGTGCTCGCCGAGATGGTCCGCGTGCTCAGGCCCGGCGGCCGCATCGCCGTCACCGTGCCGCGCTACGGCCCCGAGAAGGTCTGCTGGGCGCTGTCCGACGCCTACCACGAGGTCGAGGGCGGCCACATCCGCATCTACAAGGCGGACGAACTCGTCGCGAAGATCCGCGAGGCGGGCCTGAAGCCGTACGGCAGCCACCACGCGCACGCCCTGCACTCGCCGTACTGGTGGCTGAAGTGCGCCTTCGGCGTCGACAACGACAAGGCGCTGCCGGTGCGGGCGTACCACAAGCTGCTGGTCTGGGACATCATGAAGAAGCCGCTGGCCACCCGGGTCGCCGAACAGGCGCTGAACCCGCTGATCGGCAAGAGCTTCGTCGTCTACGCCACCAAGCCCCACCTGCCCCGGGTGGACGCCCGGTGACCACCCCCCGGACAGAACACCTGGTCCTGCCCGGGGTCCTCACCGCAGGGCAGGCCGCCGCGACGGTCCGCGGCATCCTCGCCGTCCAGCGGGAGGACGGCGCGATCCCCTGGTTCCGCGGCCACCACCTGGACCCCTGGGACCACACCGAGGCCGCGATGGCCCTGGACGCGGCCGGCGAGCACGAGGCCGCCGAACGGGCCTACCTGTGGCTCGCCCGGCACCAGAACGAGGACGGCTCCTGGTACGCCGCCTACGCCGACGGCGCCCACGACGACGTCACCGACCGCGCCCGCGAGTCCAACTTCGTCGCCTACATAGCCGTCGGCGTCTGGCACCACTACCTTTCCACCGGCGACGACACGTTCCTGGACCGCATGTGGCCCGCCGTCTACGCGGCCATCGAGTGGGTGCTCGCCCTCCAGCAGCCCGGCGGCCAGATCGGCTGGCGCCGCGAAGACGACGGCACGCCGACCCGCGACGCCCTGCTCACCGGCAGCTCCTCCATCCACCAGGCGCTGCGCTGCGCCCTCGCCATCGCCGAGCAGCGTGAAGAGCCGCAGCCCGACTGGGAGCTCGCCGTCGGCGCGCTGCGGCACGCGATCCGCCGGCACCCCGAGCGGTTCCTCGACAAGGACCGCTACTCGATGGACTGGTACTACCCGGTCCTCGGCGGCGCGCTCACCGGCGAGGAGGCCAGGGCCCGCATCGCCGCGTCCTGGGACCGGTTCGTGGTGCCGGGCACCGGGGTGCGCTGCGTGGTCCCCAACCCCTGGGTCACCGGCGGCGAGTCCAGCGAACTCGCCCTCGCCCTGTGGGCGGTGGGGGAGTCGGACCGGGCCCTGGAGATCCTGCAGTCCATCCAGCACCTGCGCGACCCGGACAGCGGCCTGTACTGGACGGGCTACGTCTTCGACGACGACGCCGTCTGGCCCCGCGAACTGACCACCTGGACGGCCGGCGCCCTGCTCCTCGCCGTCGCCGCGCTCGGCGGCCACGAGGCCACCTGCGCCGTCTTCGGCGGGGACCACCTCCCGGCCGGCCTGGCCCCCGACTGCTGCCTCTAGCCGGGGGCTCAGTGCCGGGTCGCGCCCGTGCGTCAGTGCCGGTGCATCCTGTTGGCGATGGCGTGGCCGACGAAGAGGTACACCACCGCGGCCAGACCGTATCCGGCCACCACGCGGGCCCACGCCTCGTCGAAGGTGAACAGGTCGTGCGACCAGCCGGCCAGCCAGGCGGCGGCCTGGTGGACGAACTGCACCAGGCTGTTGGCCCGGTTGGCGTCCAGCAGATACATCAGGATCCACAGGCCGAGGATCACCGCCATGATGTCGGCGACGACCGCGATGACCGTCCCGGCCTGATTCGCGCTGTTGCGATATCGAGGGGACATACCTTCCGGATTGCCGGGCCGCGACCGGTGAAACCCGAACGGCGGGCGCCGAGTGGCGGCACCGGCCGCCCCGGGTCACGCTGCCGGAGGAAGCCAACCGCTCGGGGAGGAGAGGTACCGGAGGATCCCGTGCCCGTACCCATACGGCGTCTCTGTGTGGCGCTCACCCTGTGCTGCGCCCTGCTGGCCGGTTCCACCGCCTGCGGCAGCAGCGAGAAGACCAGTACGAAGGACACCGCGGCGGTACCGGCCCTGCAGGCCGTGCCGGCCGCCGCCACCCCCAGCCCGACGACCTCCGCGGAGAAGCGCAAGTTCGCCAAGACGCGTTTCGTCGTGGACGCCGGTCTCGCGGCCGGCGCGACCTACCAGTGGATCGTGAAGCCCTACAAGGCCGGGAAGTTCAAGAAGGGCGCCCACGGCCGCAAGACGGCCCTCGTCAAGGCCGCCGTCGCCGGCGCCTTCGCCTACAACCGCCTCAAGGCCGCCGTCCGCAACGCCCAGGCCGACCCCACGCTGTCCAAGGCGCTCGCGCCGCTCGACTCCGCCATCGCCGGCCTGAAGGACCTGCCGGCCAAGCTCCGCAAGGGCGACGGCAGCGCGGTGAACTCCTTCAACGACACCGTCAACAAGGTCAAGGGAGCGGGCGCGAGCGCCGGCGCCCCGGTCAAGGACAAGGTGCCGTCCGCCTCCCAGCTCAGGGGAAGCAGCTAGACCGGGACGTCCTGACCAATCGTCAGTTTCCGTTTACGGGGCGGCTGTACGACGGCAACGGCCCCTCACCCGGAAGGGCGAGGGGCCGTGTGCGAAGGCTGCGGAGCGCTCAGCCGCGCTGGATCCCGGTGGTGTCCTGAAGGACGCCACGGCGGCCGTCCTGGGTCTGCGCGACGAGCGCGGCACCGCGCTGCTCGACGGCCAGGTACCAGGTGCCCGGCGCCAGTTCGGCGATCGGGTTCGGCGAACCGTCCTCCGCGAACAGCGGACGGGTCACCGGCACGGCGAACCAGAACGGCGAGAAGTCGCCGGCGGGCGGCTGCGCGGCGGCCGGAGCACCCTGCGCGGCCGGCTGCTGCTGCCCGAACGGCTGCCCCGGCTGCGGCTGCGCACCGTACGGCTGGCCCGGCTGCGGCTGGGCGCCCGGGTAGCCGTAACCCCCGGGCGGCTGGGCGCCGTAGGGCTGCGGCGCGACCGGCTTGGGCGCCGGCAGCAGGGCGGCCTGCAGCGCGGGAACCAGGGGGGTGGCGATGGCGGCGCCCGCGAGGACCAGGGCGGCGATGAGACCGAGGATGAGACCGGACCCGGCACCCACCTTGGAGCTGCCCAGTTCGTCGCTGAACGCACCCAGCGGGTCGACGATCGTCCAGAACGAGGTCCAGGCGGCGAAGACAGTGAAGGCGACGCCCACATGACCGAGGTCGAGGCCGGCGACCTTGCGGGGCTGCGGAAGCGCGCGGGCGACGATGATGAGGACCGCCCCGATGATGCCGCCGACGTACATGCTCATCACCAGGCCGAGATTGTCCCAGGCGTTGGGGATGTCGCTGCCGTCGGTGTCGAACGTGTCGAGGAACGACGCGATGAACAGCACCACCGCTGCTCCGATCACCACGCCGTCGCCTCTAGTGAGGGAGCGGATATTCACCTTAGGTCCTTCGTAGGTCGTCTCGTCGTCGGTAGACACTACCGTCCGCAAGATCCGGCCGTCCGGCCGTATCCGCCTGCCGGTCACGACTCGCGCAGGAAACTCACGATTCCCTCAGAGATCCCCTGCGCCGCCCGCTGTCGCCAGGCTCCGCTGGTCAGCAGTGCCGCGTCCTTGCTATCGCGCATGTTGCCGCACTCGATGAACACCTTGGGAACCGTTGACAGATTGAGACCGCCCAGGTCCGTGCGTGTGACGAGACCGGTGCCGTTGCCGAGGTAGTTGGACGCCGGCTCCCCGGTCTCCCGGACGAAGTTGCCCGCGATGCGCACGCCGAGGTCGTGCGAGGGGCCGACGATGGGCCGGGTGTCGGCGGCGCCCGCGTGCACGGACCCCGGCAGGATCACGTGGAAGCCGCGGTCGCCCTCGGCGGCGCCGTCGGCGTGGATGGAGATGGCCGCGTCCGCGTGCGCCTCGTTGCCGGCCCGCGCCCGCTGGTCGACGCAGGGCCCCCAGGCGGGGCTGCCGCCGTCATGGGTCAGCTTCACCGTGGCGCCCTGCTTCTCCAGCAGCGCGCGCAACCGGTGCGCCACGTCCAGGGTGAACCGGGCCTCGGTGTAACCGCCGTTGGTGGACGTCCCCGTGGTGTCGCATTCCTTCCAGTTGGTGCCGATGTTCACCTTGCGGTTGATCTCGGCCGTGTGCTGGAAGTTCCCGGGGTTGTGCCCGGGGTCGATGACGACGACCTTGCCCGTGAGCGGGCCGGCCCCGGCCGCACCCGAGGGCCGCTTGCCGTCGTCGGTGGAGGAAGCGGAGGAAGAAGCGGGAGAGGAGGAAGACGGGGACGCGGTGTGGGCCGGCGGTGACGACGCGCCGGCCGTGCCGGACGCGGGCGCCGCGGACGCCGTACGGTCCGCGCCGCCCTTCCCGGCGCCGCCGCCCACCGCCTCGTACACCACCCAGCCGAGCAACGCGCCGGGCACCAGCGCGGCCAGGGCCACGGCCAACGGACCACGCCGGGGCCGGCGCGACTGCGGGGGATCGAACTCGGGGCCTAGGTAGGACACGTTGCGACTCTAACCGGGCCGTCAGATCCCCGCTCCCGTTCGCCGCAGCACGCGCAGCGAGCCGGTCACCGAGACCTCGGTGAACGCCCCGGACTCAAGCGCCCGCAGGTACACGCGGTACGGCGCCTGGCCGGTGAACTCGTCCTCGGGTTCCGGGAAGACGTCGTGGATGACGAGGAGGCCGCCCTCGGCGACGTGCGGCGCCCAGCCCTCGTAGTCGGCGGCGGCGTGCTCGTCGGTGTGGCCGCCGTCGACGAAGACGAGGCCGAGCGGGGTGTTCCAGAGGGCGGCGATCTGCGGCGAGCGCCCCACGAGGGCGACCACGTGGTCCTCCAGGCCCGCCTTGAACAGCGTCCGCCGGAAGGCCGGCAGCGTGTCCATCAGGCCGACCTCCGGGTCGACGGTCTCCGGGTCGTGGTAGTCCCAGCCCGGCTGCTGCTCCTCGCTGCCCCGGTGGTGGTCCACCGTCAGCGCCGTGACCCCGGCCGCCCGGGCCGCGTCGGCGAGCAGCACGGTGGACCGGCCGCAGTACGTCCCGACCTCCAGCAGCGGCAGCCCCAGCCGCCCGGCCTCGGCCGCCGCCGCGTACAGCGCCAGCCCCTCGTCCACGGGCATGAACCCCTTGGCCGCCTCGAACGCGGCCAGGATCTCGGGCTTGGGGGCGGTGGCGGACATGGGGGGCCTTCCGGTCGTACGACTGTTCAGGGCGCCCATGCTGCCGCACCCCCCGGCGACTCATCGACGGGGGGTGCGGCAGGTGCCCAGAAGGGGGCGCGAGGCCGGCCGGCTACGCGCTCACGGTCTGCCCGGGCAGCGAGAGATCCAGCTCGACGGCCCGCTCCTCACCGGAGTGCGTGGCGGCGGAGGCCCGCGGTCCATGGCCGGAGGCCTTCGCGGCGAGCACGTACGCCCCCTGCGCCGGCACGGCGAGGACGTAGCCGCCGTCCTCGTCGGTGACGGTCGCGCCCGCCTGCCGGCCGCGCCGGTCGATCAGCGTGACCTTGGCGCGGGCGACCGGAGCGCCGTCGGCTCCCAGCACCCGCCCGCGGAAGCCGCGCAGCACCTGCTCGGCCCGCTCCAGCACGGCGTCCTCCTCGCTGCTGGCCCGCAGCTGGGTGTGCTGCGGCCGGGGGGCCCTGGGCAGGAACAGGGCGAGCAGCAGGCCGACCGCCACCGCGGCCGTGGCGATCAGGAAGGACACCCGGAACCCGTGCATGGTCGGGATCGCGACGCCGCCGGCGTTCTGCGCCGTGTTGGCCAGCACCATCCCGACGACGGCGCTCGACACCGAGGTGCCGATGGACCGCATCAGGGTGTTGAGGCCGTTCGCCGCGCCGGTCTCCGAGGCCGGCACCGCGCCGACGATCAGCGCGGGCAGCGAGGAGTAGGCGAGGCCGATGCCCGCGCCGAGGATCACGGAGGTGACGATCGTCTGCCAGGCGGCGTCCATCAGGCCGAGCCCGCCGCCGTAGCCGATCGCGATGACCAGCAGGCCGATGATGAGGGTGGTCCTGGGGCCGTAGCGGGCGGACAGCCGGGCGTACACCGGCGCCGTGAACATCATGGTCAGGCCCAGCGGGGCCACGCACAGGCCTGCCACGACCATGGACTGGCCGAGGCCGTAGCCGGTGGCCTTGGGCAGCTGGAGCAGCTGGGGCAGGACCAGGGAGACGACGTAGAACGCGACGCCGACCATGATCGAGGCGAGGTTGGTGAAGAGGACGGCCGGGCGCGCGGTGGTGCGCAGGTCGACCAGGGGCGCCTGGCTGCGCAGCTCGTACAGGCCCCACAGCACGAGGACGACGAGCGAGGCGGCGAACAGGCCGAGCGTCGTGCCCGACGACCAGCCCCAGTCGCTGCCCTTGGTGATCGGGAGCAGCAGGAGCACCAGTCCGCCGGACAGGCCGACGGCGCCGAGCAGGTCGAAGGAGCCCTCGGCGCGCATGGGGGACTCGGGGACGGCGAGCAGGGTCAGGCCGATGGACAGCACGCCGAGGCCGGCGGCGCCGTAGAACAGGGCGTGCCAGTCGGTGTGCTGGGCGACCAGGGCCGCGGCGGGCAGGGCGAGGCCGCCGCCGACGCCGATGGAGGAACTCATCAGGGCCATGGCCGAGCCGAGCCGTTCGCGGGGCAGCATGTCGCGCATCAGGCCGATGCCGAGCGGGATCGCGCCCATGGCGAAGCCCTGGAGGGTACGGCCGACGATCATGGTCAGCAGCTGGCTGGTGAGGGCGCTGACCAGGGCGCCGACGACCATCACGGCCAGGCTGAGGATCAGCATCCGCCGCTTGCCGTAGAGGTCGCCGAGCCGGCCCATGATGGGCGTGGCCACGGCGCCGGACAGAAGGGTCGAGGTGAGGACCCAGGTGGCGTTGGAGGGCGCGGTGTGCAGCAGTTGCGGCAGGTCCTTGATGACCGGCACGAGCAGCGTCTGCATCACCGCGACGACGATGCCCGCGAAGGCGAGCACCGGGACCACGGCGCCGCCGGCCCTCCGGGGCGGCTGGTCGATCGTCGTGTGGGTCATTGAGTGAGGCCTCCCGTTGTACATAAGTGCCGGGTAAACCTCGTATGCACAGGCAACTATTCCGTTGCTTCGGGCTGCTAATGAATTCTTGACCTCGTCATGGGTTACTGACGGAGCGTCAGCTCGGTGAGGCCTAGGCCGCAGGGCCGAGGGCGCTCGTGGTCCGAAAAGCCGATGCAAGGACCGTAAACGGCTTGAGACCATGACGCCCATGCTGGAAGCCGCCGACACTGCACCCCGTATATCTCGCCGCACGGCACCGCCCACCTGGCTGGTGGTGGCACTCGCCTGCGCCGGACAGTTCCTGGTCGTGCTCGACGTGTCGGTGGTGAACGTCGCCCTGCCGTCCATGCGGTCCGGGCTCGGCCTGACCGCGACCGGCCTGCAGTGGGTGGTGAACGCCTACGCCATCGCCTTCGCCGGGTTCATGCTGCTCGGCGGCCGGGCCGGCGACCTCTACGGCCGCAAGCGGATGTTCCTGGTCGGCCTCGGTCTGTTCACGCTGGCCTCGCTGGGCGGCGGCCTCGCCCAGGAGGACTGGCAGCTGCTCCTGGCGCGGGCCGTGCAGGGTCTCGGGGCGGCGGTGCTCGCCCCCTCGACGCTGACCCTGCTGACCGCCGCCGTGCCGGAGGGCGCGGCACGGGCGCGCGCGATCGCCACCTGGACCGCGGTCGGCGCCGGCGGCGGAGCCGCGGGCGGCCTGGTCGGCGGGGTGCTCGTGGACGTGCTGTCCTGGCGCTGGGTGCTGCTGATCAACGTGCCGGTGGGCGCGCTGGTGCTGGCCGGCTCGGTGCTCTGGCTCACCGAGAGCCGCGCCGGTGACGGGCGGCGCCTCGACCTGCCGGGCGCGCTGCTCGTCACGGCGGGCCTGGCCACCCTGGCCTACGGCATCTCGCAGACGGAGGCGGAGGGCTGGACGGCCCCGGCCACGCTGACGCCGCTGCTCGCCGGGCTGCTGCTGATCGCCCTGTTCCTGCTGGCCGAGGCCCGTACGGCGGCCCCGCTGATGCCGCTCGGCCTGCTCCGGCTGCGCCCGGTCGCCTCGGCCAACGCGGCGATGTTCCTCTCCGGCTCGGCCATGTTCTGCATGTGGTACTTCATGACGCTCTACGCCCAGAACGTCCTCGGCTACTCGCCGCTGCAGGCCGGTGTCGCGCTCGTCCCCAGTTCGCTGGCCGTGGTCGCCGGCTCCAAGCTGGCGCCGCGCCTGATGCGGCGCACGGGGCCGCGGAACGTGGCGGTGCTGGGCACGCTGGTGGCCGCCGCCGGCTTCGGCTGGCAGTCGACGATGGGCGCGCACGAGGCGTACGTCACCGCGATCATGGTCCCGGGCGTCCTGATGATGCTCGGTGCGGGTCTGGCGGCGACCCCGCTCGCCTCCCTCGCCACCTCGGGGGCGGCGCCGGGCGAGGCGGGCGTGGTGTCCGGGCTGGTCAACACCTCGCGCACGATGGGCGGTTCGCTCGGGCTCGCCGTGATGTCGACCGTCGCCGCGGCCGGCACGGGCGCCGGGCACGGGCCGGAGGCGCTGACCGACGGCTATGCGCTGGCGTTCCGGGTCAGTACGGCGGTGCTGCTGGGCGGGGCGGTGCTCATGCTGGTGTGGCTGCCGCGCACGGTCACGGGGGCGCGCGGCTGACCGGCGGCTCGGCGGCGGCTCACAGCCAGCCCTGCTGCCGGGCCTCCCGCACCGCCTCCGCCCGGTTGCGGGTGCCCGTCTTGCCGATCGCCGAGGACAGGTAGTTGCGCACGGTGGACTCGGACAGATGCAGCTTGCCGGCGATGTCGGCGACCGTCGCCCCGTCCACCGACGCCTTCAGTACCTCGCACTCGCGCGCCGTCAGCGGATTCGGCCCGGCGCTCAGCGCGGCGGCGGCCAGCGCGGGATCGACGACGGTCTCCCCGGTGAGCACCCGCCGGATCGCCGCGGCCAGCTCCTCCACGGGGCCGTCCTTGACGAGGAACCCGGCCGCACCGGCCTCCATGGCCCGGCGCAGATAGCCGGGCCGGCCGAAGGTGGTGAGGATCAGCACCCGGCAGTCGGGCGCCTGCTCGCGCAGCTCGGCCGCCGCGTCGAGTCCGCTGACGCCGGGCAGCTCGATGTCCAGCAGGGCCACGTCCGGGCGGTGGGCGAGCACCGCGTCCACGATGCCGTCGCCGGACCCCAGTTGGGACACCACCTCGATGTCCTCCTCCATGCCGAGCAGCAGCGCGAGCGCACCCCGCATCATGCCCTGGTCCTCGGCGAGCAGCACCCGAATGGACTTCACGGTCCGGTGCTCCCGGGGCATCTCGTTCATGGCCTCAGACTACGGCGGGAGACACGGCCCGCCGCCCCTCGTAGCTCCGCTAACCTCCCCGCATGCCCGAGCCCTCGACCGCCCGCTTCTACGACGACCTGGCCGACGACTACCACCTGATCTATCCGGACTGGGCGGCGAGCGTGCGCCGGCAGGGCGTCGCGCTGGACGCCCTGGTGGGCCGGGAGCGGGCGGCCGTGCTGGACTGCGCCTGCGGGATCGGGACGCAGGCCATCGGGCTGGCGTCGCGCGGCCACCGGGTCGTCGGGACCGACCTCAGCGTGCGGGCCGCCGCCCGGGCGGGCCGTGAGGCGGCCCGGTGGGGGCTCACGCTGCCGACGGCCGGCGCCGACATGCGGCGACTGCCGTTCCACGGCGGCCGGTTCGACGCCGTCGTCTGCGCCGACAACGCGCTGCCCCACCTCCTCACCGAGCCGGACGTGCGGGCCGCGCTGGCCGAGATGCGCCGGGTGCTGCGGCCCGGCGGCCGGCTGCTGGTCAGCACCCGGCCGTACGACGAGCTGCTGCGCGAGCGCCCGGTCTCCACACCGCCGCAGGTGCACGGGCCCGCGGACGGCGCCGGGCGCACGGTCACCTTCCAGCTGTGGCACTGGCACGAGGACGGCGAGCACTACGAACTGGAGCACATCCAGCTGGTCCCGGCCGGGGGCGACCGGGGCGACGGGGGCGACGCGGGGGAGTGGCGCGTCCGGGTCCGGCGGGCCGCCTGCTGGGCGCTCGGCCGCGACCGGCTCGCCCGGTTCGCGGAAGGTGCGGGATTCACTCGGGTCACCTGGCTGATGCCCGAACGGACGGGTTTCTTCCAGCCGTTGCTGACGGCGCGGGCCGATTAAAGACTCTCCCTTTTCCGGTGCGGCAGGGGTTGACGCCCCTCGACGGCGCCCAAACAATCGCCCGTGCATTTCAGGAAACCCCTCCGTAATTCCGCTGCCGAATAGTTCGGTATTTCGATCGAACGGTGTCCGAGATACCGAACGACACGGCCAGACCACGTAGAGGTGCACCCGTGCTCCGGAGAACCCCCCGCTCCCGCCCCCGGCGCCTGCGCGGCGCCGCCCTGTCCGTGCTCGCCGTCTGCGCGACCCTCGCCGCGCTGCTCCTCGGCGCCGGCGCGCCCGGGGCCGCCGCCGCAGGTTCGCTGCCCTGCGACGTCTACGGCGCCGCCGGGACCCCCTGCGTCGCCGCGCACAGCATGGTCCGGGCGCTGTACTCCTCGTACAACGGCCCGCTCTACCAGGTGCAGCGCGCCTCGGACGGCGCCACGAAGGACATCGGGCTGCAGGCCGCCGGCGGATACGCGAACGCCGCCGCCCAGGACTCCTTCTGTTCCGGCACGACCTGCATCGTCACCAGGATCTACGACCAGTCCTCCCGCCACAACGACCTCACCGTCGAGGGCGCGGGCGGCGCCGGGAAGGCGGATGTCGGGGCGCCCGCCGACGCGCTGCCGGTGACCGTCGGCGGCCACCAGGTCTACGGCCTGGAGATCAGCGCCGGCATGGGCTACCGGGACGACTCCACCTCCGGCGTGGCCACCGACGGCGGCGCCGAGGGGATGTACATGGTGACCTCCGGCACCCACGTCAACGGCGCCTGCTGCTTCGACTACGGCAACGCCGAGACGAACAACCTGGACACCGGCAACGGCCACATGGACGCCATCAACTTCGGCACCGAGTGCTGGTTCTCGCCCTGCTACGGACAGGGCCCCTGGGTGCAGGCCGACCTGGAGAACGGGCTGTTCCAGTCCGACGCCGGATACAGCAGGAACAGCTCCAATACGGGCACCGGGCCCCTTCCGTTCGTGACCGCGCTGCTGAAGAACAACGGCCAGAACCATTTCGCGCTGAAATGGGGGAACGCGCAATCCGGCGGGCTGACCACCACCTATTCCGGGGGTGAGCCGACCAGGAGCGGATACTCGCCCATGCACCAGGAGGGTGCGATCGTCCTCGGCACCGGCGGCGACAACAGCAACGGCTCCATCGGCTCCTTCTTCGAGGGCGTCATGACCTCCGGCATCCCGACCGACGCCGCCGACGACGCCGTCCAGGCGAACATCGTCTCCGTCGGCTACGGCGGCGCCACCGGCAGCACCGGCACCCTCAGCCCCGGCTCGGAGATCTCCCTGCGCGCCACCACCTCCTGCTGCACCGCCGACTACGTCCGCCACCAGAACGACGCCGGCGTCATCTCCTCGATCACCTCGGGCAGTTCCAGCCTGGACAAGAACGACGCCACCTGGATCGTCCGCCGCGGTCTGGCGAGCAGCTCGTGCGTGTCCTTCGAGTCGCGCAACTACCCCGGCGACTACCTGCGCCACTACAACTACTGTGCTGCGCCAGAAATCGCGAGGGTTAGTCGGTCTTGGTTTGGCTGTTGGGTGGGGTGATCCTCGCGAGGTAGTCGGCGAGGGACTTAAGGATC